>QEFD01000001.1 GCA_003086435.1 Acidianus hospitalis
AGAAATTGCAAGGGCAGATTTTACTATGGCTACTGCAGTATTTTTCCTACTAGAAAATAGTTGGGGGTACGTTTTAGATAAATACGGTTCAGAAGAACTAAGGAAGGAAGTTTTGCCTAAAGTTGCTAGCGGAGAGAATTTTCTCGGAATAGCATCTACAGAACCTTCCGGAGGCAGTGACGTCGCAAACCTAAAAACTTCGGCTAAAAAAGAAGAAGGAAAATACGTGATTAACGGAGAAAAAGCTTACATAAGCGGAGTTATGGAGGCAAAAGAAATGGGAGGAGGCCACTTAACGCTTGTTAGAACTGGAGGAAAAGGACATAAAGGAATCTCAATGATCTACGTTCCTATAAACTCTGAAGGAATAACGGTCTCAAGAATTGAAAACATGGGTAGAATGGGAATATCTACTGGCATAATAAAATACGATAATGTGAGGATTGATGAAAAATTCCTAGTTGGAGAGGAAAACAAAGGCTTTTATTACGCAATGGATGGCTTTAATCACGCAAGAGTTTTAGTAGCCTCCGCATGCATTGGTTCAGCTGAGGCAATACTTGAGGAAGGTTTAAAGTACATAAAAGAGAGGGAAGCATTTGGCGTAAAACTGAAAGATTTACAGTCAATTGCCTTTGAGGCAGCAGAGTTATACACTAAATTAGAAATGGCAAAGCTACTAGTGTATAAATCAGCCTGGATGTTGGATCACGAAGAGAAGTTTAAGGATGAAATACCGAAGTTTTCTGCAATGGCCAAATTAATTGCTCCTCAAACAGCGTTTGACGTGATCAAGAGCGTAATGATATGGTTTGGTGCATATGGTTATACTAAAGACGCGTTAATTGAGTCAGGGATGAGAGGACTTATGTCTTACCTAGTAGGTGCAGAAGGCGCGTTGAACATTATGAAGTTGATAATTTCCAGGGAGATATTGAAGTGAGAACTGTATATCACTTTTTAAATTATTACTGACCACTATTAACTTTAGTTAAAAATTATTTTTTATAATTTATCTTAGTATAATCTTCAATAAAAAAGATAAAAAAGTTTTTTAGGTTGATTAACAAACTTATCTTATGGAAACGCAAATAGATATAAGGCATAATATTAAATGTTGTTATAAGCTTAGTGAATCAGACGTAGATGTTTTTCTAAAAATCCTCGAAGTAAGAAGACCTATAACTTCGCAAGAATTATCAAAGATGCTAAAGGTTAGTAAAACTACTGTTGACGGAAGTTTGAAAAGGTTAGTCGATATAGGTTTAGTAATAAGGAAAAAATCAGAAAATGGAAAAATAGGCAGACCTACCTATATATATTATTTGCCGTTAGGAATAGAGGAAAAAATTGAAAGCGATTTAAAAAGATGTGCAGACCAAATGCTTAATACAAAGGTATAGAAAAGAGAAAAATAACAAGAAAAAAGAAAGAAAAAGAGAAAAATAATCAAAATTTTCTTCTCTCTTTTTAACTTACTATTTCTCCTTCAGTCTTAATGCTCTTTAACATATCCTTATATACGCTATAATAATCCTTCATTGCTGCAATCAGATGCCACCTATCATCTTCACTTAAATGATCTTCAAGCGTTGGGCCTATTTTACTTCCAACTACTGTAGGAATACTAATATGAATTATCTCGTCCTCGTATTGTCTTGGCACTGCAATACTCATTACCCTATTTTCATTGAGCACAATAGCCTTAATTATATCAGCAATTATAGTTCCTGGCCCCCAAGTTGTCCCACCCATTACCCTTATTATATCTCCTGGGATACTTTTTACGTACTTTTCAATTTGCTCTTTAGGAAGATCTTCAACTTGTTTACCGTTAACTGCAACAGTGCTCCATAATACTACAGCGTCCTCTCCATGTTCTCCTCCAACAAAGCCATCAACTTGACTAACTGGAACATGAAGGATCTTTGAAATGTAAGCCCTTAGCCTCATGCTCTCAACTTGGTCTCCAGTGCTTATAACGTATTCCTTGGAATACTTTGCAAATACTGAAGCCATCATGTCAACAGGGTTTGTTACCATTACATATACTGCCCCGGGATTCCTTTTCGGCAATTCCTTAGCTAAGTTAATAATAATTTTTGCATTATCAGCAAACAAGTCTCTCCTGCTCATTCCAGGCTTTCTTGGCCTTCCCGCAGAAATTACCACTATGTCAGAGCCTGTGACGTCATCTATTGAATTTGTACCTATTACTTCAGTATCTATTCTAAGTGAAGCAAGTGCATGCCTAAGTTCGTGTTCAAATTTTTCTGGAAGTTCTGGAATAATATCATAAAGTACTACCTCATCAAATATTCCCCTAGTTATTGCTGAGTAAGCTATTGTTTGACCTATTTTTCCTATACCAATGAAGGAAGCTTTTATCATGACTATCATTATAATATTCTCTGCTAAGGATTTAAACTTTTCTTAATTTATTTATATTCGAAAAATATAAAGTTTTATTCATTTCATTATCATTGATAGCTCTAAAAATCAAGAAAAAATGTTTATTAAATTCTTCTTATTAAACTGATAAACTTATGATAATAACATTTATTAACTGAGTATACATATATACATATTGGTAGACATGAACTACTCAAGAATACCCGGATTACTAGGAGTTTACAAACTACAGAATGGCAAGTTTACTAAGGTCGAAGGAGAAGGCATAAATATCGACGTAGAAAAGCTAACTAATATAGTAATGGAAAACATGAGGATAGGAGAAGAGGAAGCAGGAAAGATAGGACTAGGTTCTTT
>QEFD01000002.1 GCA_003086435.1 Acidianus hospitalis
ACGAAATAACAGAAGAAGAATTGGCTACAACTCTTGATGATGTGATAGAGTTAAAAAGAGCATTAGATAATGGGGAAATAATTTATAATTATGCTGATATAGAAGTTAGAGTCGAAAGGCTTTTGAGAGCACTTGGCGTAGAAATTAACGATTTTGCTTCAGTTTTAGATACGCCAGACTTTTATTTAAAGCTAAGAAGATTATTAGCAATACTCGTAGTTGCAATAGGAATATCCTCAGTGAGGACAAAATGGATAGCGGAATCTCAATAACTGCTGAAAAGCTAATAGAGTTAACAGTCAAAAAAGCATCTTTGATAAGTGTAAAAGAAGATGAAATTGTAAGAGCAGTAGGTTATTCATCAAAAGATATGGCTGAGAGAGTAATTGATAAAGTATCATTTTGGCTATCCTATGAACAAAATCATTTACTTTACTGTAAATTATGTAACAAAGGTCCTTTTACTAAAAGAGGTTTATTTTTACATCTAACGAGAGTTCATAGAATGGAAATAAAGGCTATGTTAGAAGACGAATTAAAAAGAGAAATAAAAGCACTCATTTAAATTTTACTTAAAGCTTGATCTAAATCTTCTATTAGGTCTTCAACATCTTCTATTCCCACAGACAATCTTAGTAAAGAATCGTTAATTCCTATTATCTTCCTCTCCTCTAAACTCAAGGTTCTATGACTCATTGTGGGTGGATGAGAAATTAAGGAGTTAACGCCACCCAAGCTCTGTGCAGGAATTATTACCTTAGTTGATCTCATTACCTTAAGGGCCTCGTCCTTACCCCCTCTGACTTCAAAGCTAACTACTCCGCCAAAGCCTTTAAGGACTTTTCTAGCTATTTCGTAATCTGGATGAGACTTTAACCCTGGATAATATACTTTAGTAACTTTCGGATGATCTTCTAGAAATTCAGCTATCTGTTCAGCATTCCTATTTATAACGTCCATTCTAACCTTTAGAGTTTTCATTCCCCTTATTACTAGATAAGCTGGAAAAGGTTCTAAAGAAGTTCCCAGGGTTCTCCTCATTAAGTCAATGTTCTTCATAAGTACTTCTTTACCTGCTGCAAGGCCCGCTATAACGTCATTATGTCCTGCAATAAATTTGGATGCACTATGTATAACTATATCCGCTCCGAATTCTATTGGCTTTTGATTTATTGGAGTAGCAAAAGTCGAATCTACAACTAGGATACTATTATTTTCTTTAGCAATTTTTGACAATTCTGGTAAGTTGATAACTCGAAGTAAAGGATTAGTTATACTCTCTACAAATATTACGTCAAAATGAGATCTTTTTGCGGCCTCTAGTAAGTTTTCATTTCCAGGTTTACTAATAGTTACTTTAACTCCCCAGTTTGCCAAGAAATCTTTACAAAAACGCAAGCTTCTACCAAACATGTCCATGGTTACTAGTAACGACTTTCCTGGAGTAAGCAAAGTAAAAAGAGTTGTAGTAATTGCTCCCATTCCAGAAGAGAACGCAATACCCATTTCTGCTCCTTCAAGTTCAGCTATCTTCTTGCCTAGCTCTAGAGTTGTAGGATTTGCTTCTCTTGAATACCTAAATTTCTCTCCTTCTGGGAACATAAAAGCTACTGTTTGGTAAATTGGTGTAGTAATTGCTTTAGTTGAATCTTCAATATCTTCTTTTACAGCCTTAGTTGAGTCTTTCACTTTTTACACCTCCAGCTATTTGAGCCAAAATAAAATTGCATGCAAGCCCAAAGGCTTTACAAACTTCAAGGCTCTCAACCTTTATTTTATCAAGGTTAGTGTTATCGTCATAGAGCACCAAGACTGTTGGTCCTGCACCGCTAACACAACTACCTATGGCGTCATTCTTCAACGCAATTTCTTTAATTTTCTTATAGTGAGGATAGAGAGGCTCCCTCGCAACCTCAACTATTTCATCGTTTAACCCTTGTTTTATCAATTCTTTATCTCCTTTAATAAAGCCTAAAATTAGCGACGATAGATATCTGGAATTTTTAACATAAAGCGAAAGGTCTACCTTACTAGGCAACATTTCTCTAGCTTTTTTTGTTTTGCCTTCCATCTCACCTTGGGGGGAAATTAATAGGATCTTAAAATCTAGATTAACAGGGATTTTTTCTACTTTTACAGGAGAAACCGAGGTTACAGCAATTATTCCGCCATATACACTAGCTGCTACATTATCAGGGTGAGGAGAGCCAGAAGAAGCCTGTTCTCCGAACATCGAATATTTTACCATCTCTTCTTGGGTCAACTTAAGCTCAAAAAGCTCGTTAACTGCTGCTATGGCAGCAACAGAAGAGGCACCACTACTGCCTAAACCTAAGCCAAAAGGAATTCCCTTATTTATCTCGATTTCTATTCCTTCGTCTATCCCCTTTTCTTGAAGAAGAATTTTTGTAGCTAATCCCGCAGAATTTTTCTCTGGATCTAAAGGAATCTTGGGATTATTACTCTTGATTATTATTTTTCCCTTCTCCTCGATAGTTCTCGCAATTACTATGTCCTTGAAAGCGTTATGAGCCATGGATAAAATATCAAATCCAGGGCCCAAATTAGCGGAACTTGAGTAAGCTTCTGCTTTTGCTGACATAGCTAAAAATATGTACATTACATTTAAGGTTTTTCAGATTTGTGTATTCTTAAAAAATTCCATTTAGGAATTTGAAAGCCTCCTTATTTCTTACGATTACGAATAACTTTTCCTTGCCTAATTCCTTTCCTTCTTTAAGATATCCTTCTGGTGCAAACACTTTCGCCTTACCTAGAAAGTTCAACACAGTCGAAGGAGACTTCAATTTTACTGATGGATTTCTATTAAATTTGCTTAATCCTAGCCAATCAAAATATCCAACTTCATCTCCCTCTCCTTGTTCTAGAATTCTTCTTTCTATTAAATAGTCATAATTATTCGGAGTACAGAATAATGAACTAACAACTACTATATCTCCTATGCCCTTCTCTAAAGCCTTACAAGAAACTTGTGAGCCTAAATAAATTTTTC
>QEFD01000003.1 GCA_003086435.1 Acidianus hospitalis
CTTCATTAATCGGTGCTGCAATATACATAACCGGAGGAAAAATACTAATACAAACGTTTGCAATACCGTTTAATACTTCGCAAGTTATAAGGAATAAAGGGTTCACTTCAGTAATACAATTTAAGGATCCAATAACAGTAAAGTCCATAACTGAAACTTGTACAGTATCTCATATCCCAGAGCCTTCTTCAAGACCTTGTGGATGTGCAATAATAGAAGTTACCCCTCACATCTTAGGTTGGTATCCAAATAACTCATCCGTAGCACCGATAGCAATAGCTACTTTTGTTGGCCCAACAATTAGAGAATTTTCGGCCTATTTACACGCTACTATCCTTAATGCGGAATCACACGAGTACTATGTCGGATTCTACATTTCTCAACCAACAACAAGCCCCGGGAGATTAAAAATTCCCGGTCCTTCAATAACATTAGACGACGCAAATTTTGTGGTAAAGGCGTATAATGGAAGTTGCGTTAATCCTTCACTTTCAAAACCCGTTAATTCTATTCAGATTTATATGCTAGGCCAAGTAGCCTGGATTAACTGGACTGTATGTATGATAAGCCCTTATTGCTATTTTAATCCTTCAGGAAGTAGATTACTATGTTATTATTACCAAGTAATGATAACTAGAATAGTTGTGTGCAAGAGTGATTGTGCGGTTGCACCTAAACTTTACGTTAATACGACTTACATTAATTCTTGTGAAAATAATAGATGCAACGGTGGCGGAGGAGGTTGGGGAGGTCATCCTCCAGTTACCGAATCTAATTTAGCGTCCTTGAGCAAATACTTACCAGCACCAGTTAATTTCACTGACTTAATTAAGAAAGCTTGTTTAAGTTATTGTCAACATTGTTGTGTATGCAGTATTTCATTATTCCACACTTACACAGGGATGGGTATAGGAATTAACGTGGGTGCTTTAGTAGCTGTTGCCTCAGCATTTTATCCTGACCTTGCACCTCTAATTCCTTATTTTAGTACAATCAATATTGCAGTTGGATGGAAGTGCAGTACAGTTCAAATATCTTCAGTAACGCTTAGCTTACGCAATCTTTATAGTGGTTCTCGCTTATTACTCTACTATTCGAATCAAACAGACGAATATTGTATTTGTGGAAATTATTATCAACTACCTCCAAACGTGTATGTAGCAAATTATACATAACGAGTATTGAATTGAGCTTTTCCAAATATATTTGAAAGTGTAGAATTCTCCATTTAAAATCGACTTTCATTTATGTATCTAAAAAGATAGATAAATTGTCATTTACAAGTTGACGTCTCCTTGCCTTGGAAGGACTTATCGTTCCCACTGTCGATTCAAGACTCGTTTGGTGAGCAGTCTAGAGCGCCAAAGCTCTCCCTGCTTGAATAGGTATCTTTCATCCATTACGTCTGGTCCCTTAAATGATGTAATTAGTTGCTCCTCCTTTAGTCTCATCGAGCCAGGGAGCTTCGGAATAAAAACTTTTCCTTGAAAATCGAGCATAGTCTACACTAATTACGCAAGTGATGATACCTGCTTTACTCACTAGCGTTACCGGTCTATTATAGTACTATTAATTCATCCTTCGATAAGAAAACGGACTACTTTGTTATGCATATCATGTTTAAGATTTTCATAAGGAAAACTATAGCAGTTAAAATTTCATTAAATGTTGAAAAATAAGGTTATATTGCTCATTCAAATATTGGAAAATAATTATCAAGAATTTTGTTATGTAATTTATCAAATAACTTAATCGCAATTACTGTATACATTTATTAAGTTGGATCTCTTATTACTTAATTTTTATAAATTTGTCAAAAATCCTCTATGTACATTATTAAAATTTTGAAAGACAAGTTTATATAGAAGTTTAATGAGCTAATCTTATGAAAGATATAAAAATTCCTTCAAAATTTATAAGAGTAGTAGTTATTTTATCTACTATAGGCTTAATAATAGAAGCGTATGATTTCTTCTCAATAGGGATAATCTCTACGGCAATATGGCCATATGTATTCTTTAAGAATGCATCTAGCAGCGCAATAGCTTTTTCAATTCTTGCATATGCTACAATATTAATAGGCAGGCCAGCGGGAGGGGTAATCTTTGGTCATTTCGGTGATAAATTAGGTAGAAAATTCTCAATGTTCTGGAGCCTTTTCCTTTCTGGCATAACAATGCTTTTAGTTGCTTTAATGCCTCCTATAGGAGTTTTAGCTGTACTTTTCATAGCGATTCTTAGGTTTATGCAAGGAATGGGCTTAGGAGGTGACGGAGGAAGTTCACTAGTACTTAGTTATGAGTACGCAGAGAAAGGAGAAAGACCGGGATATTTGATGTCTTTTCCTATGGCCTCGGCAATTTTAGGAATAATTTTAGGAGTTTTAGGAGTACTGATCTCTGAAAACTTGGAGAGTAAGCTATTCCTCCTAACTTACGGTT
>QEFD01000004.1 GCA_003086435.1 Acidianus hospitalis
ATTTTTTCTTCCTTCTTTTTAATTTTTAACTGTTTTATTGGATTTTATATCTAATTCGTATAATATAGGTTAGTGAGATTTTTATGACTATTTTCATTATTTCTATAGTAAAATAAATTTCTATTCTAATCTCATTATTATAAAATTCAACTACGGCGTTAAAAAGCATTTAAAGTTTTGTGTTTAGATCAGATAATTATATAATTGAATAGTATGGCTTTAACTTGTGGTAAAGTTATATTATATTATACCTTATGTATTAATTAATTCATTAATTTACACGTTTGTTAAAGACGGCTTATGTTACGTCTCTCCAATGTTCTTTATGGCATTACGTTTTTTAATAGGGGGAGTTATCTTACTCCCATTTGCTAAGAAACTTATTATAAATAAAGATATCCTACTTCTTGCAATATTTACTACGCTTAGTACATCCTTCTGGGCTTATGGCCTCCTTTACGTTGAACCTTCAGAATCTGCAGTATTAAGTTATACTATGCCTCTTTTAGCAATACCTTTATCTTCATTAATTTTAAAGGAGAAGACTACTTCGATGGAAGCTCTAGGCATATTTATAGGTTTCTTAGGCGTAATAATTTATTCCCTCAATCTAGGACTTTACTTTTCTCTATTGGGAATATCGCTTACGTTAATTAATGCAGTTTTTTGGGCATTATTCACAGTATATTTTAGAAAATTAAAAGGTTTTGACGCAACCTCAGTTAACACTGTGCAACTTTTAATAGGATCTTTAATTTTCTTTGCTTTATCTCCAATCCAATTTCACTTTAGATTTTCTCTAAACTTCCTATTCGACTTATTTTATGTTTCAGTTCTTGGTGGAGGAATTTCCTTTTATTTATGGAATTCAATGCTAAAAACTGAAAGAGTATCAAAAGTCACAGTACTCAGTTTTTCAATACCCGCTTTAAGTACGGCAGTAGACGAAATTAGAGGAGTAGATATAACGCCAGGAATGATAGAAGGAATAGGAGTTATGTTTTTAGGAATATTGATATCAAGGCTTGAAGGAAAGAAGTTAACTAAACCGACAAAAAGAATCACTTCATTACATTAATCTCGCCATATTTTATTTCAACTATTCTTAAATACTAGTTCAAGAAAGATAAGCATATGAGTTATCCTTACGGAAATCCATATTATCCGCAAGGGGGATATCAAGGTAGCTATCCCACGTCTCAACCATACGGTTCTCCATACTATCAACAAAATTCTAATTTTGCCTTTATGATGTGCGCCCAGTCTGTAGGCTTAGGAGGAAAACAAATGATGATACCAATAAATCATCCGATAGATTTACAATATGTAGCGCAACAAGCAGTAATGTACTTAATGGGCCAGGGATTTCAAGCTTATCCAATGGTTGGACAAAACATGGCAGTAATACAAGCTCAACACACGAGCTTGTTGGGAGATTTAACTGCAGGTAATAAGGCATATACAATAAGAATATGCGAAGGCCAAGGTTTCGTAATGGTGGAGACAGGGATAACTAACCTAATGCAAGATTTATTAACAGTAGCAGCTACTGCAGGTGGAACTTACTTGTTAGGAGATGATGTACTTCATAGTAAGTTAGTAGAATTAGCAGGAGGAGGAGCAACTGCTCTCGATTTATATCATTTATACCAAGACTATGCCAACGAAGAACAATTAATGAATACTATAATGATGTTAGTAACTACTGCACCTCCGCCTCCTGGATATCCAGTAGGTCAGCCAGGATATCCACAGCCTTACGGTCAACAACCATATGGTCAACAAGGATATCCACAACAATATCCCCCCCAACAGTATGGCCAGCAATATTATCCTCCTCAGCAAGCAGCTCCTCAGAACCCTGTGCAACCTACTACTCAGCAAACCACTGTGCAGCCCACTCCTCAGCGTACAGTACAGCAAAAAATGGTCAAATGCTGGAAGTGTGGGGAAGAAATTCCTGAAGGTTCAAAATTCTGTCCGTTCTGTGGTGCTCCGCAGACTCCCGTAAAATGTCCTAAATGCGGTACAATAAATTCTCCTGGTGCTAAATTCTGTTCTAACTGCGGTGCTCCCTTACAAGTTGAAAAACAATCATCTTAAGTTTCTTCTCCTTTTTATAAATATAGCTATTATATATACTACTATTGTCAGGATTATTATGCCAGCAATTATATAACCTAGTTTTTCTATCTGATTAATGATCATTTCCCATTGTGTAGCAAATTCGTATCCAATGAGTGCTAGAGCTGTATTCCATATTATATGTCCAGAAAAAGTTGCTAAGATGAATTTCACTATTTTCATTCTTGCTAGACCTGCAGGGAAGGAAATTAACGCTCTAAATAAAGGAATAAATCTAAAGCCAAATACTGCAAAAATTCCATATTTATCGAACCACGTGCCGAGCATGTTAAGTTTGTTATCGCCTATTCCAAAGATTTTTCCATATTTAGATAAGAATGGAATTCCAAGCTTCTCTGCAATAAAATAATCAATTAAAGAACCTACCAAACTGCCTATTGTACCAGAAATTATTCCAATCTCGATATTTATATATCCTTTAAAAGAATAATAACCGACTAAAGGCATAATAATTTCGCTCGGAATAGGTAAACTCATTCCTTCTAATACCATTAATATAAAAATTACGATGTAACTTAATTGTGAGGTAAATTCGTACATTAAGGATTGTTAATTATGCTTATTTTAAAATTTTTTCAGAGGTATCGGGTCTAATGAAATTTAAAGAACCTTACTATTTCCAATGGATAGAAAATATAGGATAACTACTATATAAACTATATAGCTTACGTAAAATATAAAAGAAAAGATAGGGTAAATAAGTTAACTATGGAAGCAAACATAAGATATATCGTTTTATCAAGGATATTCAGAAGTCTTCCTTTGGGATATATGTCCTTTCTTGTCCCTTTATATTTGCATAAACTAGGTATTCCTACTTTTCTCATAGGAATTTATTTTCTTATAGCCACAATCTCAATGTCTTTCCTCTTGGTCCTTTCAGGTTTTCTTGGAGATGCCTACGGTAAGAGGAATATTTTACTACTTTTGAGCATTCTCTTTTCCTTAAATTTATTCATTTTTGCATTTATAAAAATTCCATTAATAGTATTTCTAACTTCAGTTTTAGGAGTAGGTACTGCTTCAGGAGGCGGTATTGGAGGAGGAGCAGGAGGAGGCCCTTTTAATCCATTGCAAACTGCTTTAATTGCTGATTATTCGAGGCCAGAAGAGAGGACTAAATTATATTCCATAAATTTCGCAGCAGCGACAATTTCTGCTTTTACAGGCGGGTTAATATCGGATTTAATAACCACTGTGTATCCTCCTTCAATTTCTTACTCATTACTTTTTACGCTAGGTTTTATAATTTCATTATTCTCTATCTTCTTTGTTTACCTAATAGATAAGGATAGCGGAACAGGAAAAATAAGCATACCAAAAGCTTCTTTCTCCTCAATTTCTAAAATTTCTATAGCAGGTGGCTTAGGTAGTATAGGCTTAGGAATGGTTATGCCTTTAATACCTCTTTGGTTTAAACTTAACTTTAATGCTACGGAAAGTGAAATAAGCTACTTGTATTCAATTTCCTATGGCTTAGTAGGAATTTCTTTCTTATTTGCAGATAGGATAGAAAAGATAATAGGAAGAGTTAAAAGTATCTCGACACTTAGAGGTCTATCTTCACTTTTCTTACTTTTAATACCTTTCTCTCCAACATTTCTTATAGCATCGATCTTATTCCTAGCTAGGGGAGTAACTTATACTGTAACGATACCTATGAGGCAATCATTAGCTATGGACGTTTTCTCCGATAAAGAGAGAATAGCTTTAATCACGCTATCATCAAACATTGAAATGACTCTCATT
>QEFD01000005.1 GCA_003086435.1 Acidianus hospitalis
TAACTCTAGACTTTATGCGATAATCAACTTTATAAGAGACGCATTCTTTTCCCCGTCTCTCTTTCTTTTTGACAAGAAATTCACGTTCACTATCTTTATTTAATGATCCAACTACTTAATACACATGGACGTTGCAGAGTTTATACTTAGGGAAATTTCAAAATACACTGACAAGGTCTTCATAGTTTCTGGAACCGATTATCCTGCATTCATCAAGGCCGAGCTTAAGTTAAAAAATCCTGAATTTGTAGTAGTCCCGCACGAAATAACTGCCGCAAGCACTGCAATAGGTTATTCTTTAGGAGGTAAGCTAGGTGTTCTAATGGTTCATACAGTCCCTGGGACATTAAATAGTCTAGGAATAATAGCTAACGCTTACACTTCAAGGATACCTTTGTTAGTTATTGCAGGTAAAAGTCCTTATACTGATAAAGGGAGTACTGCAAGCAGGACTTTAAGGATTCACTGGACTCAGGATGCAGACCAAGAAGAGCTTGTAAAATACGTAAAATGGAAGTTTGAGATAAGGGATCCTTCTCAAGTACCTGCAGCGATATCTAGGGCAATACAAATAGCATTAAGTGAGCCTCAAGGCCCGGTCTATTTAGCAATACCTAGGGAGGTTAGCATAGCAAAAGTTGAAGAGAAAGAAGTAAAAATGGAACCTTTCTATCCTGGAGTTCCGGAAAGTTTAGTAGAAAGGGCAAAGGAAATGGTATTGAAGGCTTCAAACCCCGTAATCATAACTTGGAGAGCAGGAAGAAAGGAAAGCTGGTTTAATTCTCTCAAAGATTTTGCCGACTCAGCAAAAATTCCGGTCTTAAATTACGTTGGGGAAAGGGTTAATTATCCCTCAAACGGTAAGATGGCCATAGACCGTTTTAACTTAAAGGAGGCTGACTTAATAATAGAAGTTGAAACGGAGGTACCTTGGATTCCGCGTTTTACTGACGTTGATGCTAAAATAATAAAAGTTGACGTTGAACCTTCATACTCTTATATTCCTTATTATGAATTTCCCTGTGATTTGTGCATTCAATCCTCAGTCGACGAATTCTTTAGTAAACTAAGGATAGAGAGAAAACCAGAAAAAGACCTAGAAGAGACGATAGAAAGACAAAGAGAGGAAAAGAAGGAAAGAATAAATAAGCTGGCTAATTTGAAACAAATTCATCCTGACTATTTATCATATGAAATTGGAAAATTGAAATTGACTGTATTTAATGAGTACGATTTGAATCCTAAGTATGGAGAATTTAACTCTTTCAATTCGTACTTCGGAGACCCTGCAATGGGCCATTTAGGTTGGGCTTTAGGTGCAGGAGTAGGTTATAAGATGGCAACTGGAAAAGACGTTGTAATAACTGTAGGTGATGGTTCTTTCATTTTCGGAGTTCCAACAGCTTTTTATTATGTAGCCAAAAAATTCCCAGTGCTCGTAGTCATTTTTGATAATAAGAGTTGGAAGGCAGTAGAGAGAGCAGTAAAGGAAGTTTATCCTGAGGAGAAATTTGACAATTACCCTGGGGCAGAAATTGACATAGATGATTTGCCTAAAACGATAGAAAGCATAGGAGGATATTACGAGTATGTAGAAAGGCCCAACGAAGTTGAGGATGCATTAATGAGAGGAAAAGAGAAAGTGAAGAGCGGAATTCCTGCAATAATCCACGCAAGGATATTTCACGACTAATTCTTTTTATGAACGACGCTTAGTCTAGCGTAGTTAAAAGACCTATCTTATTAGTATCTCTTTCCCAAAAATTATTTATTAACTGAGGGTTTTATGAAAATCTTACATTAGACTTAACGTAATTTTATCAATTTATCTGATAAAAAATTAAATTAACAATGTAGTTGAACACAACTAGTTCAATACGAAAATTCGACTAACGTGCGTTGTGCTTTGAGGGCCTTAGCCAAAAATAATGGAAGAACTTGTAATTTTCTACTAAATAGGAAGACAATTTTATCTCTCCTTCTTCAAACTGCTTGCGTCTTTTAACTATATATTCTTATATTCCCGAATATATATTCGTGAATATATGTTTGAAATAGAAAGAAGAGAATGCGAAGAGATAAGAAACTTGAAAGGATGTAGGTTAATCTATGGGAGGAGAAAAGTAGGTAAAACTTATCTAGCAACGAGGTGTTTAGAGTACGATGATTATTATTTAATATCAAGAACTTTGAACATTATTCATGAAAACGACGAAATTCCATTAGATGACGGCATAAATAAGATTATATCATTACTCAAGGAAGGAAAGAAAATAATACTAGATGAATTCCAGAGGCTTCCAGATAAATATCTAGATTTATTAGCCACTGCTTATCCTAACGGTACATTAATACTTTTAGCTAGTTCTTTAGGAGTACTTAGTAAAGTTGTTGATAGGAATAGCCCTCTTTTAGGCTATGTAATACCTTACAAAATGGGAATAATAAAGTTCAGTGACGCACTTGCTAGCGTTAAACACCCTTATAAAGCGCTACTGTTTAGAGACCCTTGGATAATTGAACACGCCTCAGATTGGAGTGACGTGGAGAGGAATCCTCAATCCTTCTATTATATTACAAAAGGATTAATAGGAGAAATCTTTCAGGAAGAAGATAGGAAACTGACGCAAACTTATGAGGCTATTTTATTAGAAGTTGCAGGAGGGATGTGGAATTCTTCAATGATATCTGCTAAGTTGCAGGCAGGAATGGATATTAATCCGTCAAAGGCTTCTTCTTATTTGGATACACTATTTAAAATGGGGTTAATAAAGAAGATAAGGGTATACAAAGGAGGAAAAGGTAGTGAGTGGTATCATGATTTGGACTCACCAATAATGAGTGTGACTTTCTATGCTGAGGCTAAGTATAAGGTTTCTGAAAAAGGTAATAAAATTGTGGATTTAACTTACCCTATTTCTAAAGAACTACAATTTTCTATAGGGGTTTGGGCTTCATTGAATTTTCATGAATTTGTATCCAATCCTCAGCCCTT
>QEFD01000006.1 GCA_003086435.1 Acidianus hospitalis
GAAATTTTGGCAAAGAAGTATTTAAATATAAGAGGGCTATCCATCTGGCGAGGCTTTCCGCCCCCTTAACCCCTTTCTTTGTAATAATTACAAGCATAATTATCTATGATAACTTTTCCATTTTCGCTAAACTTTAAATCGCCAAGGCACGCATTGCTAAATAGGAGTAGAATTACGAATAACCCTTTTTAAAATGGAAAGCGAAAAGATAATTAAAATTATATTATATAAGATAGAAAATATTTTATTTATTCCATATTTTTCTAACTTTTTCTACCAACTCTTTCACTTTATTTTCCTCTAATGGGTACATTGGAGGTCTAGGTACTCCAACGTCATAGCCCTGAAGTTCTTTCACTAGGTAGTACATTGACGAGATCTTACCGTAGGGAATCGTAGTTCCGTCAATTTCGTCTATCTTTAATTGTAAATCCAGTGCTTTTCTCATGTCTCCAGCCTTTATGTATTCTCTCAGTTGAGAGAATAATTCTGGCATGTAATTCCCTGCACCTACTACTGTACCGTCTAGAATGCTAAGTGAAGCAATTGCGAGATTTTCTAAACCGTTATACGTCTTTATTCCTAATTCCTTGTATCTTATTGTATGAGCAAAATCCGGATTTGTATCCTTAACGCCTTTTATACAGCCTATTTCCTTAACAAGGTTTACATCAACGTCTTTACCGGTCGCCCCGGGATAGTTGTAAAGGTAAACTGGATGCTTGCTCGCTTCACATATTTCCTTGAAGTACTTCATTATGAAATCCTTTGGAATTGAGAAATAGTAAGGAGGATAAGAGGCAACTGCAATCATGTCCCTCTCATTAGCATAATTTACTAACTCCAAAACTTCCTTCATGTTAAGGGAACCTACTTGGAATATTACCTTATTAGTTACGTCGAGAACGTAGTCCAACATTTTCCTCTTCTCATCTTTAGATAACGCAGGACCTACATCAGTTGTACCGTTAACGAAAATTATGTCAACTCCTTTCCTTAACAAGTTCTGCACGTGAGTCTTAACTTTCTCTCCGTCAATTTCTCCTTTTTCATTGAAAGGAGTTAGAATAGGAACTATAATCTCCACCATCAGTATCCCCTCCAAGTGCTTTTAACTACCCAAACCGGTTCTTCTCCAACTTCTAAAGGAATTGGTTCTGCCTTAAGTTCTTCCAAGAGCTTCTCGTTAACGTCAACTCCTATACCGGGCTTTTCAGGAACTTTCACGTAACCGTCTTCCACCGGTGTTCCGTTATAAACTAAGTCCCTCTTCCATTGAGGGAACCAATCGTAAAAGTTCTCCAAGATTAAGAGGTTAGGAATAACCGCACTTAGCTGAATAGAGACAGCGTTCTGTATAGAACCAAAAGCGTTGTGGAAGGCAATTTCTACGTCATTCGCCTCAGCTAAAGTAACTACTTTCCTTGCAATTGTAACTCCACCAATGTTTGTAATATCTGGCTGTAAAACGTCGGCTAACCTATTATCTATGTAGAACATGGCCTCCTTTAGGCTTATTAACCTCTCACCCAAAGCTACTGTAACCTTAGTTGATGAGCGGTATTTTTTATAACCCTCAATGTCCTCGTGGTGAACAGGCTCTTCCATGAAGAGGGGATTGTATTTTTCCAGAACGTGGGCAATTTTTATTGCAGAATTAGCGTTAAACCTACCGTGGTGTTCTATCATGATGTAAACTTCGTCCCCTACAGCTTCCCTTACAGCCTTAACTCTTTCCTCCGCTTCCCTTAGTCCTTTCTCGTCTATCCAATCGTAATATTGGCCAAAGGGATCAAACTTTAGGCCTTTGTAACCCCTTTTTACAACATCCTTTGCTTTGTTTGCAAAGTCCTCTGGGGTAACGCAATCTGAATACCAGCCATTAGCGTAAACTAAAACTTTGTCTCTAAATTTTCCTCCTAAAAACTTGTAAATAGGAGAGCCCAACTCTTTACCTAAAATGTCCCATGAGGCAATATCTATTGCAGAAACTGCCGTTGCGGATTCAAAAGACCTAGCCAAGTAAAAATCTTGTTTATACCATTCGTGGTAATTTTTCTCAACTTCCTCGACTTCTTTTCCTATAAATGCCTTTGAAACTTGTTTTATCGCATTATATACTGAAATTACCCTCAGCGTAGGAACAGCTTCTCCGTAGCCTACTGCACCGTTAGAAGTAGTCACTTTAACTAAAATCATTGTTGAAGCCCAGGTTGCTCCTCCTTTTTCTTTAGAAGTTAGTACAATCGGCTCTATTTCTTGGATCTTCATATAAAATAGTCGAAGCAAATAATCTTAAACTTTATTCCTTTAATTTAATCATGAGAGTTTTCATAACCGGAAAACCTGGAGTTGGAAAGACGACCATTCTAATGTACGTAGTAAAAGAATTAATTAAAAGGAACTACACGGTTGTAGGATTTTATTGTCCGGAAGTAAGGGAAGGAGGAAGGAGGATAGGATTTAAGATAGTCAGCATCCCTACAGGGAAGGAAAGATGGTTAGCCAAAGTTGGAGAAGGCAAAATTAAGGTAGGAAAATATGCCGTGCAAGACGAGGCCGAAGAGGTAGTTAATGACGTTAAGGATTCTCTACCTAAAGCTCAGGTTATAGCTATAGACGAAATAGGCCCCATGGAATTGTCTATGCCTTCAATAAAAAGCTTAATAGACGAAGTGCTAAAGCTAGAGAAACCTTTAATTGCTGTAGTGCACAGGAACGTAAAACTTAATGTTGACGGTAAAACTTACATAGTTACTGAGGAAAATAGGGATTTATTAAAGGAGAAAATTTTAGAGGAGATCGTTAGAACTTTAGGCTGAGATGATTTCTGCAAAAGAAAGACTTATGAAACACATCGAAATTAGTTAGTAAGGGTAAGAATACTAGCACCAGGTTTAATGGTCTTAAGGTATTGCTCTTCCTTTCCCGAGGGATTCTATAATTAGGTTAAACTAGCCTTATAGTTTAACTCTATCATAAGTTAGACTTTAATAATCGTTAAACGAGAAATATCTCTTATGGAGGTAAAAGTTCACAAGAAAGGGATTATAGTTATCCCCGCTGAGGTTAGAAGGAGGCTTAATATTAAAGAGGGTTCTGTTATAGAGTTGGAAGTTGAGGGTGATAAGATTATTTTAAAACGTAAATTAACCCTTTTAGACGCTTACGTCATAGATAAAGAGATGGGAGATTCTGCTGTAAAGGAGTTGGAAAAGCTGAGGAAAGAAGAAGTTGAGAGGGAAAATTCTGCTTGATACGGGTTTTTTCCACGTATATTTTTCCGGGCTTAATGAAGAGGCTAAGAAAGCTGTGGAAGAGGTTTATACAAGTAAAAGTGTAGGTTAATGTGTTTTACATTATCAATATATGATATGTAATCTTTTCTTGTTTCTTCCTTTACTTTATTTTCTCTTCACTTTCTATTTCTCTTGACGTCTCTTCAAGAGACTTTCTGCCTGTTTCTGGTAGCACTAATGTGAATAGGGCTAGCATAATAAGATATATGGCTATTGATGGCAATAAAGCACCTATAAGCCCGTATTTGTGGAACAATATTGGAAATAATAAAGTACCTATTGCTCCTCCAGATTTTGCAGTTGCTACAACTATTCCCTGAACGAAACTCCTAACCTTGGTAGGTGATAGTTCTATAGCAGGCAATCCAGTACCTATAATAGGATGAGCACCAATATTATAAACAAAATAGTAACTAGAGATTATAAGAAATAGAAACATGTCTGGTAAAATTCCTCTTAATGCCACAAAAGATGTTAATACTATAATTAGTGAAATTAAAGAAATTGACTGAGTGATTTTCCTGCTTCTGTCAATTAATATTATACCTAAAAATGCTCCAGGCAAGGCAAACGCTAAATCTGTAATTATCTTATATACTGCGGGGTCTGTAATTCCTATTTGCCTAGCTATTAAAGTTGGACCGAATTCCTTTATGCCTATATTAAGATCTAGTAGTGCCCAAAGAAGTGCAGAAGTTAAGAAGAACTTCCAGTTCCTTCTAAAATATACGAATGCAGGAGTCCTATCTATTGTTACGTTTACATTTACTTCATTTCTTCCAGTTATCTTAATTACAGCATTCTTAAGCTCGTTTATATCCCCTTTTATTCTACCTATATACCTTACGGTATCCGGCAATCTTCTTCTAAAATAAAATACGCTTAACGCAGGTATAACTCCTAAGGATAAGGTTATTCTCCATAACAAGCATGTAGAGACGTGTGACAAAAGTAGAGAAAGAAAAACTAAAGATGCAGCAATATCACCAAGAGTTATCATTATCACTCTTCCTATTGCAATTGCCTTTCCTCTATCTAATGCATTAGAATTTTCTGCTATAATTACTGGTGAAAGTACAAAATCTGCACCTACGCCTATTCCTATTATTGTTCTTAATAACAAAAGTTCATAGGAATTATTAACAAAAAATTGAAGAACAGATCCTATTCCCATAAGGAGAACATCTATTCCATAATATTTCTTCCGACCTTTGTTAGATAATATGCCAAATATTAAGCCTCCTATTACCATACCAATATATCCAGTCGAAATTAAAAGGCCTTCAAATAGAGGTTTTTCACTACTACTAACGTGAAGTGAAGATAACGTAATTAAGAGGGTTAAAGATATTGCTGTTCCTTCATAGCCTACGGTAAAAACTCCCATTCCAGTAATTATTGTATTTTTAGTCATGAAAGTATTCCATTTTAAATTGTCTAAAAAGTGGAAAGGTTTCATTGTCTTGCATTTTTAATAGTTGTTTATAAAGATTATCTCTATTTTATTAAAATTCTATATATCACTATATATTAAACTATATTAATATAGCACATAAGTAATTACATGATGTATTTTGAGGAAACTGAAAACGAGTTTAGGGATTATTTCGTTAGAATCGACATTACTAAAAAGGTTAAAATCCCTAGCGGTGACATAGTTGAGGCAGTGCTTAACATGTTAAGAATACATTACCTATGCAATTTGTGAACTGTACAAATGATAAAGTCTGCTCGAATCTAATCAAGAAATATTCTAAAAATAAAGATTACTATAAAAATTTATTTATTTCCATAACCTATAATATCCCATTTATCCTTAAATTCTGATAAAAACTTCATATCGGTAAGCCAATAGCTTACTTTTCCATTCTTATCCCTCTCTACTAATTTTATATTCTCTTTCTTAAGTACAAAAGCACACGGTTCACTCTTAAGTTCATTCAACAAAACTATAACATAAAATTCTGCAATTAGATTATTCAAATTCGACCCGAAGGGAACCGGATTTCGTTTAAATAGTCCCTTAACTTGAATAGTATGCATTTTCGTTTTATCCTGACTATATATTACAATATCAACGCCTCTTGTGTTTCTAGAAGTAATCCGCACATTCCATCCATATCGAGAAAGAATGTATGCCGTATAATAAAGAGCTATATTATGTATCACCTGGTTGCTATAACTCTTATTAGTTTTAGTCATAGAGAAAATATGTCATCCTCTAAAATTTATTATTTAGCTTCGAGAGTCCAGAGTACCTCGGGTAAATGTTTGACTATGTATAACTTTTTATGAAGAGAAAGAAGGGCTTTTTACACAATAAAAGCACCCTGGGCCCAAGATGTGATTCTACCTAAAAAATATTACTTGGTATAATAGAGAATATTCATAAGTAAATCTTATGCTTTTTAGTATTACTCGAAGATGGAGGATTAAAAAAGAAGAAAGCCATGATGTAAGACGAGTTAAAGTTTCTTAAACCTAGAAATGACTACATAGACATTAACTCGTCTTAAAAAAGAGCACAACAATCCCTTCAAGTTACTCCTTCTATTTCCTTAATTAAGTTAACGATTTCAGCGTGAACAAAAACTTGAGGGAAATTACCAGTAAATTCCTTCTTTTCTACGTCAACGTGCTCTCCAACTAAATGAAGGCTTCCCGCAATTTGCTCAATGCCAGATATTATTTCCTTAGCTTCCTCAATCCTTCCTAGCCTTACGTAGACTCTCGCAAGCCATAAAGTAGTTAAAAGGAACGGATGCTTTGCCTCTCCCATAAAGTCGCTCTTATATCTTTTTACAAAATTCCCTACCTTCAGTTCTTTCTCTATTTTGGAAAGTGTGTTTAGGAACAATTCATCCTTTTCGCTTATGAAGCCGTAAAGAGGTGCAGAAAGTATTGATGAATCTATATCTTCGCTACCCGCAAACCTTGTAAGGTAACCGTTAGAAACGCAGTTCTCTAAAACCCATTTTCTGATTTTCTCTTTACTTTCCTTCCACCTATCTTCTTTGCCTATGTATTCTGCCAGCTTTCCTGCCCTATCTAACGCAACCCACATCATTATCTTAGAATGAGTATAATGCCTAGGTTCTCCTCTATCTTCCCATATTCCGGAGTCCTTCATTAACCA
>QEFD01000007.1 GCA_003086435.1 Acidianus hospitalis
ACTCACATACAAAGTATATAAACTTCACGGTTTATCGAAAACTGTTGACAACGGCCTCTTTTTGCCTATTATCCAAGAAAAGAAAGCTAAAGTTATTGATAAAAATTCAAGATATTCTACCGATTGATGGTAATAAAACCCTTTTATTCCATACTCTCCCTTTCCTTTTATTGCGTAAATAAATAGTGCTATTGAAACAAGAAGATAAGGGATGTAAGCAAGGATATAATTTAAAGGATTTAAAATTATTATTGGTAACTTGAACAAGAGGAAAAATACTGGGGCTAAAAATTCGGCTATCGTAAGCGGACCTTCCTTAACCCAATATAAACTCCCTGAAAAATAGTCAACAAATTGAGAGAAATTTAAATTACTCTTCAGTATCTTCCAAGTAAGTTGAAAATATCCAAAAGCCCACCTCGATTGCTGTGTTAAATAAGCGTTTATATCTTCAGGAGGTTCTCCGTACCAAATTAGCTGTGAATCAACGTAAACTGAAGTGTAACCTTTTTCGTGTAGTTTTATTGAAGTCGCAGCGTCCTCTGTTATGCTCGATTCGTCCATATAGCCAACCTCTTTCAGTGCACTTATTCTAAATACGGAACCAGAACCTAAAGAAAACGCGGAAGAGAAAGTTCTTCCTCTCATTATTATTCTTAAAAACGGTTCTTGTTGATATTTTGATGCCTTGGCTATTCCAGAGTAGGTTTCAGAATAGTTTTGAGGCACTTGTACAAGTGCTACTTTAGGATCTGAGAAATATGGTAAAACTTGTTCAAAGAAATTCTCAGTAGGTCTCTGATCTGCGTCAAATATTGCAACTAAATCGTAATTATCTCCTACTTTTCTCAATGCCTCGTTAATGGCACCAGCCTTAAAGCCTTTTCTATCCTTTCTATGAAGGTATATTATACCATACTTTTCGCAAAACGCTTTTAGCTCTTCAGCGATCTTTTGATCAGTTGAATCGTCTAACAAGTAAACGTCGCCGTAGTCCTTTGTAGCTAGCTTAACTGAAATTAATGTTCCTTCCACAATTTCCGGTTTTTCGTTAAAAGACGTTACGAAAGATGCTATTTTATATTTTTTAGTATTTGTAGTATAATTTATTTCGTAATTAGTTGATTTTCTTGAAAGTCTATAAAAATCAATAAAAATAAAGAATCCTACTATCATTGATAGCCATACTCCAAAAGCTAGCCATAATGTAAATATTGAAGCATAAGTCAGATATGTGAATATGGAAGATAAGAGTAGTGGAATAACAGCGTAAATTATATTGAGTATCCTCATACGATATTCCTCTCTATTTTATATTTTCCATTAATATCTGTCTCAGCTACGACATCAACAACTGATGATAAGACATCGCATTCTTGTCCTATTTTGTCACATATCAAGATTAAATTAGTATTTTTCTTGAATTTTATAGTATTTATTAGAGAAGACCAGAATTCTTGCTTTGCTGCGGTTATATCACAGCAATTAGACGCAGGCGATAAATCGTTGGCTCTATAAATTATAATCACAACTTTATCTATATTTTTTATTTCCTTAATTATTTCCGTACTCAGTTTTTTGCTAATCTTAATTATTTCTCCAATATTCCTTACGTTAAACCTATCCTCAACGTATTTTTGTGAAATATGTATAGGTAAAAAATCCACGAATTTATTATCTTTCAAAAAGCTCTCTAGTCTATAGTTAGTGGAAACTATTACAATTTTTCTATCATTTTTTGCTAGGTTTATTAATTTTAATATTAGTTCTAGTTTACCAGAACCTACTGGTCCCATTATAAGAATTGAATTTTCATTAACCAATATTTGACTTAGATCGTATGTTGCAGAATTAATAATAGGGCTGGTTTTGAAATCTTCTAAAAGTAGCTTATTGCCCAATTGATTTCCTTAATTTCTGGCATTTCACTAACCGGCCTTGAAAATCCTAATAATTCTGAATAGATAGGGATAACTACGGAGAATTTACAGCCTATCTCCTGCCTGCCTTTCTCTGCGTAATTCTTTGCATTCTCTAAATCATCTAAATTATCTGGAACTAGGTTAACTATGAAAGCTAAAGGAAACCCCTCATATTTTATTTCTTTTTCGATACTCTTAGCGTATTTTATTGTTGATGCAATTGAATTAATTGAGTAGTTAGAAACATAGATCCTGAGGTTCTTTACATTAGGTATTGTAGAATAGAAAACTTCTAGTTCATGTATAACTAAAGGACTCTTAGCCGAAATCCCTTGAACATTATCTACTATGAAATAATCATATT
>QEFD01000008.1 GCA_003086435.1 Acidianus hospitalis
CCTCAGTGTTTCACGATATTTATGATTATTGTAAGAATACTACTGTTATATTTACGGGGAGTAGTGTAGGTATACTGGAAAACATGCTAAAAGATCTTGAATACGAAAAACCCTTCTTTGGAAGGTTCATAAGGAGAATAAAGATAGAGAGGTTTAATGAACAGCTTTCTAGGGATTTCCTGCTTAAGGGATTCGCAGAAGAAGGCGTTACAGTGCAGAAAGATGTAATAAACGACGCATTGAGGAGGTTTGACGGAATTCCGGGCTGGTTAACCTTTTTCGGTTCTGAATATTCTTTCAGAATTAGGCATGGTGAAAAACAAGTAAATGTGGACGATATAGAGAAGATGGCCGTAGAGGAGGTGAGGAAGGAAGTAAAGGACTTCATTTTAGGAACTCAATCCCCCGAGAGGTATTCAGCAGCAATACTTGCTCTTGATAGGCTTGGAGGAAAAGGAAGTGTTGCCGATGTAACAAAGGTTGTTAGCTCAATACTAGGTAATGTACCTGAGCCAAGAATTTACGAGATTTTAAATAGGTTAGTGAACATGGGATTTATTGAGAAAGAGAATGAAGAGTATTCTCTACCTAAGGATGAGCCAGATAGGAAGGGATTAGTATTGGCTGCAAAGGACGTAATGAGTTTAGTAACATGAGCTATACCGCGATAACCTTTATCTAAATATTATTATAGATTAGTAACTGTAATACATAAGAACAAGGATATATTAGGTTGATAGAGATACTAAATAGGAAAATGAGACTTAAGCTAATTATGAATGAGAAAGTTTAAGGCTTATTAATGTTAGTTTTGAAAATATATTATGCGATTTTATATTAATGATTTATACAAACTCGCTATAGGTAGTGCAATATTAGGCTCTGGCGGAGGAGGTAATCCTTTTTTGGGATATAAACTTCTTAAAGCTAAAATATTGGAATATAATCTTAGCTATGTAGAAACAACTGATGATATTGACGATAATGATTTTATAGTAGGCGTTGGAGGAATGGGATCTCCGTTAATAGGAATTGAAAAACTACCTGCTGGTTATGAATATTATAACTCCATGCTCATATTATCTAAGTTTATGAGGAAGAGGTTTACTAAGATTAGCCCAATAGAAATTGGTGGTATAAATTCACTAGTACCGTTTATAGCGTCTATATTTGCTAAGGTTCCAGTAATAGATGGTGATTATGAGGGAAGGGCTTTCCCTGAATTATATATGACTACAATGCATTTTTCTGGGTTCTCTGCTACTCCGATGGTTATAACTGATGAAAGGGGTAATTATGCAATAATAAGTACTGCTGATAATTATTATGCAGAAAAGATAGCCAGAGATATTACAGTTAGATTTGGTGGTAGGGGGTATATTTCAATATATCCAACAAATGGAGAAGATTACGCGAAAGGTGCTATATTGGGTTCAGTAAGTTTAGCTTACGAAATAGGTAATAAGTTAGTAGAAGAAGGTCTGGACGAAATGCTAAGTTATGCTAATGGCAGAATTGTCTTTCAAGGTAAGATAATTGACGTTAGGAAATTTAATATATCTGGTTTCAACATTGGTTCTATCTCGTTAGAAGGTTTGGAAGAATTTAAGGGGAGTACTGCAACGATAATATTTAAAAATGAATATTTATGCTTCATGAAAGATTCTAAGTGTGAAGTATTATCCCCAGAGATAATAACATTATTAGATTATAATCATCATAACGTAATTACTTCCGATTCTTTGAAATACGGACTAAAAGTAGTAGTTGCCACAATTCCCGTTAATAAAAAATGGAGGGAAATAGGAGGTTATGAAATTATGCAAAAAATTGTTATGAATGGGATCAAGAGAATTCTCCCACTACCTTCACCTTAACCTTTACCGCATTACCAGGTAAATAAGGCATTTGCAATTCCTCTATTTCCCTTACTTCTACCGTATTCTCAATAGCTCCTGCCCTTATTGCTAGTTGTTTTGCTTCATCTATTAAAGATTTTATTGCGATTTCCCTATTTATTGTCTCATAGGAGAAGGTCCTCTCCACAGTAGCACCGACTTTAGTGAGAGTTGCTCCTATTGCATTAGCATATTGAGCGTTTTGCGGTACAACGATTTCTGATGCACCTATCATTTTTTCTGGAATCATTATACTTCCACCGCCTACAGCTATAACTTCCGCATCTCTTTTCTCAGTTTTCATTAGATCTATTGCGTCTTCCCACATTCTTTTCATATTCTCGTAAACTTTACTGAGGTATTCGGCAGAGTATTTTTCAAGGACTAGCTTAGGGTTTGCATTTGGTAATGAAAAATTCTTTATAACCATAGCAACGTCGGTAGCAGTTAGAATATTTCCACCCCATGAAATTCCCTTATCAAATAGAGCATAGCCTACGCTTTCTGGCCCTATTTTATTACAGTTAATTATAGTGCCCCCACCTAGTGCTATAGTATAAATATCTGGCATTCTGAAATTAGTTCTTATACCTACTATTTCCACTGCTACTGAAGATTCCCTAGGGTACCCGTTGTTTAGAACTCCTACATTAGTGGTAGTGCCTCCAACGTCCATAACTATCGCATTCTTTATTCCGGTTAGTAAATATGCTCCTCTAATACTATTAGATACGGGGCCTGCTACTGTGAAAATTGGATAATTTCTTATAAAATCTTCTGAGGCCACAGTTCCATCGTTTTGCGCAAAATAAATTTTAACGTTCTCCAGTCCCATGGAACTCAGTACGCTCTTTAGTTTACTTATAAGATTGTTGAAAATGTTCAAGATCAATGCGTTAAGAATTGTAGCATTTTCCCTTTCAAGTAAACCTAAACCTCCTATTTCATGAGATAGTATTATGGGAGTAGTAATTCCTTTTTCTCTAAGTATCTCCATAGCTCGTATTTCATGATCTCTGTTAACTATAGAAAAGATTGATACTACTGCTACCGCATCAACTTTGTCTTTTATCTCTTCAGCAATTTCTCTTATTTTATTAGTATCCAACTCCGTAATTTCTTCTCCAGTGTACTCATGACCTCCTTTAACCATAAATTTAAAGGTCACGTATCTTTCTAGTGCCTCAGGCCAGTCAAACGTAGGTGGTATTCCTTCTCCTGCAGGGAGACCTATCCTAATTATAGCAACTCTATTAAGGTTTCTTGCTTGATGTAATGCGTTAAGCCCGTGAGTTGTCCCTATCATTAATGAAGTTATTTCGTTTTTCCTTTCTCCTAATTTGGATATTATAGACCTTAGAGCATTTATCAAACCTTCAGTTAAGTCTGGGGTAGTCATTACTTTATCTGCAGCTATTAGGCTCTTGCCCTCTAAGGCAACGGCGTCTGTGTGAGTACTACCTATGTCAATTCCTATTTTGATTCCCATATTTTCATAACCTCTTATCTATAGGAATGTATTCTATATTATATCCGAAAGCTTTCGGACCTATATATTTTAGAGCCTCCTCGGTCCTTAATTTTTCATTTGCAGGAACTCCGATTACAATAACTTTTTGCCCGTATTTTAGTCTATCAGTAGTAATGGGCTTTTGATTAAACAAGTCGAGTACGACTATTAAATCTGGTACAGTAACTAAAATGTTGTCATTGGTTCTGGCAATCAGAAATTCATTTTGAAAGTCTATTTGTAAAGTTTTATTAGAATAGTTCTCTATTCCTTCTATTACTACATATCCTTTTGAAAATCCCTTTTCAACCTTTCTATACACGTCTATTACTTTGCCTTTAAATAAGATTTCAGCCTTAAGCCTATCTAGAACGTGATCTAATTTTCTATCGTTTAGCAGTTCACCTATTTCTAAGGCTAGCGTTAACGTGTCGAGTACGGCACATTTAAAATAGTCTTGCATATTCATACCATAAAGCGCTATGTATGCACTTCCTCCAAATCTAACTGTTATTATCCTAGCAATTTTCTCTGTCCAATATCCATCAATTCCTTGTATCACGCTAGTATTTCCTCTTTCATCAAATATTACCATAGGAGAAGGACTCACACCGAAAAAGTAAAACGTAGTCATTTGTAACTCTGGAAATGCCCTTCCCATTCCGTCTCCATCGACTATCGGAATTCCTGTCTTTGCTGAAGTTATGAGCGGTATAGTTGAATTTACACCCCCAATCTCTAAAGGCGTTATATAATCGATCGTCTTATTTTCCATTACATATGAATACATTTCGAGAGCTTTCTTAGCCTCAGAACTACTAGGAATTTTCTCTATCATAACTATTGGTGCACCCATCATTGCACTTCCTAGAACGAATGCTTTACTAGATTTTGGTCTTCTTATGATTTCTAATTCCCCTTTACTTTTAAGCTCTCTTTTTAACATTAATCCTCCAATATAGGGGTCTCCTCCACCTCCTGAGCCTAAAAAGGACGCCCCCGCAGTTAGGTTATTAACATCGTTTATTCTTATGTAATACGTCTCCATTAGTTACACCTTTATAATGGAATATCCGTTTTTATAAGACATGCCTAATAATATTGACCCCCATACGATCTGCACTAGAGACAGTATTGTTTCTATAGCGGTTATCTGAATAGAGCTAGATAGTATTGGGGCGTAAATTATGGAAACATAACCTAGTGCAAATGATACTAACAACCATGCAGCTT
>QEFD01000009.1 GCA_003086435.1 Acidianus hospitalis
ATAGTGTGTGGTTTCCTCTACAACATTGGTATATTTGGTATATTAGGTATATGTGGAGATTTTATAGTGTTTTGGATTTTAGAGCTCTGGCTATCTTACACTTTCTTTCACCTTAAATTTAAGATTAGCCTTGAGGACTGGTTAGCAATATTATCTGCAGTAGGCCTAATTCTTCAAATAATCTATCCATATTCAGTGCTTATTTTCGCATCTATATGGATATTTTCAGGAGTAGTGTCAATGGTGAGGGCTTATGGAAAACCTTAAAGAATTGATGGAGATTTTATCAGATCCGATATTTTCATCACCCATTAGAGTAGGTATATTACTGGCCTTAACGGGAATAAAAACAATAACATTTAGCGAATTGCAAAAGAACTTGGGGATAAACAAATCCACCTTATCTGTTAATCTGAAAATTTTGGAGAATAATGGATTGATTGAAATAAAAACTAAATTCTTTAAAGATAGGCCCAGAGAGGTAATAGTAATAACTGAAAAGGGAAAGAAACTTGTAGAAAAGTACCTTGAAGCGATCTTAAAGTATAAAGAAATTATTGAAGAAAATAATAATGAAAATATTAAAATTATTGAAGAAAATAATAATGAAAATATTAAATAATATCCTGTGTTATGATTAAAATTTCCCGAGTAAGTAATCAAATACTCTCTAAGTCATATATTGCACTAAAATTGATAATAGCACTTATTGAAAGAAGAATCTCCTCAATAACGTAAAATATTCTATTAGTCAAAAATTTCTTGGGTACTATGCTATAAGAATTTTCCGATATAAATAATGAAATTCTCCTACTACGTTAAATCTGCATTTATTTTGGTAGTTTAATTGTTTAAACTTTCTTACGCGCTTTTATAATTCTAAGGACATCATTTACTTGTGATATTGCTAAATAATGTTACAAAAGTAGTGGACCACAAGACTATATTAAGTAATGTAAGTTTTAATGTAAATAATTCGGAAATCGTGGGCTATGTAGGTCCTAACGGTGCAGGAAAGACTACCACAATGAAGATAATAGTTGGCGTTTCTAGCCCTTCTTCTGGGGATGTTGAAATAGATGGTTACAGTATAGTTAAAGAAAAGAGTAAGGCTCAGAGCATGATTGGTTGGGTCCCTGAAGTAACTAACTTCGACGAAAACGAGAAGGCTATAAATTATTTCTATTATATAGCATCTTTTTACAATATAGATAAGGGAGAAGCTAAAAAGATTGCAGAGGATTTATTTTCACTAGTCGGGCTAGAAGGGAGAGAAAATCAGAAAATAAAGACTTTTTCTCAAGGTATGAAGAGGAGATTTGCATTAGCCTTAAGTTTAATTAATAATCCTAGAAATTTAATACTTGACGAACCACAGAACGGGTTAGATCCTCAAGGTATGAAGCTAGTTAGAGAACTATTAATTAGAATGAAGAATAAAGGCTGTGCTATACTTTTCTCATCTCATTTATTAGGAGAAATGGAGAAGATAGCTGATAGGATAGTATTTATTAACAAAGGGAAAATAGTTAAGGAAGTCAAGAATAAGGAACTTTCTGGAGTAATTAGGATCGTACTGAAAGAAGCTAACCAAGATATTCTAAAGAAAGTTAATGAGATAGGAGACGTTAAGATTAAGGGTAACGTAATCTATTTGAAAGAAGGTGCGGATTTAGAAGATATAATTAAGTTGATAGGTAGGAACAACATAATAGAACTAAAACAGTCTTATGACTTAGAGGAATTATTCAGCTCAATATATGGCCTAGATGAAGGATAGTATAAATTACAATAAATAGAAAATAAATTTTTCTTATGGTATTTGTATTCTTTCTCTATAATTTAGATATTTCTTGTCTTCTTATGTCAAAGGATTTTACTTTTAATTACATTTTAGATTTAAATTTAGATTATTTTCGAGACTAATAAATTACGTAAAAAGTGAACGTTATGAGTTTGCTTATTTGGAGCGGATATACAGCTAATTAATATTTCATTACTAGATATTTTTCATTTTTAAATACTGTTTATAGAATTAAACTATCTTCCATTTCTATATATGTGATACTAGTAAAAGATGATTGATGCATATGAGTGGATTCATTTATGAAATTAAGAAGGGAATTGCTAATAGGACTTTTATAATATTTCTGCTAATTTTTTTAGCAATCTCGATAGCTACTAGCCTACACGCTGTACAAATGTATTATTCAAAATCTAATAGGGACATTAATTTTATAGCGCTAACAACTCCTGAAGGTGATAAATTCTTAATAAGAGGATTTGTTTCATTTAAAAATGAACCTGCATATAATGCCAAAATTATAATAGGAAACATTACATTAACCACAAATAAACAAGGATTTTTTATTGGATTAATAAACCATGAAAGCAAAATAAAGGTTAAATATGATGGTATGGTCGAATGTATTAATTTTTCACAAGTTATAATTAGCCAAGCTAGTAGATACGTATATTCTATTAGTTGCCAAAATAACGGAATAGTTTCCGAAATACTTAATTATACACCACAAACTGGAGAAGCTGATATGATAATTATTACGTCATCTCCAGGGATAGTTTACTATAATGTATCTCATCCGAACGTAACAGTTAATTTTGGAGCTTCGGTTTGCGGCAAATTGCCAAATGATTTAACCTTTAAGAAACTAGGTTATGTGAATTTCACTGCTGAAATCCCAGTACATTTACCATATGGACCTTCTTATGTTGTGCTAAAGGAATGTAATGAAACTTCGGTAGATATATTCGAACCTATAAACTTATATAAATATGACGTGATATTTATTACATCTGGAGCACTAGGACTATTTTCCGCCTTCTTCCCAATTATTATAAGTTATGAGGCCTCAACGTTATTTACTAGAGAATTAGACATGGGACTCTTTACATATTTACTTTCAAAACCTATAGGTAAGGTTAAATTATTTTTAAGGAGAGTTGGAGTCGGGTTATTGTCGTCTGTAATAGCGTCTTCCGCGATCTTTCTGGTTGCTGAGATAATTCTGTTAATTTATAAAGCATTTTACTTGCCATTTCTGTACTATTGGTTTGGAGAAATAATGGCATTTACTGGATATTTTATGCTTATTATTACAATATCTGTCTTTGTAAGACAGAGTAATATTGTGAACGGTGTATCGGTATTAATCTATATAATTTCACTATTCATGATATTTATAGCATCACCAGTATTCTTTAACGGTTCGCTACACGCTCAGGAAATTCTCAGTTATTTAAATCCGCTAGGTGCTATAGCTTTAGCAATATATCAGATTCCATTAGATGCAGCCTACGGTACTGTGCCATTATCTTTCTTTTTGTTAGACGCTATAGGATGGATAGCCGTGCTTTTAGTACTGTCAGTATTAAGATTTAAAAAGCTAGAGCTATAAGACTCCACGATATTCTAGATGCGTATAAAACTATTAGAAAAGAAAAAGAGATTGATTGAGTATTTTTCTTTTCCTTCCTTTTATTCTCTATATTTTAATGGAACGAAATCCCTCTTTATTGGTCCAACATATAAAGCTCTAGGCCTAATTAATCTATGTTGTTCCTCAACGTATTCTATTATGTGAGCAAGCCATCCCAAAACCCTGGATAACGCAAATAAGGTAGTATACATATACTCAGGAAATCCGAGAGAGTAAAATACTATCCCTGAATAGAAGTCAACGTTAGGATAAATTCTCTTCTCGGCAAAGTGTTTAATTCCCAATTCCTCCAGCTTTGTAGCTATCCTTAAGTACTTCTTTGCCTCGGGGGTTTTCGCAATTTCTTCTGCATATTTCTTGAATATTTTTGCCCTAGGATCGTAAGTCTTGTAAACTCTATGACCGAAGCCCATTAGTCTGTTCTTTTCCTTAATTATCTTTTTATCAAACCATTCTTCAACCTTACTTTCGTCTCCTATCTCCTTGAGTTGTTCAAACGTAGCCTCTGCTGCACCTCCGTGAAGAGGACCCTTAAGTGCCGCCAAGGCTGAAACCATGCAGGAATACATGTCGGAAAGAGTTGATGCAGTCACCAATGCCGCAGTAGTTGATGCAGGGACTTCGTGGTCTGCATAAATTATTAGCGTAGCGTTCATCGCTTTCACTTCCTCATCTGAAGGCTTCCTTGAGAATGCAGTTTCTAGGAAAGTCCTTGCATAACTGTCCGAAGGCTCTGGTAATCTAGGCTTCATTCCTTCTTTTATCCTATAAATATTGGAAACTAGGGTAGAAGTCTTGGCTATTATTTCTATAGCCCTCCATTTGTTTTCGTCCTTCTTCCAAGGATAATTGTAAAATGAACTCAGCATACTAAATGCAGTCTCCAACATCCCTACTGCATCAGCGTCGTGAGGAAGCTTTTCTAAGACCTCAAATACTTGATAAGGTACGTTATAGCTTTCGTTTATCTTTTCCTTTATCTTTTGTAACTGAGAAGCTGAAGGCAAATCTCCGAAGAGCATGAGGTGAATTATTTCTTCATATTCGCAGTTTTCCACCAAATCGTTAATGTCATACCCTCCGTAACGTAAAATCCCTGCCTCTCCGTCAATGTAAGTAAGTGACGTAGTCTTTATGAAAACGTTTTCTAAGCCTTTACTTACTTCACTCATTTTAATCACTTCCTAACCATTCTTCCTGCGAAACGTTAGCCAAAGCCTTTAGAACGTAACTTTCTCTGATAAGGTCCCTAATTGATATTACGCCCTTGAAATTACCTTCTTTATCTATAACGACAAGATGCCTTATGTTATATTTGTTCATCTTCTCTGCAGCAGTATAAATGCTGTCGTCCTCGAATACTGTAATTAAATCCATTGTTCCAACGTTCTCTATTTTCTCAGTAAGAGGAATTCCCTTTGCGAGAGCTCTTATTATGTCTCTTTCAGTAATTATACCAACAGGTTTCTCTTTATCAGTAATTATAACAGAGCCTATGTTCATTGAAGCCATTATCTTAACAACATCCTCTAACTTTGTTCCTTTTTCAGCTGTTACTGGCGTTTTAGATATTAGGAATTTAACTTTACTTGTCATAAATTATAATATACTTTTAGATAATTATAAAATTATCGCTAATTAACTATTATAGGAATTATTTTATACTTAATAAAAAGAAGGAAGAAAAATTAGCGTATTTCGTTTAATGACGCATAGAGAACATCCCTTTCAGTCACGATCCCCTTAATTCCGTCAACTAAAAGCGAACCTATCCTTTTCTCGTTCATTATTCTCACTGCCTTCATTATAGGGTCGTTACTCCTAACTCCTATTGGGTTTCTCGTCTCAATTTCGTTTACCATATGAAGACCTTTCGCTAACGCTTTAACTATATCTGCAGCAGTAATTATTCCTTCG
>QEFD01000010.1 GCA_003086435.1 Acidianus hospitalis
ATTTAGCATTTGGAAATAATAGATCATGCAAGAAATGGGGATTCGTAGTTAGAGTGGATCAATGCTTAGGCTGTATGGCATGTATGGCAGCTTGTGCAGTAGAAAATCAGACACCCTTCTGGGAGGAACTATGGAGAACCCATGTAGAAGACCTAGAAGTGGGCGAATTTCCTAACTCTCAAAGAATGTTTGTACCAAGATTATGTATGCAATGCGAAAACCCTCCATGCTATTACGTATGCCCTACTGGAGCTACACAGATAGTTGACGGCGGTATAGTTGTTGTAGATGAATACAAATGCATGGGTTGTCTATATTGCGTAGAAGCTTGTCCATTCGGAGCTAGATACTTTTACACTTACGACGATATCCAAAAAGCCAAGGAATACTATGGAGATAATCTAATACACGTAGTCCCTCACGTAGATAAGTGCACGTTCTGTTACGGTACAGCTCCAGATGGTACTTATACTCCTGCATGCGTAAGGACTTGTGTTGGCGGAGCTAGAGTTTTCGGATGCCTTGATGACCCCAATAGTGAAGTTTCAGTTCTAGTAAATACTGGACAAGCTGTCGTTCTAAATCCTCAACTCAATGTTCAACCTAAGGTATTTTATGTTTTTAATAAGCAATCTGGAAGATATACGCAAGGAGGTGATAACTCATGAACATAAAACTATGGATCTGGACTATAGTCTTTATCTTAATTGGAGGAGGTATAATGTTTTATGGAATGAGCTATAATCCTTTAGGGTGGGCTCAAGGGTTTGTAAGTTTTACTGAGCCTAACGATGAACCTATACCTTGGGGTTTACTAGTAATAGGCTATATCTTCTTCGGAGTCATAGGTACCGGAGTTAGTACATATAATTCCCTCTACGAATTGTTTAATAAGAATCATAAAGAGAGAAATCCATTCGATAAGATAAAGCTCAGGAATGAGTGGTTAGCCCTAGCAGTGCTTATACCCGGATGGATAATGGTTTTCGCATCCACATATAAACCTGCCGAGGCATTATTCATATACTTGAGCTTTAGAAGCACTTCAAGGATAGCATGGAACGGCGTTCTGTACGCGTTAGTCGGGATAGGGATAATTGCTGAAATACTTGCATTGATAGGAGAAAAAATTAAGGAAGAAGGAAAAAGAGGAATACTTGATAGGTTCTTAGCATGGTTATCTAGTAAAACAACTTTCGAAATACCTGGTATGCTAAAACTCGTAGTTGACATTGACGCGTTAATAGTAGGTTATGCAATATTAGCCGAACTTATACTTGATGCAAACTTAGGCTCAGTGTTCGGGTATTTGTCAACGTGGGTATACGAATTTGGGCCATTTATGTCAATCCTATTAGTAGCTGCATCTTTCTATTCGGGAATAGCAATGATATCGTTCATAACACCACTATATTCATGGTTAAGAAGACCGACTACAGTAACTCCCCCAACTGTACAGCCAGTAGCTACTCATATAAACGGTAGTGGAAGCGTTGATCCAGAAGAAGATAATACAATGTTTAAGGTCTTAGCTAGAGACGGGCTTTTAGCAACAATAGGAATAGGCTTCTTAATATTATGGTGGGTATGGCTTACTGCAACAAACCAGGAAACATTACCTTGGGCTGAATTATTAATTAACGGAAGTTGGAGTTTGATTTTCTGGATAGGCTTAGTACTAATAGGCATAATAATTCCTATAGCACTATATTCTATAGCGTACAAAAAAGAAAGTAAAGGCTGGCTATTCGCGTCCTCAATATTTGTACTACTGGGCTGGTTTGTATTAATAACTTTGGCAGATGTAATTCCTCAAGCTATAACCTGGTATTATTCAGTATCTCCTGTATCTCCGCCAGGTTCTACATGGGCTTACGAATTAAGAAGTAACTTTAATGGAGTAGCTCAATACACCCAATTGCCTTTTGCAGTAAGCTCGTACGACCTAGTATGGTTTGCAGGCTCTGTATTATTCCTACTTGGCGTCTACACATTGGGAGTGCTACTATTACCTCTAGAAGAGGAAGAAAAGCCAAAGCATGTATGGATATTTAAGTGATAAAAATGGAAAATAATTTTTTATCTACACCTTTAATAAAAATTAAGGTAGACGTTTTTTATCACTCTTGTCCTCATAACATAACCTCTGGATTCTACTCTTGTGATCCCGAAGAGATAGCCTCCAAACTTAAGGGGATGAAAGCAGTTGTAATCGTAGGTAAATATGACGAAGAGCACATCAAATTGTATAAAGAGGCTGCACTGAGAGCAGGTATAAATCCCCTGCTGATGAGAGTGGTTGACGCTACTTGGGGAGAGAATAGCATTGAGGAAAATAGGAAAATCTTGGAAAATGGGTGGGTTGCTGATTTGGCATTAGTAGAGGAGAAAGGGCTGCCGGTAAGTAGAAGAGAACTAATTAAGGGAGAATTAAAGATCGCTAAGGATAGGATAGATAAGCCCGTTTGGATTTCAGATATGTGTAAATTATATAGGGCTTGTACGCTGTGTCAGGATTCTTGTCCTTATAACGCCATAAAGGTTGATAAGAAGAATGGCGTCACTATAGATTATAGTACGTGTGTAGCTTGTGGTCTTTGCGTAGCAAGTTGCCCAATGAGTGCACTTCAGTTTCCGTCGTTTTCGCAGCAAGCAATATTCGAACTCAGTAAGATCAAGGGGGATAAGAGGATTTCTTGTTATAAGGACACTGGGAACTCCATAAAACTGCCCTGCATTGGAATGCTATCTGCAGTAGATTTAGCAATGCTTAGATCCTCGGGCAAGGTTGAGCTTTATTGTCCGGGATGTGAACTTTCTAAGAACTTGGACGAGCTTAAGAGTACGGTTGAGGATTTAAACAACTCCGTGGGAGGATTTTCTTTAACTATGCCAGGATATAATATACAATTTAAAGAAGTGAAAAACGATATAAAAATTGAGCCGTTTTCATTACTTGCAAATAAGGCAGAAGGTAGGCAAAATATTATTAAGAATAATAATCTGCCAGATATTTCCTATGAGGTTCAAGTTAACGAGAAAATTTGTACTATGTGCGAGAGTTGTGCAAAATGGTGCCCGACAAACGCGCTAACAATAGATTATTCTAATAATTCAGAAGAGCTATTATTTAATCCTGATAAATGTATAGGTTGTAAAATTTGTATTAACGTTTGTCCTGAAGGAGATAACGGTTGCTCTTCTGGGAGTAAAGCAATAAAAATCTTTACTGCAAAGGAAGTTAAGCACGAGATTAAGACTTTGATGAAAGATGAGATAGTAAGGTGCAGAGTTTGCGGTGCAATTGTAGGATCTAGAAAGAGTCTTAATTTAGTTAAGAAGGTCATGAAAGAGAGAGGATTAGAATGCGAAGATGAATGGCTCGAAAGATGTCCAACTCATAGGGCAGAGTATTCATACAAAAAATTCTTTGGCAAGGAAGTAAGATTTAGGCCTAGGAGGGGTCCAAATGATTTGGGAAGAGTTTAAACTATTTTCCTATCTTTTTATGGGAGTTAGATACAACGAAAAAGTAAAGGAACTATTGGATAAGGTAAAAGATAGAAGATATTATGAAGATGTAAAGAAAATTACTGAAATGATAGACTCTGGAAATAAAGATCGGCTTGCTACAGAATTCACTAGATGCTTTATCAATGATTATAAACACTTAAAATGTCCTCCATATGAGTCTTGGTATAGAGAAAGAACAATATATGGTAAGGTTGTGGCTGAATTGTACGACATTTACTCAAAATACGGTATTCAGCCCATGAAAGAATTACCAGATCATATATCCACTGAAATGGAATTCCTAGCTTACGTATTCTATCTAGGTAAGGAAGATGAAGGTAAAAAATTTCTAGTAGAGCATATATTTAAATGGGTACCGCAATTCGTTAATGATATAGAAAAATATCATTACGGAGAATATACAAAACTTTTAGGAAACTCATTAAAATTATTCCTTGAAGAACTGTCAAATGATTTGGAATCAAACAAATAATTATTTTTATTAATTATTGGATAAACATTATATTATTACTACTCAAGTATAATAAGATTATAAATAAAAATTTTCCTAAGAATTAATGCTCTGCAACTTCATCTTAGGCTGAAAATTAGGTAATAGTCCTCCGTGCCCCATCATAGCAATATCCTCTTTTTTAGGTATTATCCCCGCCATAAGCCTGGTAAACATCACGTCTATAGCGTTATAATCTCTATAATATATTCCGCCTGCAGAAATGCCGAAAATAGGTATTGAGTCCCACATCGCAACTATGGACATCGTTGTAGGTTTAATTGGCAAACCGTAGGATATAATTTTTCCTAGCTTACCTATAGCTATTGGAGTCTTATCAGTAGCATCAACTGAGGTACCTCCGGTCACTATTACTGCCTCTGCCCCGTTATTTACAGCACTTTTTATTGCCTTCACTATCTTGTTTTCATCGTCTGGGACTATTTCCTTATATACTATATTCCACCCGTACTTATCTGCCTTTGCTTTAATTACGGGATAATATTGATCTTCCTTTCTACCTTCATAAATTTCCGTTCCAGTTATGACTACTCCTATCTTATTTTTCTTAAACGGCGTAACGTCTATTATTTTTCCTACTTTTAGCTTATCTACTTCTTCCTTCTTCATTTTGAAAGGAATTACCTCAACTACCCCAATTAAATCTCCTTCTATCACTGGAGTATAGTTGTACTTAGTAATTAGAAGTACGTTTTGGTTAAGGTTAAAAGAGACCAGCTTCTCCACATCTATAGTTATTACTCCTTTAACCTTCGAGAAAAGCATTGTTGAACCTTGTTTTCCTGGCACTACATTGACATTTTCACCGCATATACTCCCAGCTATCTGAGGAGTTATATCCCATTCATATACTAAGTCGTCGCTTCCATCATCGATCCATACATAATACACTCCAGAATTTTTTAGTAATTCTACATCTTCTTTAGTTATTACGTGGCCTCTGGGCAGTAACGTAGTTGCACCTTCCTTTCCTACATACGTTGTATCGTATCCTAAGACCTTTCCAATTGCTTCTTCAGATTTGACTTGTCTCATAGAATTATTTATGATAGCACATATTTAAGCGTTTTATCAAAGTTACAACGACTTTGCAAAGACTATTTTAAGTCGTGATCATTATATATAAAAAATAAGAAGGAAGAATTTAAATTAACTTAAAAATTGAATAATCTTTCATGATATACGCTAGCGTTTTAAATAATAACAAACTAATAGAAATCCATGATTTTGCAAAAATTAGCTGAAAGGATTATTCCTTACATCGACGATTTTGAAATTATAGATTATTGTTCTTGTTTAAGAGCTTCTTATGTTATTGTAAAAGATAAGAAAGAAAACAAGTTTATTGGTGTTTCTCATATACCTTATGAAAATCTTCACAATCAAGGAGTTATTATAAAACCAGAAATTAATAAGTTACAGAAATTAGTTAGCGATATTAACATAATAAATAGGAGTTTCGGGCTGGCTTTAATTAATGCCATTTCGCAGAAATATATTGAACCTAAAAAGGAATATCCGGAAATTAAGGAACCTATTTGCATAATAGGAAATATGCAACCGTTAGTTAAGGAATTTTATGGGAAGAAATTTTACGTATTTGAGAAATCCACGGAATTGAGAGGAAATGCTATGTCCGAATCTGAGGAAGAGCTTCTAGTTCCTGAATGCAAAACATTGTTTATCACTGGTGTTACTCTGTTAAATTTCACAATTGAAAGAATAGTCGAAATTTCAAATGGAACAAACATACTTATAGGGCCTTCAGCAGGTTTTATCCCAGAGTTAGTAAAGGATTTAGGAATAAATTATGTACAATCCATGAAATTTCATGATGTTGAAAAATAAAGGAATTCCTTAGATTAGGTAACTTTATTTCTCTAAAAATAAATGATGATTTAGGAATAAATTATTCTATTCAAGTTAAATAGAGATTTATAGCAAACCATATCCATGCTACAAACGAAAGTATTACTCCGCCAAGAGCCGCAACTATGGAAAACAAGAGTATAGCGGATATTCCCATTAAATAAATAGAATAAGAAACTCCCTTAATCCTAGTGAAAACCGTTAAAGGAGTAACACTCCTTATTAAATACACTGCACTAATTATGTAAAAAATTCCAGAAAGAACATAAGTATAAACTATTATTGCAAGGCTAAACACTGAAGATGGAGGCAAAATCACAAAGAATTCTTTCAATCCAAAAGCAGTATACATACCCACGGAAAAGCTTACGAATGATAGAAAAAGCATCGACATTGCTAAATAAAGGAATTTTCCTAACTCTTTCTCCCTTTTATATTCCACGTAAAGCGATCTTATATACGACGTTACAAGGTATATTCCTATAGCAGAAGTTATGATACCGAAGACGTTTAAGAAGAACGATATTGAAATCAGAATTGCACCTATAACCGAGTAAACTTTTTCCATGGTTAGTATATTCTCACTCTTTCGTTTAAATGTTTCATGGACTATTTATTCTAAATCCTTATTAACAATGTTAATAAGTTTTCTAATTCAATAAAAATGTTTCTATAATTATACACATATCGCTCTTTTTATATTCTTTAAAAAGACAATTAAAAAGAAATCGATTGTTTCTAAACGATTGATTGAACCAAAAGAATTTTATACATAAGATGCGTTATTGGTATTATGGCATTAAAAGTGAAATTAAAACATAAAAATGTTTTAACATTGAACGGAGAGGAAGTAGTTAAAAACGTTAAACCCCTTATCCCGAAGTACCAAGTAATTGTCGTGACGGAGGGAAATAAAATTATAGGATATTTAACCGGTGACGAGATAGAAAAAGCTAATGGTGAGGAAAAGTTAAAAGACATAATTAAAAAAGGAAAAAGCATCTTAACTATAACCGGAAAAGAAGATCCTTTGGAAATCTTGAACCTAATGGTAAGAAGTCACATAGATTATTTAATAATTGTAGATGAAAAAGGAAGGGTTAAAGGAGCTTTAAGTATAGATGACGCTTTAGAAAACGTAAAAAGAATGATAAAACGTAATTAAGTCTTGTTAGTGTACCCAAGCTTTATCGCGGTTTTAACTCCTTGTTTATATCCATAAATTCCGAATATGACAACACTGAGTATAACTAGGAAAAATCCTATGCCCAGGCTGTGTAAGTTATGAACTTTTATTGGAGTTACTATGTTATAAGTTAAAAGCGGAGGATAAAGTAATATTGCAATTCCGCCAACTATAAACGCTATTCCACCGTATTCTAGCACTGTCTTAGTTATAGTCTTTCCTACAACTGCAATACCTTGGAAAGTTAAGTTCTTCATTCTAGTTAACCAGGCAGCAAAGGCTGTTCCGAAGAGCACTTGAGCAGTCATTGTTCCTAGACCAAATAACATTCCTGGAACCCATCCTAAGTAAGCATTAGGCATTGTTGGAGCTAATACAGTGTAAACTATTAAAGCAAAGGCTCCGAATCCAAAGCCTGCAATGAAACCGTGAATAAAAGCTAACTTAACTGGAACAGGCTTTGTTAAATCCTTTTCGTTAACGTATGCAGGATTAATTTTATGCTGCAACTCTTGCTCTTGTAATTCACTTCCTTTCTTATGTATTCCCGAAATTTCTCCCAGTCTTTTCTCTAGATAATGCCAATGAGGATATCCTCCTTTCTTTGCTATATAAACACCTGCGGCTGCCATGGCTATACCTACGAGGATGTAAGTTACACCGAATGCTGTAGTTGTCATAAATATTCCTGCCAACGCTAAGTAAGCCAACTCGGACAATATAGACCTTTGTAAAGTGAACCCTGAGGAAAATATTAATCCTGTCTTGGCTCCTCCTTTAGTGCTAAAAGTTCCGACAGAGTAGGAGAAAGTTATTGGCCAAGTGTGTTCATCCGGCGTTACTCCATGAATTATGCCCAGTAAATAAGCTATAACTAAGGCGCTGACTACGTCAACGTTCTGGGGATTCCAAAGATTTATGACCAACCAGTCAATCATATAAGTCACAAAATATTAGGTATACCCTAAAGTTTATAAATTTTTCTAACATAATTAAGTCGCCAGTAATAAACCATTCTTTCTCAATTCGTCCATAAATAGGGCATTCTGCGAGACCTCTTTTTCGTCAAAACTTACTTTACCAATGTATTCAGTTATCCTTGAGCAATCATACTTAGTTCCTGAATACTTTAAAGTACACTTAAAATCTGGTGGAAGAATATTTTTATTTATAGGTAATTTTACAACTTTTTTCCTACCTAGAGTCTCTGCCATTATTACAAAAAATCTATCTAAATTTACTAATTCACACTCGTTAGCATACATATAAACCCCTCTAGGTTTAGCTTCAGCTAATACTCTCATCAGTTCTGCAATACGATTAGCACTAATTGTCGATACGGAAATTCCCATGGATGGAACAATTCCAAATTTGGATAGCCAATACATTAATACAAAATGCACATGCGCGCCATACTTACCGTAAATAAATGTAGGTCTAATTATAGCTAAAGGAAAGCCTTTTTCCTTGGCTATCCTCATTACAGCTTTCTCTCCTTCGCATTTACTTATTTAGTATGGAGTTAACGGAGAAACTTTTTTACAATGTTCTTCCTCTTCTTTAACTTCACCAGTTAAGCCCGTTGCCGCCGCAGAACTTACGTGAATAAGGACTTGCTTTTGGATGCTCTCTGCTATCTTCTTTGGTATTTCTACATGTGCAGTCTCTACATCTACGTTGCCGAATTTACCTATGGCGTTTATTATTACATCATTTGATTCTATAATTCTCTTTAACAAATCGACATCGCTTAAAGGATCTAATTTAACAAAATTAACTCCCTTCTCTTTCAATAACTTATAATATACTTCTTTTACTCTTTCCAAAGATCTGTAAGTTACGGTAACTTCTCCATACTTTGATAAATACTCTGCAACATGCGTGGAAAGAAATCCTAAGCCTAAAATTAGGTACCTCATAGTTCTTTATACTCGTTAGGGCATTTAAATATTAATTAATTTTATGATAAAAAATGTTAACAAGAGATAATAAGGGAAAAATGTTAATAAATTCATAAATTAATTATTTTTTGTAATACAAATTTTTTGATTACCATCATTTTAACTTAGAAAAGTTTTTATTTCCTTATTTCTAGAAGGTGATTATGAAAGTACTATTCCAAGTTTCAGAGGCAGAAAAAATACCTCTCTCTTATATTGCAATAAAGAACATGGCGTCAATGAGCGATGTGGAGAACGTTATTGCAGTGTATTCAGAGACTGGAATTTTCGGAGTTACAAATAACCACGAGAAGGAAATAGAGGATATATTATCAAATCCAAAGATTCAAGTCTATGCTTGCGGAGTAGCAATGAAAATGAATAATTTCACGGAAAAAGATTTAGCCAAAGGAGTAAAAGTTGCCCCAATAAGCTTTCACGAGATAGCAAAATGTCAAAAAGAAGGCTATATATACTTAAGGCTATAATATGAGAAGAAAGAAATATTTTTCTTTATAACATTATGTTATACATGAGAAAAATTTATGCCGTTGGTATATCTCCTTCTCCAGGTTTAATAAGTTGTAAGGCAGTAGAGTTAATTGGAAAAGCTCCAGTAGTTCTAATCTACGATACAGATTTCCCATTCGAACTGAAGAAGATCATTAAAAATAAGAGAGTTATCAAACTAAAACCTGGTTTTAAAGATCCTAATGTAATAGAAAGAAGTATATGCAGAGGCATATAGAGGATCGAATGGATTTAAGTTAAG
>QEFD01000011.1 GCA_003086435.1 Acidianus hospitalis
AAATCCTTCTGTCAATCCTTCAGCTATCGCTCTAGGTATTTCTGCCATGTTAATTTTAACACATTTGCCTTTTGTGTTTCCTACGTACGCTATTTGAGGTTCTGTGTAAATTACTTTTGGTACGGCTTCTGGCTTATAGTATTTTTCTATTCCTGATGCATTTAATCCTGCTACAAATCCTTCGTGAATTGCTTCATGAGCAGTAAAAGTACCAGTTATATCGCCTGCGGCATAGATATTATTTACTCCAGTATACATTCTTTTATCTACTTTAATCCACTTTTCATGCAGTAATTCTTCGAATCCATCTAATGCAGGCTTTCTTCCAAATGTATAAAGTATAATGTCATACTGTGGTAATTCTTCATTTCCAATACGTGGTTTATCGCCTAAAGTGATCTCAGAAGATAGATAGAGTTTGATTCCTATTTTCTTGAAGTAGGCTGTAACGGCTTTCTTTAAATCCTCGTCAAGATATGGTAGCAAGTTATCAGATTTTTCTACTATACTTACGTCTTTCCCTGACATCTTAAGTAACCAAGCGTATTCTACTCCACCGGCTCCTCCGCCTACGACTAGAACTTTAGAAAACTCTTTATCTAAGTAAGGTAAATCATCAGAAGCAATAGTTCCTTCTACTTGAGGTTTTTCTGTTCCCGTAGCTATTATTATTTTATCTGAGGGAATTGTTTGCCCTCCTACTTGTATGTTACCACTCCTTAATTCAGCTTTTCCGTGAATTACTTCTATTCCGTAAGATTCTAGCATGTACTCTACTCCTTTAGAAAGCCTATTTACTGCATTTTTTGCAATTTTCTGTATTTCACTGAACGAGAAATTAAGCTCTCTTCCGGTCTCTTCTGCAAAATATTTCAAGAAAAGAGGGTGTAGCATAGCTTTAGATGGAATGCAACCATAAAGTACGCAAGTACCTCCTAGTTTATCATTCTTTTCAACAAGCTTGACTTTGTTCCCTAGTTTGGCTGAGGCAATTGCGGAATATATACCTGCAGGTCCAGAACCTATTATCGTAATATTCATTTTTATCGAAAAGTTCTATAATATAAAAATTAAAAAATTTACTTTACTACCATTACTGGTATCTTAGCTTCTTGAACAAGCCTAGTTGAGACACTGCCTAGGAATACTCTCTTTAGAGTTGAAAGACCTCTACTTCCTGTAACTATTAAATCAACGTTGTTTTTATTGGCATATTCTAGGATTGCACTTGCTGGATCACCTTCTAATATTACGCCTTCCGCCTCAACTCCTCCTTCCTTGGACTTCTTTTTGGCCTCTTCGATATCTGCCTTTGCTCTATTATAGACTGATTCTATAACGTCTGCAGGTACTGGAGCTATTCCGGCCCCTGCAAATACTGTTGAATCAACTACCTCAACAATGTCTAATTTTGCCTCATATTTCTTTGCTAAATCTATTGCGATTTCTAATGCTCTTTTTGCATGTGATGAACCATCATAGGCTACTAACACATGTTTAAACATATTTCCTCATTTCTTATGTAGATAACGCATTATATAAAGTTGAATGAAGGAAAATTTCTTTGTATTACAGAATAAAATTGTATACAATTGAAAAGATTGATAATGGCAAAATATATATACCATTAATCTGTAATGTTAGATATGAGGCCGTTAGTAGCAATCGATCTTAATTCGAATATTGATTATCTTGTATTATTTAAATTTATAAATAATCTATTGAGGAAATTTAAGGACGTTGATATAACATTCATAGTCGACGACGGTAAGATTTTGGAATTTGATAACGATGAAGTGTTTAAGATTTCAGATTCATACTCAACTGTAGAATTAGTAAGGGACTTAAAATCTATTTCCGACAAGGGCGATTCTCTGAAGTTGGGGAGCCTGTTAAAGCTAAAGAGAGAACTAGGGAGAAGTATTGTTATCTTAGTAAGCGATAGGAAAGTAAAATCTAAAGGCGAGCTTATATTCGTATTTGATGGGAAGAGAATACGTCTTCTGAATGGAAATTGAAAATTTGTTGGAAAGAAGGATATAAATTCTTGTATTTTATGGGGAAATTAGTATTTATTAAGGATGGGAGAATAATCTTTAACAACGAGAGAAAATTAGAAGACTGCGTAGAACTCCCGTTTTTAGTTGAGGAGAATTATTTGAAGTTTAAGGACTTATCTATTCCTTTAATTTTTAGCGATGAGAGGAGAAAGCTAGCTCGACTATTTCTTCTTTTATCTCTTTCTACTTCTCACGAGGTTTTTAATTGTTGCGAAAACGTGAAAATCTTTATTGATAGCAAGTTAGCAGAAGTTAATTTAAATAACTTAAAAAGAGGTTTTACTAAAATTTGCGGAAATTACGGCAGTACAAAATTAGTTTACTGCATATCAAATGAAAGTATAGCTATAATGGGGAGAAGCGAAAAGGATTCGCAAAAAGCTTTAGATGAAATTAAAGAATTTGTATCTCTTTTATCTTCTATTAATAATAGGGTCTGACCAATACTTAACGAAGAAGATGACAGCCGAAACTATTACTGGAATTTCTAATAAGAGCATTGAATATCCTAATCCTATGAACTCCGATAAGAATCCTATTATTGCAGGTATGCTCGTAAATAAAATGTTATTATATGCTAAGAAATATGAGTTAACAGCATTTCTTTCTTCTTGCGTTGTAGCTCTAGCTATCATTACTGTTGACATTGGAAATATTGAGCCGTGAGGAATACCAAGTAGAGCCATCATTATTAAGAATGACATGAAGCTAGGCGCAAATATCATAAATCCTAGCCCAAATGCAGTAATTATTATGGAAATCATTAGAGGATATTTAAGCGAATTAAAAGGTCTAATAGTCATAAAGCTTCTGGTTAAGAATGATAAGGCAAAGAATGGAATATATGAAGAGTAACCTATTGCAGAACTTACGTGAAATTTTTCTATTGCATAAATTGTTAAGAATGCTGTAAATGCTGCGAATGGAACATTATAAGTTGTAATAGAAAGTACAGAGGTTATGAATCCTTTATTCTTTAGTGCTGATAGCCCATATTTTTCTCTCTTAACATTAGGGAATTTTATGGTCCACGCTATTCCTGCACCTATTAGTGCTAAAGGCGTAAAAGCTAGAAATACCATTTTATAACTTCCAGTTAAATGAAGAATGTAAGTTTCTAATGAAGGTCCTATAATTAAGCTTATGCTCAAGCTTGTTGAATATAATCCTAGAAGCCTCTCTGCAGTCTTTTTATCTTCAACTAGTGAGGCAGATGTAATTAAATTAGGTAATATTAATCCAAAAGAGATTCCTGCTAGAGGAGTTATTAGCCATATTAATTCTGCATTAGAGAAATAATATAAAACTAGAATTATGGCAATAGCCAAGTTTGACGCTATGAACGCATTTCTCCTTACTCTAGCATTCATTCTAGGATTTAGGTAAGACGTTGATATGAATGTGCTCATATATATTAACGCTTCTAGCAATCCAGCCATTACATTAGTGAATCCAAACACATATTTTCCTAGGGGTGCTAATGTTGTTGTTACCATGTTATTTGTAGCTCTTGAGGTGATTGTAATTAAAGCCAAAGTTATGGCCATATATAAGAAATCCCTTTGTGAGCTCATTGCAGTAAACTATAGAAACTATATAGTTTAAAAATGTTTCCTTAAATTTAAGCAAGTTATATTTTGATTATATTCTATACAAATGAAGTTTAAACTGCGTTAAAGTTAAAGCTCTATGTAATCCTTCTCTTCTTGTCCATAATATTTTTTAACTATCTTTTTAATTCCTCTCCTGAGCAGATTTTCAGCTTCTTGATTATCTACACCCAACATTTTTGCCGAATGAGACCAGCTCTTTCCTTGAAAAGTTCTTGCTATTATCGCCGAAACTTCTTCCTCGTCTAATTTAAAACTTAAGTCGTAAAAATATTTTTCAGCAATAGCATGTATAGCTTCTGAGGCAGAATTATAAGGTATTTTTCCGTTCAAATATGCATAGATTTTACCGATATAAGTGTCATCAATTTCGATTTCTTTTTTAAACTCTATATTAGTCAGGATTTTTGCCAAAATTCTAGGATTAACGTTAAAGTAAACTTGATGCGATGTTCTAAGAATTTTATCTTTCAATAATTTTCCTAACTCGACTAGAAACTTTTCTGCCCTCTCAGTTAAAGCCTTCATTACAATCACTGAATATCCTCCTAATCCTTCATTTTTTCTGGATGCAAGATAAACAGGTTTAAATCCATTTTTTATCCAAAAATTTAGAACTTTATAATCAGCAACGAATGAAGAGCCTATCCAATCAATATTATTTTTTAGGGCAATTTTTTCTACATTAGATAAAAGTTTGGTTCCAAGGCCTTGATTTTGCAATTCTGGAGTTACTGCTATTCTCATTATTCTCCATCCTTTTAATTTTCCAAAATTTCTTATTCTCATGTATTTTATAATTCTGTGAGGTATTAAATTTCCTTCATTTTCCTCCCCGTTAAGTATATGATCTTCTGTAGTTTCATCTAATTCTCCTTCTTCTACGATTTCTGCAACAGCATTATAGCCTATAGTGAAAATCCTCTGAAAAGCCATGTCTCCAAGGAACATTAAATCGTCTGGAGAATTTCTATAATGTGCCGAAACTAGTATTCCATAAATTTGCCTTAATAATTCTTCATTAGAGAATAAATCTTCCTGAGTAATTTCCATGAATTGAGTATTGTTTCTATAAACTTCTGGTTCTGCGTCTAAAAGCATTACATTATAGATGAATTTCTCTACAGGATCTCCTTTTGCATACCTAATTGGATAATCTAACTTTACTATCTGAGAGTTATCTAGAGAATTTATGTATTTCATGAATGCCTTTCCAGATCCCTCATAGCCTTGAATAGTACTGATAAAGACTATCTTATCCCATGAATTTCTTATATATTCTAAGTTTTCTATTCCTAAAGCGGCCGCTTCGTCAACTATTATCAAATCTCCATTTTCATCTTTGGCCAAATCTGGAGAAGTCCATTTTATATTAACTTCTCCTGCTGATATTTTCATGATTTTTCCTTCTTTGGATATTTTTTTCTTATACCTAATTTTTAAAGCCCTTAATCCTTCTTCAAGAAATTGTATTATTGCTTGTGATGAATAATAAGAAGGAGACGTGATTATGACGTTAGTAGGCTTAGATAATGTCCTTTTTACATAAAAGGATAGTGCAAGTCCTACTCCTGCACTCTTTCCCCTACCTCTAGGAGCTGTAACTATAAGAATTCTTTTACCTTTTTCTAAAACAAAATCAAATTCCCTTATTAGTTTGACTTGATCGTCAGTTAAACATAAGTCGTACAAACTTTTAGGGATTGTTTTATCATAACTTTTCTTATGAGGCTTTGAGACCTCTGATGAGGAGAAAGGTTTAAACTTAATATCATTATCCTTGGCAAAAATTATTCCCCTAGAGTTTATAGCCATTTTTATGAATCTATTTTCAAATAAATTCTTTACAACTCCATTTCTAGTCAGCGAAAATTTATATAATTTATTAATATCTGAAATATCGTTAGAGTAAATTATTACTAAACCTCCACCTCTAGTTAAATCTACTAGCCTTGAGATATAATTTGGTCTAAAATCGTTAACTGCGTCTAGGATTGTTAAATCAAAGCTTTCACCTAGGTACTTTTCTGAAGACGAATAATCTATGTCAACGATCTCGTTAGTCATTATTGCCTCTTTAAGAGTAGATAATCTATCTTTGCTTCCATTAACCCAAGGGTGAAAAGCATATGCTATTTTAGGGTTATTATTAACTTGCAGGTAAGTTTTGATTAACTCTATAGTATTATCTAGATAATTTTTACCTAAAATTATAGCTAAATGCCTATAATATCCAATCTTTGCATCGTAAAAATTTTGTAATAGATTATTGAACTTCATATATTGGTTTCTCACCCTTTAGCACCAATAATAAGTTTTTTACAGCAATTTCTGCCATTTTCTCTCTAGTTTCGACAGTAGCACTACCTAAATGCGGCGTTAAAACTACATTATTTAATTTAAGTAAAGGGCTATCTTTAGGCAGTGGCTCAATTTCAAATACGTCTAGACCAGCTCCTTTTATCCATCCTTCTTGTAATGCCTTAATTAACGCTTTTTCGTCTACTACTTGACCTCTAGAGGCATTTATTAAGAATGCGCTTCTTTTCATTTTCTTTAGCCTATCTTCGTTTATTAAATGGTAAGTGCTCTCGTTTAGGTCCACAGTAATAACCACATAATCAGAATTTTCCAATAAGTAGTCTAAGTCTACATATTCTGCATCAACTTCTTCGTGTTTTCTTCTACTGTTATAAATAATCCTCATATCAAAACCTTTTGCCCTTTTAACTAATGCTTTGCCTATTCTTCCCATACCTATTATACCTAAGGTTTTACCGTGAACCTCTGTTCCAAGCATAAATGTTGGGTACCAAGGAGTTTTCCATTCTCCTTTCCTAATTAATGAGTCACCTTCACAAATTCTTCTTGCTACTGCAAGTATTAATCCAAAAACTAGGTCTGCAGTGGCATCTGTAAGCACTTCTGGAGTATAAGTTACTATGATTCCTCTAGATTTTGCATATTTTATATCAATGTGATCATAGCCGACACTATACGTGCTTATAACTTTAAGATTTTTAGCACGATCTATTATCTCTTTATCAATTTTCTCTGTTAATGTGATAAGTATTCCATCCTTGTCCTCTATGTTATTTAAAATCCACTCTTTTGGAGGTGGATAAATGTCTTCCCATAGTGTCACATTACATTCTCTTTTTAAATAATCTATCCAATTTCCAGGCAATTTTTTAGTAACTAATACATTGCACACTGTATCTAATCCTATTCGTTATTTTTAGCCTTTTCTTATAGGTAAAATTAAAAAATGTTAAATAAATCCACGTTATTCTTGATTAATGTTTAATTGAATTATAGGTAAAATTATTTTTATCATAATACCATAATTCATTCCGGTGTAATGTAATTCCAGTTGAAAAGAGCGTTCTAATAAATAGAGCCTTAGAAGTTGTTGAAAAAGCTAAGGAAAAAGGAATAGTGTTAAGGTTAATAGGAGGAGCTGCTATAGCAGTAATAGCACCAAAAGGAAGTGAGTTATT
>QEFD01000012.1 GCA_003086435.1 Acidianus hospitalis
ATAATTATTACTCTCCAGTCCTTGGACTAACAGAGCCTAACAGAGTTGCCTACATGACCGGATTTCCTCCAAGTTTTTATAGTGACGACGCTTGTAACGTTATTCCGTTCAATGAAACAATAATGTACCAACTTTGTGAAAATAACATAAGCTGGGGTTATTTCGTTTACGATTATTCTGGCTGTATTCCTTGGCCAATGGGGGCTTTTATAGGAATACAAAATTACATGAACCACTTCCACGGACTTACCGCATTTCAAGAATATTTGCAAAATAATTCATTACCTGCAGTTAGTTGGGTTATGTTAATCAACGGATATGATGATAGATACGATATGCATCCTCCTTATAATGTAACTGCTGGGGCTGTAGAAATTTCTCGGATAATCAATGAGGTAATGAGAAGCCCGGAGTGGAACTCTACCGTAATTTTCATAACATTTGATGAAGGCGGAGGATATTTTGACCAAATAGTACCTCCTGCAATAAATCATTATGGACTTGGCCAAAGGATTCCTCTTTTGATTATTTCGCCCTATGCAAAAGAGGCGTGGATAGATAATTATACACTGAGCGGATATACCTTGTTAGGATTTATTGATTATAATTGGCATTTACCTTGGTTAACAAAATGTGTAGAAAATAGTGACGTTCAAGGACTATTGTGTGCCTTCAATTTCTCGAGAGATAGACCCCCCATAATACTTTGTCCAAATAACTGGACTTATCCAATACCTCTGCAATATCCTGTACATTACGGTTACATTGCAGTAGTTCATCCTCTGCCTGGCTATGCATCGGTTTATCCAGAACCGGCAATTCAAATCCTCCTACCATTGGATTTAATAGGCTTTGCATTACTTTTCGCATCATTTAAGAAGAGAAATCTTACGCTCTACGCTCTGCTTTCCCTGCTAGTGAGTCTTGGAATTTCAGGTTATGTTTATTCCACCAATAGTATATATAGCTTTGTTACTGACTATTTCGTCTACTCTTCTCTTATAGGCTTCCTAATATCTTCTGTGCTAGCGTTAAAGAGATATAAGAATGTGCTAAGGAGGTAAAAATGGACGAGGTAGCTTTTTTAGCTTCTTTCCTGCCTTGCAGTTTTGAAGGCTTTGAAATGTCTCTTTTTTCTTATATTGCGACTTCAAATAATAGGAAGATGGGGAATTTAGGAACCTTAACTGGAGTGCTCTTAGTGCTTTCTCTCATTTATTTAACTTACATTTTTCTCCCAGTGTTAATTACGGATACTAGTGAGTACATAATAAGGATGTCCTTAGGTTTTCTCTTAATAGGAATGGCTACGCTTTTCTTTTTCAGAGATTATCCAGAACCTAGAGGAGCATTTTTAACTGCTGCACTAGGAATAACTGCTGAAGGGATAGAAGTTGACATATTTACTGTAAGTTCTTGGATAATGACTGGAGACTATACTTGGGCTTTAATAGGCGGTATTCTAGGTTTTATGTGGAGTTTAATTGCTTTCAGAATAATTTCAGTAAAATTTCCTAAGAGGATGATGAAGAACGTGGCAGTAGGCTTACTTTACACAGTAGGTTTTATTATATTAACCAGCGGGCTAATATGATGGAAAAAATAATTTCTATTATATTTCATCCTTCAATATCAACATTCCTAGGCTTTCTCATTATATTTCTGGCAAGATGTAGAAATCTACTGGATTTTGTAGATATAATTTTCTTCTTTTCAATTCTACCTTTCTTAATAACACTAGTTATGTGGAAACTAGGAAAGATTTCTGATTTATTTATAAGCAGGAGAGAAGAAAGAGGAAGAGTAATTATTATAGTTTTACTAGGTTATTTACTAGGTAGTCTAGTTCTATACTATTTCAATTTCTCATCCATTTTCTTTTACCTCAGCATAGCTTACATTATTAATACAATACTCATATTATTCATCTCGCTCAAGTACAAGATAAGCATACACGTAGCAACAATCACGGCAATTTCTACAGCATTAATAATGATTCTAGGAATAAAGTTCATTTTCTTTTACTTGTTTTCGATAATTGTAGGTATCGCAAGAGTTAAAATTAAAGCCCACACTATTGACCAAGTTTTGTCTGCGTTTATAATATCAATTATCGTGACTTTTATACAATTAAAAATATATCTAGGAGAATAAAAAGAAATAAAGTATTAGCTTATTATATTTATTTCCTCAGAATACACGTAGTGAACTCCTTCATAGCAGTAATAGAACTTTATAGTGTAAGTCCCTGCAGATATTGTCCCGTTTATGTAAAAGCAGTAAGTCTCAGTACCTTGATAAACGTATACTCCTATCGCTGAAGTAGAGACTTTAGGCTCATAGTAAACAGTATAATTATGGCCGTTAACGCAAATCTCATAAACACAAATATGACCTCCTAGAGGAGTAGTAGCAGTTATCGTGAAGTTAAGTTGCGTTAATCCATTTACTACACCTTCTTTTGCAGTATTTTCTACAGAGAATTGAGGAGTAGGAGCAACTCCAAAGCTTATGGTAATAGTGTAATTACCTTGTTGAGAAACAAAAG
>QEFD01000013.1 GCA_003086435.1 Acidianus hospitalis
AAGGCTTAGGAGTTTATCTATATCAAGGTCCTACATTTAATATCACTTTACCACTTAATTTCTCACTTTTCATGAACGCTACAAATAACCTTGAATTTGGATATTGTATTAATGGTAAGAAATACGTATATCAAGTCCTACCATATTTTGGAAATTTTCAGATAGGAGGATTATCTATATTAGGATTGCCTAACGATTTAGAGTTTGTCTGGGGAGGTCCAGGTTGTGGAAGTGAAGTATGCATGTCTGGTGAGATGAGCGAAGAAATATACTATTTGCAACAAGGAAAACTAGTCATACCTTCCCCTGTGTTTTCTGTAGGATTAGATACTGCAGAAAGTGCATATGGTATTAAAGTATTTGCAAATTTTGAAAATATTTCAAGTCCCTTCGCTTGCATTACTAAAGGAGTTAATTCTCCATCAGTTCTTTGGCCAGTACCTCCATCAATTATAGTGCAATCTAATGGTAGCATAAAACATGTCAAGCTTTGCATTAATGGATTTCCATTATCTAATCAAGAAGTCGAAGTACTAGTTCCTTCTGCTAATTTATCTTCTCCAATACCTTTTACAACTGTAAAAGAATTAGGGTACACGAATAGTAACGGAGAAATAACATTTAATATTTCTAGTCAGAGTCTATATATAATTTACTATCCTGGAAATTATACACTGTCCTCAGCATATGATATTTCCTCTCCATTATTATCTCACTTAGTTTCTTCAATAAAATCTGCTTATGATTCTTTAGTTAACTTCCTAAAGAGTTATAACTTTAAACATGCTTTATCATCCTCATTCTCAAGAATAAAGTATAAATCACAAAGCACCAGCGTAGACTACTTACTTTTAGAATATATTGGAGCCTTTGCTGTAGGAATCTTAGTTTCTGCTATCTTAGCTAAATATAAGTTTTAAACTCTGAAAGTAATATATAAGGTATGGACACAGGTTTAATAATTGGTTTAGTTTTACTTTTGATAATAATCTTAGTATTTGTAGGAATGTCATTAAGGCAAGTTAAAGAATGGGAAAGGGCAGTAGTTTTAAGGTTAGGTAGAATTTTGAGAGTAAAGGGTCCAGGTATAATTTTTCTAATTCCCTTCGTTGATAGACCAGTAATAGTTGATTTAAGAATAGTTACTGTAGATATTCCTCCTCAAACAATTATAACTAAAGATAACGTAACTATATCTATAGATGCTGTAGTATATTATAAGGTATTAGATCCCATCAAGGCGGTCTCAATGGTTTACAATTATAGATCTGCTTTTTTAAATATTTCTCAAACTTCCTTAAGAGACATTGTAGGCCAAATGGAACTAGACGAGGTCTTAAGTAAGAGGGAAGAGATAAACAAAAAATTACAAGAGATATTAGATAATTATACTGAAGCGTGGGGAATAAAAGTCACTGCTGTCACAGTAAGGGACATAAAGCTTTCTCCTGATCTATTATCTGCGATGGCTAGGCAAGCTGAGGCTGAAAGACAAAGGAGAGCTAGAGTAATTTTAAGTGAAGGAGAAAGACAGGCTTCAACGATACTGGCTGAAGCTTCTCAAGCATATAAAAATAATCCAGCAGCTCTTCAACTTAGATTCTTAGAGACGCTTTCGGATATCTCACAAAAAGGAGGATTAATAATAGTGGTCCCAGCAGGTCAAGAATTATATCCCACAATTTCATTAGCTTCATTTGCTGCAAGCTATGTAAAACAACAAGAAATAGGACAGAAATAAAAATAATTTAACTTTACATTGATAATGCTTCAAGTACTAAGTATTCTTCTAATTCCATGCTTATCAAGTATAACTCTGCCGGCAATTTTAAAAATACTTGCCATTAGAACCTATAGACAATAGTCTAACTTTCAATAGAATCTAGTAATTTCATCCACTTTTTACCATTTTCATTCATTCCGCTCTCAACTTCGTAGCCCATTGCCATCCATCCTGCCATTCCATATTGCATGTGTATTGCTTTCTTTTTGTATATGTGAGGCATTCCGTAAGTAGCATATAATGCTCTATTTCCATGTTCGCATATTACTGCAACGTCATTGTCTGGTAGGAATTTTGATAATGCTTCAAGATAATCTAAAGGTATTAATATTGCACCAGGAATATGATGATCTTCATATTCCTCTGGTGTTCTTACGTCTATCAGAGTTATCTTGTTTTGCTTCCATAATTTCCTTACGGAAGAAGGAGGTAAGCTAAGAATATGTTTATAATATGGAGTAGTATATTGCTCTACGACTTGCATAGGGTAAAAATGGTTATTATACTTAAATATCTTTCTTTTAATACTAGTGTTATAAGTTTTTCAAGAATAATAAGAAATTATAAAATTATTTATTTTTAATTCTTGACCTG
>QEFD01000014.1 GCA_003086435.1 Acidianus hospitalis
TAGAAGCGTTACAGTCTTAATCATCCTTACAGCTATCCCAGCTAAAATGGATGATAAGATGTATAACTTAACCTCCTTACTAAGTTTAGAAAATTTATTAATTCTAACCATATTTTTTCGCATAATATTAACTCTCAATATGGAGGCCTCTTCCTAATCTTAGGCTGTTCATTAAAAAGACTTTTTATTTAATTGTACATATGTTTGCTTTTTACAATATATTAACTGTTCTTTCAACATTAGAAGGCTAACAAAATGACGATTCTTTTTATCCTCTCTGTGGTAAAGGTATAAAATCTCTTTTTTCTGGGCCAACGTATAAAGCTCTAGGCCAGATTATTGCAGGTTGATTTTCTAAGTACTCTATTACGTGAGCCAACCAACCCAATACTCTGGATAATGCGAAGAGTGAAGTAAACATGTAAATCGGAAAACCTAATGAATAGAAGACAATCCCAGAGTAGAAGTCTGTATTTGGATATATTTTCTTTTGTGAGAAATATCTTACTCCTAGTTCCTCAAGCTTTTCCGCTATTTCTAAGTATTTTTTACTCTCCTCGTTGGCTAGTGAATAAGCCATCTTTTTAAATATTTTTGCCCTAGGATCGTAAGTCTTGTAAACTCTATGCCCAAAGCCCATTAGTCTCTTTTTACCCTTTATTATGTTCTCCTCAAACCATTTTTCCACGTTATCTGGACTGTCTATTTCGACAAACTGCTTGAAAGCCTCTTCAGCAGCTCCTCCGTGTAAAGGCCCTTTTAATGCGGAAAGTGCAGAGGTTATGCAGGAATAAATATCTGTTAAAGTTGATGCAGAAACTAATGCGGCGGTAGTTGATGCAGGGACTTCGTGATCTGCATAAAGTATTAATGCGGCGTTCATTGCTTTTACCTCGTCTGCCGAAGGCTTTTTGGAGAAAGTTGCCTCTAGAAAGCTTTTTGCATAACTTTCAGACGGTTCTGGAATTTTTGTTTTTAACCCTTCCTTTATCCTATACACGTTAGAGACTATAGTTGAAGCCTTGGCAATTATATCAAGTGCCGTTAATCTATTTATTCTTTCACCCCAAATGCTCATTATACTAAAAGCTGTCTCCATTAGGCTTATTGGGTCTGCGTCTTTAGGTAGCTTTTGCATTGCTTCAAGAACTTCGAGAGGTACTTCGTAACTCTGGTTAATTTTCTCCTTTACTTCTTGTAGTTGCCTAGCATTTGGTAGTTCTCCAAATAGCATTAGATGAACAACTTCTTCATATTCGCAATTTTCTGCAAGGTCTTCTATATTATATCCTCCGTACCTAAGTATTCCTTTTTCTCCGTCTATGTATGTTAGGGAAGTTTCCTTTATTATTACGTTCTCCAGTCCCCTACTTATTTGGATCATACTGCCACTTCGTCAAAATAATAGTTATTATCTATAATTATAAAAGTTTCGCTAATTTCTTGTCTAATTTATCATAGAAATCGTAGTTAATTACCTCGTATTGCTCCTTTCTCGTCATCATCTTATCAATTAAAGACTTTTGAGTTCCTTCATTTAATAGAACTTCTAGGGCATCCTTCATTGCCTTCGCTGCAACTCTAAATATTGTTACTGGAAAGATAACGTATTTATAACCTAATTCTTCAAACTCTTTGGCAGTTATCAGAGGAGTCTTTCCGAACTCAGTCATGTTAGCTAAGAGAGGTGCCTTAACTTCTTTAGCGAATTTTGCGAACTCCTCCTTTGAATGTAAAGCCTCTGGAAATATTATGTCAGCTCCTGCATCTACGTATTCCTTAGCTCTTTCTATTGCATCTTCTAAACCGAAGACGTCGTTTGAATCTACTCTAGCTATTATTAACGCGTCCTTCCTAGCCTCCAGTGCTGCCTTTATTTTTGACACCATTACGCTCCTTTCAACTACTTCCTTTCCGTCTAAATGGCCGCACTTCTTAGGCATTTTTTGATCCTCTATTTGTATAGCGTTAGCTCCAGCTTTTTCTAAGACTCTTACCGTCCTATAGACGTTTATTGCTTCTCCGAAGCCCGTGTCTGCATCCACTATCATCGGTATTTGAGTTACTTCTCTAATTTTCCTAACTTCGCTGGCTAACTCCTCAAGGCTGATTATACCTATATCGGGCAAACCTAAAGACGAAGTTAGTGCTCCTCCAGATAAATACACAGCCTTAAAGCCTACTTTTTCTGCAAGTAAAGCTGTAAATGGGTTGAAAACCCCTGGAATTATAAGAAATTTTTCCTTTCTAAATACTTCCGACAATTTTGTCTACCTCATTTTCATTTTCTAAATTCCAAATTTTATTTATTACTTCCCTTGTTAGGCCAAGTTTCAAGGCTTTTTCTTCAACCTCTTCATCTGACATAGGATTATTATAGTAACCTCTTGGAGACCTAACCTCGTTCTCAAACTTTCCTTTATCAGTTATTATAGTAATTTTTGTAGGTAATTCTCTAGGGTAAACCTTTGTGTATTCTGGGTTTTCAACTACCTCAACTTTCCTCATTAACTCTTTAACCTTCTCGTCACTGATTAATGAGTAATTTTCGAGCCACATTTTTCTTAGCATTAGTGTTGTGGCAGTTATGAAAGGTATGCTGTGGTCTGCAGTTTCTTTGGTTTCGGGATTCCACTTTTCTTCATCTGCTAAAATACTTTTGCCTGCTTCATAAGTTTCTACAATTATTTTCTTAATTTCACCCTCATATTTCAAATTAAGTATTGCCTCTACTAAGGCTTGAGCATGATATTCGACAGGATATTTCTTAATACTCGTCTGGAGGATTTTCTTAGTTCCCATCTTTTCAAATGGTGAATAATCTAACTCGGCTATTAATTTAAATCCTTTTTCCCCAGAGAATGGCTTTTCCGGTCCGGTAAAACCTTCCTTTGCTAATAAGACTGCGAAAACTGAATTTCTTATTGCTTCCGCTGTAGCTCCTGCCTTCCACATGGATAATTTTCCTACTCTGCTTTGCCTCAATGCCACATGAGGAATTACAGTCATGGAAATTGCGTTAATTGTTTGCTCTTTATTAAGGTTAAGCAGTTTACTCAATGCTACTACACTTGCTATTTGTGTAAAGTTTACGTGGTCAAAACCCCTTAATCTTAGTGATGCAGAGTCACATAACCTTGTCCCGACTTCGTAACCTATTACAATTGATAGGATTATATCTCTCCCTTTCTTTCCCAATGTTAGTATTCCTCCAATGATATCGCTAGGATGCAATGGTTCCTTTGACAAATATGTATCGTTAAAATCCAGATATCTTATTAAAAAAGTATTATAAAATGAGGCGTAATCTGGAGATCCTTTTCTGCCACCTATCATTGGGTAATTTCCTTCTATATTCAGTCTTCTTATTATTTCCGCTGGTTTAGAGTTTATTGATGCCTTTGCTACCCCTAAAGAGTCTATTATTCTCCTTTTGGCTTCATGTATTTCCTCTTCGCCTAGATCTTCATAAGATATTGAGGACGAGTAATCAGCTAATAATTCGGCTAGTTCCATAATGATAAATTCACGCCCTCTTTATTAAATTTCTTCCTCGGCGTTAGAAGATGCTAGAAGCAACATGGATATTATACCTAATAATATTCCAAGATAAATCGGTACGTCT
>QEFD01000015.1 GCA_003086435.1 Acidianus hospitalis
TAATATTGGTTGGATCTTAAATTTAAGATTTAACGTCAAAAGAATACTTGCAAAAAATAGAATCAGTTATATAATCTCAAGAAGCGAGCAACCTAAAATAATTGGCAGGTTAGACCACATATTTGAGCCGTTACAGGGAAATGTAAATCTAACTAAAGTTAGGATAGTCTTCTACTATAAAGGACCATTAGAAAAGCTAGTTAAAATAGAATCAAGAAGATTTTACAATAAAGTTAGAAACGAAATTTATCATCGTATTGAAAAGGAAGTTTCTGATAGTGAATTTGATAATATATTAAAAGAAATGAAAACCATATTATCTGGAATTATAAAGAGCGATGACGACTTCGATATGTTAGTTAATAAAGCTATTATAGAAAGTGTAAACTCTGAAATAGCACTTATAATAGGCTCTGATAAAAATGGCATTAAGTTCCTTTTTAATAAAGGTAATCTTATAAAGGAAAAAGGTAGTGTAGAGAGCATAAGGTCTGGAATGAAGTTTGTAATGAAGAAAAAAGAATAAAAATATCAAGTTAATGTTAAGAGAGATGTACAAAATACCAGAAGACGGAGAGAAAATTCAATTTAAAGATGGCAAATGGATTACTCCTAATAAACCTATTATTTTATACATTGAAGGTGATGGAATAGGCCCAGAAATTGTGAAATCTACAATATATGTAATAAATAAGGCTGTAGAACTAAAATATAAAGGTAATAGAGAAATTAAATGGGTAGAAGTTCTAGCTGGAAATAAAGCTGCTCAACTTGTTGGAGATAGATTTCCAAAAGATACACAAGATATGTTAAAAGAATATAGGGTTGTATTAAAAGGCCCTATGGAAACTCCTGTAGGTAAAGGTTGGAAATCAGTTAATGTTGCAATAAGAATAATGCTTGACCTTTATGCTAATATAAGGCCGGTAAAATACATAGAAGGGTTAGAAAGTCCTATAAAAAATCCTGAAAGAGTAAATATGGTAATATTTAGAGAAAATACAGACGACTTATATAGAGGAATAGAATATCCATATAATTCTCCAGAAGCAGAAAAAATTAGAAAATTTATAAGAGAAGAACTAAAAGTTGATGTTGAAGATGATACAGGAATAGGATTTAAAATAATAAGTAAGTTTAAAACTCAAAGAATTACTAGAATGGCAATAAAATATGCGCTCCAAAATTCCAGAAAGAGAATAACCATCATGCACAAAGGCAATGTGATGAAATATACGGAAGGAGCTTTCAGAGAATGGGCTTATGAAACTGCAATTAACGAATTTAGGGATTTCATAGTCACAGAAGAGGAAGTTACAACTAAATATGGAGGAAAAATTCCAGACGGTAAAATACTTATTAACGATAGAATAGCGGACAATATGTTCCAACAAATTATTACTAGGCCTGAAGATTATGACATAATTCTTGCCCCTAACGTAAATGGAGACTATATTTCAGACGCTGCAGGTGCGTTAATAGGTAATATAGGTATGCTTGGTGGAGCTAACGTAGGTGACAACGCAGGCATGTTTGAAGCAGTACACGGAACAGCTCCCAAATATGCTGGCAAAAATGTTGCTAACCCTACAGGAATGATAAGGGGTGGCGAGTTAATGTTAAGATTCATGGGGTGGATTGAAGCGGCAGATCTCATAGATAAAGCGATTGTAGAAGCTATAAAACAAAAGAAAGTTACTCAAGATCTTGCAAGATATATGAATGTGAAACCGTTGTCTACTACAGAATACACTCAAGAACTCTTAAACATAATGGAAACGTTAGTTTAACTCCCCGGTTTTACTGTATAAAAGAAGAGTTTCATCCGCATATTTTCCCTAAACTTTATTCAACCTGTTATTTTCTATGTTCAGTGTTAATATTGATCGCATTAATAATACCTAAAGTCTTGTATTACAGCTTAAAATATAGAGACAGAGTAAAAATGCAGTGTTCTAGGTACAAGAAATGGAACAAATAAAATCATTGTTTGTATAAATAAAAGATTAACACTTACCTTACTATTATGAGTGTAAAAATAGTTTCGTTGGAAATCTGGACTCAGTGTATAAAGATTAGAGTAATGTAATACTTGAAACTCTTCTTTTATACAGTAAAACCGGGGAGTTAATTATCGTGTAATACTGTTCCAGGCCAAAACCTGGTACTACTATAAGTAATATTTGAAACAACATTTAACTAATGAAACGAATGAAACAATGTGATTCGAGAGACATTAAAGGGCGGAAAAGGAGAGGTCATAAAGAATCCTAAGGTTTTCATAGACCCTATTTCAGTCTTTACTGAAATACCTTATAGAGAAGATATAATAAAAGAGACAGCAATATCTATTAGATATTTCGTTAAAAACGACGTAAGATTTTCCAATTTATTCTTGGGGCTTACTGGTACAGGTAAAACTTTTGTTGTGAGATATATATTAAATGAGATAGAAGAAGTAAAAAAAGAGGATGAGGATTACAAGAACGTAATACAAGCATATGTAAATTGTAGGGAAGTTGGAGGTACTCCTCAGGCAGTATTGTCTGTACTAGCCGAGAAATTAACAAATGATATTGTTCCGAAGCATGGCATAAATTTAGGAGAATATATAGAAAAAATAAAAAATGCCGTTGAGGGTAAGAAAGCTATAGTTTATTTAGACGAAGTAGATACTTTAGTTAAAAGAAGGGATGGAGATATAGTTCTATATCAGCTCCTTAGGGCAGATGCTGAAATATCAGTAATTATGATTAGTAATGATATTAATGTAAGGGACTATATGGAGCCTCGTGTATTATCTTCTCTTGGGCCCTCAGTGATTTTTAAGCCTTACGATGCAGAACAATTAAAAGAAATATTAAGTAAATACGCAGAATACGGCTTGTTTAGAGGAACTTATAATGACGAAATTTTGGCATATATAGCAGCAATTTCAGCCAAAGAGCATGGAGATGCAAGAAAAGCTGTCAATCTGTTATTTAGAGCAGCTCAATTAGCCTCAGGAGAAGGTATAATAAGAAAAGAACATGTTGATAGGGCAATTGTTGAGTACGAGCAAGAGAGGTTAGTTGAAGCTATTAAATCTCTTCCATTCCATTATAAATTAGCCTTAAGAGCCTCATTAGATTCGGAAGACGTAGTAACTGCGCATAAAATTTATGTGGATCTGTGCAATAAATTGAAACAAAGGCCTTTATCATATAGGCGTTTCTCAGACATAATATCTGAGCTTGATATGTTTGGAATAATAAAGATAAAGATACTAAATAAAGGAAGAGCAGGAGGTATAAGAAAGTATATAGAAGTTCCAGACAGGGAAAAGATTATGAAGGCGTTAGACGAAAATTTAGCTGAGGAAATAGGGTATGAATACTAAAGGAAACTTTGCAGATATACGGTGATTGAAAATGCTATGGGAAAAGGTTAAAGAACTTGAAGAAAAATTTTTGCAGATACAAAAAGAAAGAGAAAAATTAGAAGAAGAATTGAAGAGACTTCCAACTGGACATATAGATAAGAAAAAAATTGGCAATCACGTTTACTATTATTTAAGGTATTGGGAGGAAGGAAAACTAAGGAGCAAATATTTAGGTAAAGATGCTGAAGAACTACAGCAGAAAATAGAGTATTCCATGGATATTAGAAAGAAAGTATCTCTATTGAGAGAGGAAGAGAAAAGACTTCAGAAGATTTTAGATAGGATAAAGAACAGCTTAGAATTTACCTAACATGTGTGCTTAGGTCATCTATCTTTTCAGCTAACTTAAAGTCTAAATCAGTTATACCGCCAGCATCATGGGTTGTTAGTTCAATGATAACCCTATTATAATATATATGCACATCTGGATGATGATCCAAACTATCGGCTATTGGTTGTATTAATTTAAGAAAATTTACCGAATCATCAAATGTATTAAATTTGAATTCCTTAACTAGTTTGTTATCTTTATATTCCCAGTTATTTAAATTTTTTAACTTATCCCTTATTTCATCTTCAGAAAGCTTATTCATAAAAAGTATTTGCGTGAAATATTTAAAAATATACGTTCAGCCTGGTTCATTAATTTCATCTATCATTTCAGGGCTCACTCATCATAAACCTGTACTTATTTTATCCCATTTCCTCTTTAAACCTTCAATTATTGAATTCTTATAAAAGTCTGTAGGTTCTCCTTCTCCTTCTTTGTAATCTGAGATGTAAGCTTGTGCGAAATATTCTTTCCCTTGCTTATCCTTTACCTTTATAACGTCTCTAACGTACTTGATTAAGTGTTCTTCTGCTTTATCTAATGAATTCAATTCATCTTCTAACATCACGTATATATATCCGTAAACTTTACCGCCTTTAAATTCTTTCAAATTTGCACAAAGTCCGTACTTGCATTTGATATTAAAGATCATTTTATAGTCTTCTAAGTAAGCTTCAATCTCCTTTAATATCTCTTTAACTCCTCTTTCCTTTAGAATCTCAGGATTTGTGTTTTCAGCGTACGCAAAATAGTTTACAATCACAGGCATTCCTACCCACCTTGAATAATCTCCGGGTTCAATCTCATCTCTAAATTCTATTCCATGATTGTACCTGTAAAAATTTACATTATCTATATAATATCTTCTTTTCTGATCAAAATAGACCCTAGTTTTTTCTCTTATGTATAAGTCGTCTGGTCTGCCTTTATAATCTTCTACTTCATCTAGAAGGCTTATTAATTCATCTTTTATTTCGTAGACTTCTCCCCATACTATGCCATCTCCTCTAACTACACCAGGATAATTTCCTATATCATACATCTTGTACCCTTCTATAAAACCTAAACCTACAAATCTGCTATCTTTAAGTAAATGATGAAGCTCAAAACCGTATCTTAAAGTTCCGTAAGCAAATAAGTACATTATACATCACTACTCTCCAAATATTCTATCCACGGTTCTAATTCGTCTAAATTCATTTTCCTAATTACCTCATTAGACTCATTTTTAATTTCAGCGTATAAGATCTGCAAGTTTCCTTCATTATCCTTTTTGCAGTGTATTTCTACTATTCTAAAATCTTCTCCCTCTATACTTGACGCATCAAGTAAGGAAGGAGTAACATAGCTTATAATAATATCGTTACCGTTTTCTGATATACTGTAATTGCCATAACTTTTTAATTTTTCCAAAGCTTTAGATGATAACTTCATTATTTTTATTTTTTCTCACTATAAGCTTTAAATCTTGCATCCCGACCACAATAACTTCGTCTCCAGAAGTTATTGGCTCCTCGGCTATTGCTCTCCAATATTCGCCTTCTATTAATATATAGCCTTCTTTTCCTTTTGGAATATCCTCTACAGCTTTCCCTATTTTGCCAGTATATGAATATAAGTTTCTCTTCCTAGTTTTTATTATAACGTAAAAAATCCTATACGTAAGAAATCCCACTATAGCAAAAGACGGAATATCTATTATTGGATCAGAAATATAACCAGTAGCTATTAAGACTATAACCAGAACTAATATAATTATGATTGGAATAACTATGTGGTGTGCCACAATTTTATTATAGCTTAAGTAATTAAATAATCTTATGAACTCATTATTAGCATTAAGCTTGATACTACTACTCTTGCTACCACTATCTTCAATATCTCTTATTCATTCATCTGCAGTTGAAGATCCTGCTTATCCATCAGGTATGTCGTTTTTTCCTCTTACTAATGTAATTTATACAACATATGTTATAGGTACAGTTAATATAGCAAGCCTTAATATAGGTAATTCTTATCTATCTTCGGGTATGTTTTTTACAAAGGGTAATGCGTCTCTCCAACTAAACGCTATGATAGACGGAAAATATTGGGCACAAGATGTTGCATTGTTTCATGAAATAAATAATAAAGAATTTGAGATTACAATGATAATAAACCTATGGAATTTATCTGGCCCATTTAAGATTTTGAAAAATAATGTCACTACATATCAAGGCTTAGGAGTTTATCTATATCAAGGTCCTACATTTAATATCACTTTACCACT
>QEFD01000016.1 GCA_003086435.1 Acidianus hospitalis
GGATTTTGTATCCGTGTTTTTCTGGCGTTAATACTATGCCTACTATTCCTTTCTCTTTGCTTATTTTTAGGCAATATTGATACTCCCGTAATTAATGGGAATTATTTAATTATAAAAGGCATAGTAATTATTAGTGGGAATAAAAGAAAACTGCTGGACTCAATGGATAATTATGACGTTATACAGTATGCGCTTTCTAAGTACCCTTCAGACGATGAAGTAATTCGACAAGCAATAATAGGCCTTTCGAAACTTGGAAAATGCAGTGAAGCGATTTCGTTATATACGAAATTAGATAAGAAATATCCAGAGGAATCATTAGCAGTAGCGGAATGTTACGAGAAAATAGGGGAAGAACTAGAAGCTCTAAAGATCTATTCGTTTTTCTCAGATGAAAGATATAAAATTCTAGAAGAAAAATTAAGGAAAAAAGTTGATAAAATTATAGAGGAATACGATGCTACAGGAAATGCCAAGATCTTATATAATGCACTTTCAATTTTACCTACATACGATGCACCTGCTTTAAAATTAGGATGGCATTTTATTAGAAAAAATTCAGAAGAATCAATAAAATTCTTTGAGGAAGCTGTGAAGAGAAGTAGGTCTTATCATAACTTACTGATGTTAGCAAACGCATATATAAAATCTGGCAAATACATGGAGGCACTTAAAATAATTGAGGAGGCAGAAAAAATGCGTAGAACAGCAGGTTCTGCATTCTTAAGAGGATTAGCCTTAGAAAATTTAAACGCAAAAAGTGAGGCAGAAAAAGACTTTCTCTATGCATGTAAAGAAGGTATAGTAGAGGCTTGTGAAAAGGTAAAGCCAGGAGTTCTTTATTCTCCTAGAGATTTTTACCCAGAGCAATGGATAGGCTACGTAATATACGGATATGAGGTAAAACAAGTGTTAGGAACTGGGGGAATGGGTTACGTCTTATTGGTTGAAAGGCTAGGTAAAAAATACGCTATGAAAATAATGAAGAAAGAGTATAATTTTGACGAAATGCTAAATGAAGTAGCTAAAATGCAGGAAATCTCAAAGAATTCGAAATACCTTGTAAGAATTTTAGCTAACTTTATTGACGAAAATTGGGTGGATTATTACAGTTCTCCCCCCGCTATTGTAATGGAATACATGGGTGGCGGAGACTTAAGAGATGTGCTAGCAAAGGATGAATATTCAACTTTAAGGCACTCAGTTCTCTGGCCTCAAGTAGTTTCAGTGATATTTTCTAAGTTAGCTAATGCAATAATAACTATACATAAAGAAGGATATATTCATTGCGACATTAAACCTTCTAATATATTATTTACTAGTCCACTTCCTAACTATGGAGAAGAGGCACTAGAGGCTTTAGAAAAAGAGCATGTAATTCCAAAACTTTCTGACTTAGGCAGTGCTGTAAAGATAGGAACTCCAGTAATTCATTATACTCCTTATTATGCTCATCCATTGCAGAGGTTTGGGCAAAGAGCTTCAACAGAGATGGATATTTACTCTTTCACGGTCTCACTATATGCCTCTTTAACTAACAATTTCCCATTCCCAGAATGGCTAGAGAGAGAACTGGAAGAAGCAGTAACAAATCCTTCAAAGAGAGAACAAGCATTAAAGGACTTTTACTCTGTAGATCCTAGAATGGATTATGTTCCAGAAGAGTTTAAAGATATTATAATGAGGGGTTTAAGAGGCGAGATAACCATGGAAGAGATAGCAAGAGACTTAAAGGACATAGCCATAACAGAATATAATATTCCAGAAGAAGTATTAATTTAATTGTGAGAATAGACGTTCACCAACATTTAGGAATTAAATGGGTTAATGCAAAGGAAATTTCAGAATATTTTGACATTATTTTGCTTAATCCGGCATATAAGTACTCTTGTCAATGTTGTGTGGACGGATTCTATCAGCAATATCTTTGGCTAAAGAATAAAAATGAAAATAGAGAGAAATACCGTTTACTTGGTATATATAATCCAAAGTGTAGAGTCCCTTTAGAAGTAGAATTAGGTAGACAATACGAGAAAGGAATAGTAGGCATAGTATTAACGCCAGAAAAACACGGATACAAAATCC
>QEFD01000017.1 GCA_003086435.1 Acidianus hospitalis
CAGACTAAGGGATCATACATCGTCACCCTAATCGAGGGAAACATCACTATCCTCCGTGAGAAGTCATCACTCTAGGGAGATCATTAACAAAAGCAATTCGTAATACTGTATAAAAATAACTTGTCAAAACGATATTTAGAAAGTAGTAGTTACATAGAAGCGTTACAGTCTTAAAATGAAATTCTCCTTATCTGCAATCGTTTTATTATTTATTTTCATAATATATATAATATGAAACGAGCTGAGGACTGGATTAAACAATCTGAAAGGGATCTTGAGGAGGCTAAGTATGCTGAGAGTGGCGGATATTATGAACTTGCGTGCTTCCTTTCACAGCAATGTGCTGAGAAGGCAGTTAAAGGGCTTTTACAATTTAGAGGTGTAGAGAAGAGAGGCCATTCGATTTCTCACCTTTTAGAAAATCCTCCAGAAGACGTTTTACAATGTGCAATTTTTCTTGATAAGCAATATACTCCATCAAGATATCCAGACGTTTATGATGAAGGCTCTCCTTATGAATATTACACGCAAAAAGATGCAGAAGAATGTATAAATTGTGCAATAAAAATACTTAATTGGGTTAAAGGTGAAACCTCCAAATGAAGCTTATTATGTTGTTCGGTTCAAGAGCAAGAGGAGATTTTACGAATAGCAGTGATTACGATGTCCTAGTAGTAGGGGACGAAATTCCCAAGGATCCAAGAAAAGTACCTAACGAACTTTACCTTAAGGTTATGAAAATGTTCCCAGGAGAGGTTGATGCAGTATTCATGAACTCCGAAGTTTTTCTTAAGAAGTTAAGGGAAGGGTCACCTTTTTTCCTTCAGATAATAGAAGAAGGTAAAATAATAGAAAAAGATGAGGAATTTTGGAGAGAAGTTATTAAGATATATAACAAGTTGAGACCCCTCTACGAGAGGAAAGGAAAGGCATGGATAAGGAAGATTTGAAGCTAATCTATCTTTAACGCAACCTATTGAGCTGTTGAACCTTTGCTTACTCTCAGCTAACGTCAGCTACAAAGCAGTATTTGAGCAATTACACTAAGAAAGTGCTTCCAGATTTTCCGTGAGAAACGTAAACAAATGAAGGCTTTAAAGACTTTATTTTCTCAACGCTCTTAATTAGCTCTTCAAGGTTCTCATATATCGAGGGATATTTAAGGCCCTTGTTAGTTCCTTGTAGAGTGTCACCAACAATTACTGAATTAATGGAAGGTAAATATAAAGAGATGGAATCGTTAGTATGTCCCGGAGTCCTTAAAACTTCAACTCCCTCAACCAATTCCCCTTCCTTAAGTATAAGGTCTTCCTTAACTCCGGAAAATTTCTTAAAAAAGAAAGGCCTACCTAGAGCAAATACTACCTTTAGAAAGGCTGAATGCAAAACCGGTTCCCTTATTTTTCCCTCTCTTAAATAATCAACGCCGTTAGCATCTATTGCGAACTTAGCTTTAGTATAATTCCTTAGTTCATAAGCACCACCTATGTGGTCAGGGTGAGTATGAGTGAAAACTACGTAGTCCAACTTCACTCCTTTAGAGTTGAGGAATTCAGCTATTCTCTTACCGCTCCCTGGAGTTCCAGCATCTACCAGAATGTAACCTTTATCGTAATCTATTAGGAAGGATTTAACGAACCTTAAAGGTATTTCATAAACCTTCATAATTAAATTACCTCATTAACGCTATTAAAAGTGTGCTATGTAGATAATGATATTTAGGTGAGTAAGCAAAATATATCGTGATGGAGGAGTTAATAAAGAAGGCTGAGGAGAAAGGGATAAACGTTGAGGATTTAATAATTTTAGCTTTATCCAAAGAAGACCCACAGGAAGGAATAAAGGCTAGGTTAGAATTGGCTGAAAAGTACATGAAAGAAGCTGAAGAATACCTAAAGAAAGGCGACGTAGTTCAATCTTCAGAGAAAGCTTATAAGGTTGCTGAGGAGATAGTCAAAGCCTTTGCTGAGAAGTTTAATTTAACCGAATATCAGCAGGCAGTAAAGGAAGATAGGTGGCATACTTATACTTTAGCAAATGCTGCAGCAAAACTTTCCTCAAAGTTAGGTGATTGGATTAAAACTGGGTGGAATTCAGCTTACACACTTCACGTATGGGAATTTCATGAAGCTAAGTTGGATTTGGATAGTGTAAAAAACTTATTACAAGACATTAAAAGAATGCTAGAAGAAAGTAAAAAGATATTATCTTAGTTTATAATACATTTAGCGACTAATAAGAAATAGTCTAAATGATTTAAATAATTGAATAAATTTTCCCTTATAATAGTTGTGAAGATTAATAAATCTTTTAAAGCCTAGTAGAAATAATAATCTGGCTCCCCTAACTGAGATGTGATGTAGGCTAGCGGGACTGAGAAGTGAAGACACCAGTAATTTAAGGTTTTAGGAATAGTGCCATTAGCTGATTATCATTCTCTTCAATAGGGATAATAATTAAGCCAAATCTTTCAATAAATTAACAGTATATGAGAGTAAAAATATGTCCTCTAATTCAATTTTGTGAGGTAAATAAAGTTCGTGAACGATCTTGTTAGAAATTCTTCTTATCTCTTTCAACATTTTCTTATATACATTTTCATTAGGTAAAGCCTTAAGAACTTGATCATAAACGTAATTCCAAAGATCTCTTGACATTAAATCTTCAATAGCTTTACTATATTTCAATATATCATCTTGACCCATCTTTTTACACATCTTGTTTGCTAATTTTTTTATCTCCCTCTTGTTTATAATCGAGGTTATATCAGTTAACCCATTAATTACCTTATTTTTCATAACGTCTTGTAATGCTCTCTGAAGGATCATTAAAAGGAAATACGCCTTTGCATAATTACCTTCTTTTATAGAACGTATTACTTCTCCAATAATTTCCTTGCATTGCTCATCTGCTTTCAATGTACTTAGGTAATCAATTAGGTATTTCTCATCTATTTTAATCATTTTAATATCATCTGGCAAAGCTCCCTTCTTCTCAAGTTCGTTAACTAACATGTAAACATTTATTCTAAAGGTGCCATATTAAAAGTTATGAGGAAGGCAATATACTTTGACAATAGGCTAGGGATTTCCTCATTTTTAAACAATGAGATCCTCATAGAGAAACCAAGGGATTATGAAGTTCTCGATTACTATACTATCTCAAAGTGGCTTGAACAATCTGACAAGGACGATATTTTAATTTTTGCACAGGATATAGTACCTTATACTGCTTATGAAATAACTCCTTTCAATAACGATAGCAAGCTGTTGAATTTCATAAGACGAGGTGGTATAGTAACGTGGATAGGCGACGTTCCTTTCTTTTATAGACTGCATTGCTTTTCCAAAGAGTACAAGGAAAAGATCGAGAGAGTAAAAGATCTCCTTAAGAAACAAGTAGCTTTTACTCCAACTCCAGAATTTTATTTGCAAAAGTTTGGCCCCTACGATAAAGGAGATCAAATCTGTGTTTTGGATATTATAGGAGGATTTTACGTAGACGTTGATAGAGAGAACGTAAACTGGATATCTCTAGATTATGAGCATTTAGGTTTCTTTAAACTTAATGAAGTTTGCTATTTATATTCTCCTAGTGCAGTAAATAAAACATTATTGGGTAAATTACTCCAATACGAAAGTAACGCATCGTTAAGACCTATAAAATACACTACGAAAATACTCCCTCTAACTCTTACCACACTAAGCGGAGTTTGTAAAGGAAAATACGCAGGCTCCTGGATAGCCCAAATAGGAGAAGGATATTTTATTAGGCTTTACGACGTTAAAGAAGAATTAAATGCACATAAGGTGTTTGAAATAACCGAGAAAATAGCCTCAACTAATATTTAAGAAAACTCCATACGATAGATTCATTTATAGAAAAGGGAGGTTAAGGAGTGGAAAGCCTCGTCCTTTCAGGGCGGTGAGGACTCGGTACCAATTAGATATTTCTTACCAGAAATGATGAATAAATCACGAAAATCTTAAAAATGAATGAAATATTAATCAATAACTGAAAGTGAAGATATAGTCCCACTATTTCATAATACAATAAGGAAATGACGAAAAGAGCGATAAAATATTACATAATAATTTATCGATAACTTGGAAAAAGTTTTTATCAGACATGTATCAGAAAAAGGTTTAAAAGACCTACTATTTTTTAATTTTCTTTCAATGCTTAACCTGGCGTAATTAAAAAGAGTTCTTGAGGAAAAATGATGGAAATGTATAAATTAAATCTAGGAATAAGGTTAGCAATAGCCCTACTAGGATTAGCACTAGCAGCTTTAGGAATGGCTCATGTTTTCTTTGCCGGACCTAGCGATTCTGGCCTTGGTGATTAAAATTTTTTAATATTATAACGATAATCTTTTTAAGTTAATATTCGACGTTTTTTCGTGTTAATCGAAAAAGAGCACCTTAAGCTTTCAGAGGTATTATACTATTTACAGAGGTTCGGTGATTTAAATCCTAGAGTTATTGGCGCAATTTCTAGAATAAAGGATGCAGATAAATTAATTCAATGGCTTAGGGAGAACTTTCAGTATAGGCTATATCCTATTCCAAGATATGAAGCCTTGGGATTAAAGAAATATTACGTAACCATTTATTCTAACTATGCTAATATATCCTTATATAATATATATGAACTCTTTGACGGAATGACTTCTTTTATTTTGAGGGATGTTATTAATCCTTTAGTTCTTAATCTCTCAATTTACTATAATTCAACAGATTTCGATAGAGTTCTAGATTATTTACAAGATGAGGGAATAATTTATCACTATGACCTCCACAAAGTTGAGGAAGAGAAATTTTACCCCATTGAGTATTCAAATTTCAATTTCGAGAGGAGAGAATTCACAGGATTATTAACTTCTCCAAGAGAGCCTTTTGAATTACCGGATTTAACAGAAGGTTTCTTCCCTGATGAAGTAGATATGAAAATTATTGGTAAAAAACAAGAGAAAACAGTCTCCTCACTTAAGGATATATCTACAATGCTGGGAATATCTTTCAAAGACGCCTTGTATCATACGCAAGCTCACGTGATAGGGAAGGGACTAATAAAAGGATATTCCGTGTATTTATATAAACCTGACTTTAGGTTGGAGATAAGCTTTAGTGAGAAAGATACTTTGGAAGAATTATCTAGAATACCTAGTATGTACCTTGCATATAAGCTAGATGATAAAACATACTATGCTCACGTTTTCGATAATTCTTCTAGGTTATTGGATTACTTGGATTTTATATCTTCACTAAAGAGCAAGGATACAATAGAAGTTTATATTCATCCGTTTAACGAGAAGTACTTATTTACTGCCTCAATTCCTTATGAGCATTTTGAAAACGGAAGGTGGAATTTTAATACAGAAATTATGATGTTTAGGGCAGAAAAACTAGTAAAGAAAATTGAAGAAAAAGATGGAGGAAGACAAGGAGAGTAAGAAGAGTGCCTTTCTTGTTTTTCGCATTTTATTCCTAATTCTTCTCTAACCTCCTCAAGTACGTCCTTATATTCTTGATCTTTAATTTCGCACTAGAATATTCCTTAACAACTTTCTCCTTGTCAATTATTCCGATGTCTATTAACAGAATTAAAGTCACGTACCAACTTAAGGCTCTTACTACGACGTTATTATCTTTTAACATTTCTAAAAAGTAAGGGGAAAGGGCTTTACATTCTTCAACTGTTAAAAACTTCTCTTCCACCAATTTCTTTACGAAATTCCAAGCCCTATACCTAGTTCCTGTGTCTGGAAATTTTAACATTTCTATAATAAAATCTTTGCCAAGTTCTTTATAATGAGCCTCTACATAATTCCAAGCTTCGTGCTTTAATTCCTTATCTTCACTCTGTAAGTACTCCTTTATTCTTGATTCCATCATTAACTTTATTCTTGATAAATCTTAAACTTAAGCTATGACATTTCTCCAGCAAGTTATAAGCACAGCTTCTGGCTTGAGTCTCTACATAGCCCTAGTATGGACAATCTATTACTACAGAAAGCAGACGGAGCTTTTGAAAACTCAAATAGATGAGATGAAGAAAGAGTCGTCTGTACAAGAATGCCTCCAATTAAGGGATTCTACTATAAGGCTTCACGAAGTTTTATCTCCTTTAATGCTTGATGAAATAGGAGAAATAGAAAACTTTAGGGATGAGCTTAACAAGGTTTGTTCTTCTCCTTCAGTTTCTTGCATTTCTTATATACACAACCTCTTTTCTAGACCGGAGGAAATAGGAGAATTTAAGGAAAAGATTTCTAGAATATTGAGGGACTTAAATAGCTTGAAGGTTAATGATCCGCGTTTTAAGAATTACGAATGGTTCGTGGAGGACGTTTATTCCTCGATCTGCAATATTCCTTACTCCTCGTCCAAGGGCGAATGCGAACTTTTAGAAGAGATTGAAAGAATGAAGAACGAATATTCTGAAATTATTAAGTTGACCGACGTACCACTAATTAATGATATAAAAGGTAATAAGAAAGTCACTTTATCGTATCTAACCCAACCGTAGCCATCGTTATAG
>QEFD01000018.1 GCA_003086435.1 Acidianus hospitalis
TTCTCTTCTGGTATTATAATTCCCTGTTTTCTTTTTTTGTCGCTTGATAATTCGTAAATAAGTGGTTCGTCCCAATTAGCTTGTCTCCACAATTTTCTTCACCTCGTCTATCATTTCATCTATCATATGCTTTGTGTGTACTTCGGTGACGCAAAATATTGCATCTTTATCTGAGATTTTTAATCCTCCATAAATTCCTCTAGCTTTCAAATTCTCGTGAATTTTACCGTAGTTTATGGGAAAACTTACTGTAAATTCCTCAAAGAAATCGGAATTAAACTTTCTTTTTCCAACACCTTTTCTCTCAAATTCTAAAAGAGCATAATGACTTCTCTTATATATTTCTTCTGCAAGTTTCCTTAAACCAGATTTTCCTAATAGTGATATATACACTGCGTTAGCTATTGCCATTAAGGCTTCATTTGTGGTTATATTCGAAGTAGCTTTTTCTCTTCTTGTGAATTGTTCTCTTGTCTGCAAAATAAGAGTATAACCCCTTTTACCTTCAGAATCTGTAGTTAATCCTACTAGTCTACCAGGCATTTGCCTTACTAATTTACCGTCCCATTTAGTGGCAAAAATTCCCATATAAGGTCCTCCAAAATTTAACGGTAAACCTAATTCCTGGCCGTCTCCTACCGCGATATCAATATCGTATTCTCCAGGCGGTTTTATTAAACTTAAAGATAGTGGATTCACGCCCATAATAGTAATTGCTCCTTTCTTTTTAGCTAAATCAACTATTTCTTCAATTTCGGTCTCAAATATTCCAAAAAAGTTTGGTTGTTGAATATAAACAGCAGAAGTTTCTTCATCTATTTCTTTCTCTGCAACTTCTAGGTTAATTTTTCCTTCATTAGTATAAGGAATTTCTTTTATTTTTATCTCTTTCCCGTAAGTCCAGGTTTCTAAGACTTTTTTGTGGTAAGGATTAATTGATGCGGGAATTACAACCTTTTTCTTACCGTTTATCCTATAAGCCATTAATACTGCTTCAGCTAATGCGGATCCCCACTCGTACATTGACGAATTTACTACTTCCATTTCAAGTAAATCTGCCATCAAACTTTGATATTCGAATAAAGCCTGGAGTAAGCCTTGGCTTATTTCTGGTTGGTAAGGAGTATATGAAGTGTAAAACTCGGACCTCGATATAACAAACTTTACTGCTTCTGGTACGTAATGGGGACATACTCCTCCCCCTAAAAATGGGGGCATTCTTAATTTGGCGTTCTTATTTTCAAGTTCCAAGAGCCTTAAATAAATTTCATATTCTGAAAGAGGTTTTGAATAACCAACATTTAGTAGTCTTTTTAATTTTATTTCCTCTGGTATATCCTTAAATAGGTCGTCAATGCTATTTACTCCTATTTCTCTAATCATTTCGTTCTCATAATCAAGGTTTGGTAGCCAAGGGTGGTAGTCCATTTAAATTTCATATAGTATGTTTTATAGAGGATTATAATGTTGTTTAAAACTCCTCTTTCAGCAGTTGAAGAGAAGATAGGTGCAAATTTCGGAGAATTTGCCGGATGGGAAATGCCAATGGATTATTCTTCTTATCAAGACGAACACATGGCTGTAAGGCAAAGCGCTGCGTTTTTTGATCTTTCTCACATGGGTAGAATAAGAATAAAAGGAAAAAAAGAAGAACTAGATAAGATAGTAACTAGGTCATTATCGACTGAAAACTTTAGGATGATAGGGCCTTCTGCAATGCTAAATGAGAAAGGTGGGTTTATAGACGACATTATGATTTACAAGGTTTCAGATACAGAGTTTTTAATGGTGACTAATGCTATTAATAGAGAGAAAGATATCAACTGGATAAAACGTAATTCTTCGCTGGAAGTTGAGGACTTAACTTTTGATTATGTTATGCTGGCAATACAAGGTAGAAGAGTATGGGAATTATTAGGATATAAAACGGACCTACAACCTTTACAGTTTGTTTTAAATTCAAATTTTCTAGGAGAAGATGTATTCTTATTAAGTAGATCTGGATGGACCGGAGAAGACGGTTTAGAAGTTTGGGCTAAGGTGGAGATTGCTGAGAGAATAATAAGTAAACTAATGGAAAAAGGAATTAAACCGGCAGGGCTAATAACTAGGGATAGTTTAAGGCAGGAAATGGGCTTTGTGTTATATGGAGAGGATATAGATGAAAACACGACACCAGTAGAGGCCAGGTATTGGGTCTTTGATTTAGATAAAAATTTTATAGGCAAAGAGAAAGTTGAGGAACAACTCAAGAATGGTGTAAAAAGAATAAGAGTTGGGTTTAAATTGCAAAAAGGTATAAGGGCTATACCTCGTCATGGTTATAGGATAAGAATTCTAGAAACAGAAGTAGGAGAAGTAACTAGCTCGACTTATTCACCGTACTTAGGTAGGGTAATAGGCATGGGTTATATTAATTCATCTAACGCCTTCTTTGGATTTCACGCTAATATAGAAATTAGAGGCAAGGACTATAGAGCTAAAATCTCAGACTTTCCATTAATCTAGGTGTTCGCATGGGAGAAATAAAAGTGAGAAAATACATAGTTCTAGATGATAGACTTTATACTGAGACTGATGAATGGGTAAAGATTGATGGGGACGTTGCTGTAGTGGGAATAACTGATTATGCTCAAAAGAAGTTAAGGGACATTGTTGGAATTGAATTACCTAAGGTTAATCAAGAAGTTAAAGCTGGAGATCCTGTTGGAACTATAGAGTCAGTTAAGGCGGCTTCGGATCTTTATTCGCCATTAAGTGGCGTAGTAGTAGAGGTAAATGAGGAGCTTGAAACTTCTCCAGAAATTATAAATAAAGATCCTTACGGTGAAGGTTGGATGTTCAAGATTAAAATTAAAGACAAATCGGAAGCTCAAAGGCTATTAACTCCAGAAAAATATATTGAGAAAATAAGAGGTGAGTAAATTGTCGTTTGAGATCAGAGAATCGTACATTCCTCAATTAACTAAACCAAGTTATATGATAATTGGATTGCCGGATGCTGGCCTAGTTGGAGAAATCGCTACAGAATTTTTAATAGAAAAAGGAGGATTCAAGGAATACGGTGAAGTTTTTTCCAAGAAATACATTCCGCCAGTTATGCATGTTACTAATGGTATCGCTAAGTCTCCTCTAAGGGTATATCATAATGTTAATACTATAATACTACATGCATGGACAGCGTTACCTGCGTCTTCAGCATATCCGTTGGCAGAGTTTATAGTTGATTATGCAAAGAAATACGGAATAGATACAATCATTTCTATTACTGGAGTTCCAATACCTAATAGGTTAGATATAGAAAAGCCTACTGCCTATTGGATAGCAAGTGAAGAAGGATTATCAGAAGAATTGTCAAATACTAATTTAATGCAAAAATTTGATGACGGGTATATTGCAGGTCCTTATGCACCTATATTACTTGAAGCGTCAAGGAAAAATGTTAGAAATTTTGTAGTAGTTGTTGAATCTTTCCTTGATATACCAGATCCAGAAGCTTCTGCAGTAGCATTGGATATTATATCAAAATATATAGGCTTTAGTATAGATGTTAGCTCTTTACTTAAAGAAGCAGAAGAAATAAGGGCTAAAATTAAAGGCTTAATGGAGCAAACTAAGAAAGAACTTCCCTCATATTCTTCTGTAAGGCCTATGAGCTATGCGTGATAAAAATGCCAGCATTTAGAGATCTTTACGATCTTGTGAAAAAGATGATGGAAGAGGAAGAGAAGGAATTTAAGAAAATGGAAGAGGAAATAGAGAAGGAATTTAACGAGCCATTATACACTTATTATGAAACAGATAAGGAAATCTATTATATAGTAGATGTTCCTCACCTAGAAAGTCAAACTCTTTACATTAAAATGGAGAATAATAAATTAGAATTAAGCTGTAAGGACAAATATGGTAAATGTTATCATTTAGAGCTTCCAGTTAATAACGTAGAGAAATACGACGTGGATGTCGTGAGGAATAAAGGATTTATAAAGATAATTCTGAAGAAGAAATCCGCTTAAAAAGCTTCTTTTATAAGTTTATAATAAAGTTGCAACATATTTATAAACGCTGTTTAACATAGTAAAAATAGTGACTGACTTGGAAGAGTTTGACAATTCCAAGGATATTGAGACTAGGAAAGTACAAAAGTTAGGTTCTTCTTCACTTTTCATCACGTTACCCAAAAAATGGATAAATAAATGGAACATTAAGCCTGGAGACAAAATTTTAATAGAAATTTCCGATGACGGTTCACTTAAACTTCTTGCAGAGAAGATAAAGCTCTTATCTAATAGGAAAACAATAAAAATTGATATAGATGCTATAAAGCAGCCAATACCCAGCATGGTTTTATGCCTTTATTCTTTAGGCTATGATGAAATAGTATTCAAGTCTAAGAAACAAATTGTCCAAAAAGAGATAGAGGACTTAATTTCAACAACTAAACAAATGGTTGGCGCAGAGGTAACCGAGGCCTCAGAAAATAGAGTAAAATTAGAATGCTTACTTGATGCTGAAAAAGTGGGCTTAGAATCTTTACTAAGGAGAATTTTAAACATCATCTCAAAGAAAGTCGATGGAATAATCTCTTATTTATCTGGAGAACAACCGAAAGATAGTGAATTAACCCAGCAGGAGGACTTAAGAAGAGTTTACTTAATGTTACTAAGGCATGTTATAGGAAGCAAATATGAAGTTTCCTCAAATTTAAATAAGAACTTTTTAGTAGTCATGAATGCTGTAATTTTACTTAATATCTCAAGACTAATAGATAGAATAGATTCTACAATAAAAACAGCTAAACTTAATGAAGATACTCCAATTTTAAAGGAGATCTTACAGAAAATTAATGATCTATTAGACGAAGTAATAATGAGCATACTATTTCCTAGCATGAAGAGAGTAACTAATGGACTAAACTTAATAAATCAAATAAATTCACTGTTGGACTCATTTAATGATAAATCTTCAATAGTCTATACATCTGTTGTAGATATAATATCTAACTTACAATTGGCATTAGAAAATTCTTCTTGCACTCTATTTTTAGAAGATATGCCCTGGATAGAAAGAAACTTTAATGTTGTTAAATAACATATTATTGACAGAAAATGTCAACGCTTAAGATAGAAGACCTTCACGTTGAAGTTGAAGGCAAGGAAATCATAAAAGGAATATCACTTGAGATAAAAAGCGGAGAAGTTCATGCAATAATGGGGCCGAACGGCAGTGGAAAGACTACATTATCTTTGGCAATAATGGGACATCCTAAGTATAAAATAACAAAAGGAAGAATATTGCTTGACGGAGAGGATATCACTAACCTTGAAACTGACCAGAAAGTTAAGAAAGGCTTATTTT
>QEFD01000019.1 GCA_003086435.1 Acidianus hospitalis
ATGTGGTTTCAGAAACCCTCCACACGCTAGGTTCTGTATGAATTGTGGAAATCCACTCTAATGTGAAATCTTCTTCATCCTAATTCCATCCTTTGATATAAATTTTATAGGATTAAGGTTATTCTCTTTTTTAAATCCAAGAGTTGTGTAAATTAGTACTTTACCTCTTCCTGAGGGCGGAAGTTCAGAAGCTACAATATCAAAATTTTTTGCATCTATACTTTTCACACTTTCATTTAGTTTGAAAAAAGTAGGTTTTCCGTCTTTTAATTTTATGGTAAATCCGTAGTCGTAACTATAAATGTTAAGGTTGCCGTATACGAAATATCCTTTGTCCAGATTAGAAACATCTTTTAGAAGATTTAGGTCGTCTACTGAATAATCAAACTGAGTATGAGGAATTTGAACTTGCGAAGTAGTTATTTCATGGCCTTTAAACCAGCTAAAGGAATGCTTTGAAATTTCTGCAGAAAATTCTCCCGCTATTTTCCTTAGCTCTTCTATGCCACTTTCTTTTCCATCTATATAGAATTTCTTTAATGCTATTCCATCTATTAGCGTTGTTCCGTAATCTTTAGTAAAATGGAAAATTTTTCCTTTGTATTTCTTTACAGTTTCTATATCCTCTTTCTTTAGCATTCTTTCTATGATTACTGAAAAGTTGTCAAATAAATATTCCTTATATCCTTTTTTACTTTTAACCATTAATAAATTTCCAAGACTTGATATCTTAAATCCTCTATCATAGCTATTAAACGTGATTTCAACTTTTAACGCATTAATTTTCTTAGCAATTTCATAATATTTTTCCTTAACTATTATGCTTTTATTTCCTATTATTTCATAAATTTTGTCCTTTATCTTAAACTTTCTCTTTCTTCCATTAATTCTTCCTTCTTCATCAAATTCAGATAATACTATATCATCCGCGGAAAAGAAGTCTATTGAATTAAATAAGTTGGGGTATCTTCTTAAGATGAGAAGGACCTTGTCCAGTTCTTCACTACTTATTCTACTTAATTTAGTGAAGGGACTTTTATTCACAGTTTCTATAATCTCGTCCATTCTTTCTTTCATTGTATAAGGAATATAAAGCCTAGAAATTCTAGACGAGTCAAAGGTATAACTAAGTCTATCGTCAGTTCTCCTTATTATCCTTACTTTAGGTTCTTCCTTACTTCCTATTTCCTTTTCTACTAAGTAAGTGACCATCTAGATAATATCGAACATAGAATAAATAAACAATCTTCAACAAGGTTATTTATTCCCAATCTACTAGATTTATTTAATGTATAAGATTTCTAACGTTACTGGAGATGGTAGCATAATAAATTTAACGTTACCCACTTCACTTAGAGGGCATAACGAACCTCTATCGGTAGAAGTTAATCTGGAACTATTTAATCCTCTGAAAGATGAAAGAAAATACATACTACTAGTTAGAGATGTAACTTCGAACGTAATTCATCTTGCAATAGTTTTTAGCCAAAAGGATAAGAAGGTAATTTCTATATCTTCCTCAGATTTCATCTTAGGTAAACTATATAGAAGGAGAGAAGTTGAATTTATAATACCTTGGGTAGAAGAGCTAATTGCCCAAGAAGGTAGAAGCTTTGATTTCTCTATAGATATATATTCAGCATCCAGGGAAGTAGAATTATCTAAACTCTCTGAGATAGTTAGGAAAGCTATTGTAAACTCGGAAGATTTACAAAATTTGAGATTTACTTTATGTAGAAAGATTAATTTTACCCTTTCTTGGGGTAAGATAGGTAAAAGAAAACTTCTTTCCTATTCTTTACCATCAATTTTTAATGATTTCAGTAAGGTTGAGATAACTTCCTTTGCTAACGTTGCAGGAGAAGTTGAGATGTATGAATGCGAAAGGAATAAAGCGATTTTTACGTGTAGAAAGATCAAAAATAGGATTAATTCACTTAATGTGCCCAAAGAAATCTCATCATTAAAGTTAGAGGAAGGAAAACTTTACGCTTTCTTCTCCTTAAGTACCCCTAAGATAGTAGAGACAAAGGGTTACGATTACTTTACGTCTATTTCTTTTCCAATACACTTTTACAATGTACCCATCTTAATTATAGGCTTAAATGGGCTTAATAAGAGCGAGAAAGAAGGCGCTTTTGCTAATGTAATCTATCCAATGCCTAAAAAGCAACGCGTGACGTTACCTAAATTTTTAAGGAATAATTCTTGGGTCTCTTCTTTGCCTAAGTACATTGGAGAAGAAAAAGGAGATGAAGAAATAAGTGATTTAACTCCGACATTCAATAGGAAAAGGATCCTGGAAAGAATACTGAATAAATTCTATTCTTCTACAATTACTCCGGTTAACGGAATTAAGGAAATGGAATTAAACGAAGGAAAGGCATTTTCAGGAGATTTTAATTTCAAAATAATTCCTGCTAACGATAAAATCTTAAGAAGAGAGTTTAGAAAATTTATTAATGGGCTAGGTAAAATACTTTACTTGTCGGCCTCTTCTGGTAGATTTTCAGAGAATCCTAGAAAACCTTCTTTT
>QEFD01000020.1 GCA_003086435.1 Acidianus hospitalis
AATCTTCCTCTCCGTCGACAACTTTTGCTAGTAATCCTTTTCCTCTAATTCCTGTAAGATAAGAAGCGAAGCCTAGGACGTCCCTATCTACTAAGAGCACTTTTTTAGAATTTTTTGCTAAAAATCTTCCTAAGTTTAACGATATTGTTGATTTTCCTACTCCTCCTTTAACACCGAGGACACTAATTCTATATAAGTTTTTCTCCACGTCATATAGTAATGGCTAAATAATAAAAAATTTTTGTGAATTTTTGGTTTATAATTTACTAGAAATGAGGTTTTTATTATAAATATTCTATAAAAAGGAAGAGGCAAATGATTTGTTTATAATTTTTGGTTAAGTTGAAAAATGAGGAAATACTAATTAAAGGTTGAATATCTAGTAATAAAGGTAATGAGTAACTTTGTTAAACTTGATATTAAGGCTTTAGACTCTTACCAGCCACTAATGCTTATATCCCCTACTGGTTCAGGTAAAACTTTCTCTGTAATAAAGTATGCATTAAAACAAAATACTTACAATAAGGTAGTATTCGCAATGCCTACAAAGGCGGCTATTAGAGAAGTTTGCACTAAACTTTCACTTTTTACTAATGACGTAGGAAGAGACGATAGTGATGCTAGACTTGAAGATAATTTTAATACGGAAGAAGTCTGGAGAAAGAAAATTATTGTAACTAGTTATGAAAGGCTTTTGCAACAAATGATCTCTTCTCCTTCTCTCTTTTCTAATTCGCTTTTAGTTATTGATGAGGCACATTTGCTCCTCTCAGAAGGAAGAAATTGTACTCTTCAAGAGCTTTTAGCATATTATAAGTTCTTTAGGGAGAAATTTAGTGGTAAAATTAATGTTATATTACTTAGCGCAACAATGCCGGATGTAGATTCGCTTTCAGAATATTTAGAGGCAAAGGTTATTTGCAACGATAAAAGACCTGTAAGTATAGACGTAAAAATAGTAAAGGTTTCTCAGAAGAGGGGTGAAAACTACTATTTAAATAAGGCAATAGAGTTCATAAATTACGTTAAGAAAGGGGAACTTAAATTAGAAAATTATAAGCAAATACTAGTTTACACTAATACTAGGAGATCAGCAGAGGAAATATCTAAATTAATAGAGAAGGAACTTCATGTACCTACAGCTTTTCATCACGCGGGATTACCGATAGAAGTTAGAAAGAAGATAGAGGATGACATGAGGAGTGAAAATAATCAGTACAAGGTAATAGTTTCAACTGACACTTTGGCTCTTAGTATAAATACTAACGTGGACGTAGTAGTAGTTTTAGCGTTAAAGAGGTTCGCGGGCTTGAGAACTTATGTAGAGCCTTCAACAGTTGCCCAAGTTATTGGAAGAGCTGGAAGGCCAGGTTATTCAGAAAAAGGTTTGGCTTTAGTCTTTGCAGAGCCTGACGAAGTGAAAATAGTTAATAAAGCGTTAAAAAAGGAATTTGGAAAAGTTCCAGAGCCTTTAGATTATCCGCAAACAGTATTAAGGTGGATTTACAGTGGTTTAGATCCTTTGCTCTTGGCAAGATATGGATATAGGTATTCTCCTTCAAAGATAAAAGATTCCTTATTATTTCTTGAGAATATAGGTGCGATCCAGAAAGGTAAAGTAACTCCCTTAGGTAAAGTATTTGCTTATGAAATGGTTCCAAAGAAAGGTATGAATTTACTTAAGCTAATAATAAAATTTGATAAAAAAGGAAATCCCTTAGTGAGAGCATTATACTACTCTTTTATATATTCCTTCTTTGTAGATGAATACTTTAGTAGAAAAGTTAATGAAGGAGAAATATTAAGGAAAGGTAATCCAATTTTCCTAGATTTAGTAAAATCCTTGAGGGGAAGTTTCGGTAAATATACATATTTTACTATTGGAGAAACTTTAGAGCCTTCAACTTGGTTTTATTATTCTTTAACTGTACCACAAGTTATTTCAACTGATGATATTGCAGAAAGCATTAGGAAATCTTCTGAAATAATTTATAATCTTTCTACTTATTCTCTAATCAGTGAGGATTTGAATAAACCTTCATATTTTATTATGAGACTCATGAGGTCATATAGGAGGATTTTAAGAGAAGGAAAAAAGGGAGAGGAAATTATCGATTTTATAAGATTCTGTTTTTCAAATTACCAAGAGCTTTCCAAATCTAAAGATGAATTCTTTGATACCCAATGGATTAGAAATGCTTAATGCTTTCCTTTTATCTATTTTTATAATGACGCCAGAAGAAGCCTATTCAATAAAACTCATATCTGATGTAAAATTAAATAATGAAGGAAATTTACTTCATGTAGAAACTTGGATAGAAAACAAGGAGTATAGATCAGCAATTTTTCTAAATAAGAGAAAAATAATTGAAGGAAAAGTAAGCTTACCTAGGTTTAATGGCGAATATTTATATTATGTCAAAGAAGTTAAAGGGCAAAAGAACAAAAAAGAAGCTTGTTTATTTAGGAAATCTCCTTATGGAGAAGAAGAGAAACTACTCTGCTTAGGTAAAATCTCAGATTATACATTCCATAACAAGGGTATTCTTATCCTAGGTGAAGATAAAGTAAACAAGAACAAACCGTTTGAGGCCACTAAACTTAAGTACAGATTTGACAGTAGAGGACTTTTAAGGACTAGGCAATCTCTTTACTTATTTTCGACAAAGTTAGAGAAAATAATTAGTGGAGACTTTGACGTCACGGGAGTTGCTACGAACGGTAAAAGAGTTGTAATTTCTGCAACCAAGGAGAACGATGACATAGGTCTTTCAGACGTTTACGAAGTCTATTTATCTAATGGAGAAATGAGGAGAATAACTCAAGGAGAAGGAATAGTAAACGCTTTGGCTATGAACGAAAAAGGTCAAATAGCCTACTTAGGCCATAGAAAAGGCAGGGCGCCTTGGGCAGTAGAGGAAATAATACTTCCAGAGGAGGACAAAAGTTTTCTCTGCGGTAATACTTGCGGAGGTGACGTATTAACAGACCTATTTGACGGAGCAAAAACTAGAATTTATTTTGTAAATGACGTTATTTATTCGCTAGGTCAAGTTAAAGGAGAAGTCCAAATTTATAAAATAAGTGATAAGGCAGAGCAAATAACTGAAGGTAAAATAGTAGTTAGAGGTTTTGACGTTAATGCCAAGGAAGATATAGCGTATTTCTATACAACCCCCACTAAACCTTCGATTCTTCATTATAAGGAGGATTATGACCCTAACCCTGGAGTAGAAGGAATAGAACCGCAGGAGATTAATGATGAAATTCAGGGTTGGGTTATAATTACTAATCCAAATAATCCAACAATTTTATTTATTCATGGTGGGCCTCACGCTGCTTATGGCTATGGATATTTTATAGAGTTTCAATTTTTTGCATCTAATGGATTTAACATAATATATTGCAATCCTAGGGGAAGTCAAGGCTATGGAGAAGACTTTGCGAAGGCATGTGTAGGAGACTGGGGTGGGAAAGACATGCAGGATATAATCAATTTTACTAAAAAAGTAATTGAAAAATACAACCTTAAAGGGAAACTCGGAGTTACTGGAGGTTCTTATGGCGGATATATGACAAACTGGATAATTACTCAGACAGATATGTTTTCTGCGGCAATTGCCGAAAGGAGTATATCCAACTTGGTTAGCATGTGTGGGACTAGTGATATAGGCTTTTGGTTTAATGCAATAGAGGCAGGAATTGGTGATCCTTGGAAGCAGGAAAATATTGAAAAATTAATGAGAATGTCTCCAATTTATTATGTTAAGAACGCTAAGACGCCAACTATGTTAATTCATGGTGAAGAAGACTATAGATGTCCAATAGAACAAGCAGAGCAGTTCTTTATGGCATTGAAAATGAACGGAGTACCTACAGTGCTAGAGAGGTATCCTGGTGATTCTCATGAGCATGCTAGAAGAGGAAAACCTAAAAATATGATTGACAGGCTTTATAAGAAAATATGGTGGTTTACTAAGTATTTAAAATAACTACAACTTATGTTCTCTTTTTCCTCCCTATTACTAATCCTATTATAGCAATAATGAGCCCTACAATAAATAATAATGCACCTAGCAAGACAAATGCTAAAGAATAGACGTCTATTGTAGAAACTTCAATATACTTTAGAATGTAATATACTACTATTGAGGAATTTGAAGGATTATGAAATTCAATAATTCCAGATATATCGCCAGTAGGAGACAAATATACTCGCTCTGCTGTAGAAGGCGAAGTAGAGTTAGTAAAGCTAGAAGGTAATGTTACATCTATAGGTGAGGTAGAATTATAAGCAAAAGCAATAATTCTCCCGGGAGAAGGCGAAACGGAGATTGTATAGTTTTGGTACGGTCCAAGGGTAATTCTCTGTGCACCGTGAAGTTCTATTACTGGCTCCATTTCATTAACCAGTGAAGAAAACCCGTAAAAGCCTATACCAGCTAGTATTATCCCTATCACGAGTGCTATCAATCCTATCTTAGTTAAAATGTGCATGACAAAATATTCTTAATAATGGTTAATAAATATGTTCAGAATATGTTTGACGACGAGATCATATCGTGTTATAGATGTCCTAGACTTAGACAATATTCTGAAATGATAGCTAAAATAAAGGTGAAAAGATTTAGAAACTGGGAATATTGGGGGAAGCCCTTACCAGGATATGGAGATGAAAATGCAAGCTTACTTATTGTCGGATTAGCCCCAGCAGCACATGGCGGAAATAGAACTGGCAGAGTATTTACTGGTGACGAATCCGGTAAATGGGTAACTAAAGCCCTCTACGAATTAGGATTGTCAAATCTAGAGTTCTCCTTAAGTAGAGAAGACAACTTGATCCTTAGAGGAGTTTATTTAACTAATGCTGTAAAATGCGCTCCTCCTAAGAATAAGCCTTTAAGGGAAGAGATCCTAAACTGTAATTATTTCCTAAGAAAGGAGATAATGTCCTTAAGAAATCTTAAAGTAATATTAGCTCTAGGTAAAATAGCATTTGATTCAGTTTGTATTGCTTTTAATGAGAAATGTAAATTCTCTCACGGCGTAGTTTACGACGTTAAGGGAAAGAAAATAGTTGGAAGCTATCATCCTAGTGCGCAGAATACCAAGACCGGAAGACTTACTTGGGAGTCTTTCATGCAAGTTGTGAGGAAAGCTTATGAATTAACTAAGGAATCCTAGTGATCTGATGGTAATAATTAAATTCCATCTATTTTTAAGCCGAAACTTCTCAATAACCAATTATCTAGGGAAAAATCGAAATATTTTCCTTCTATTGGTATAATTAGTCCACCGTAATCGTCTGAAAACTTTTTGCAAATATCGTATTCAGAAAACCTTTTCCCTGCTAAGTTTATTACTCCCCTTGCATCCTTCTTTAAAAGGTATTTTACAGCGTAAGCTACGTCCTTTACTGAAATTGGTGACAAATAGAGATTTGTATTACATTTAGCTATTCCTTTCTTTATTAATGCTTTAATGATATGAAATAAGAAACCTCTATAAGATGGAGAGTAAACCGCGCCAAGCCTTAAAATGAGATAGTTGCCAAGTGAAGCTATGGCTGTTTCTCCTACTAACTTAGTCATTCCATAATAATTTAAAGGACTTGGCGTTGAAGTTTCGGAATAATATCCCCTTTTACCATCATATATCATGAACGTTGAGAAGTAAACGTTCAAAGAGCCTATTTTATTCGCAGCTTTGGCTATATTTATTGCAAACCATGTATTCAAATTCCACATTGAAGGATTATTTGAATTATCCTCCAATGTATGTATAACTATTTCAGGCTTAGTTTCATAAACTTTCTTTGGAGAGTCTATAAATATGAATTCATCGTCAATTGCATTAGTTAACGCTCTGGCTAATTCTCCTTCATCTGTT
>QEFD01000021.1 GCA_003086435.1 Acidianus hospitalis
TTAAAATCTTAAGTATTCTGGTGTCTTCTTCTGCCAGTATACTAGCTTCAATTTGGTTAATCTCCGTCTCTCTTACAAATCGAATTAGCATATAAGTGACCACAATAATAGTAAGGAGATATGCGATAACTGTAAGGAAAATATAGAGAGGAGAAAGGTGCGTTAAAGCCTCAATTATTACTGAAACTACACCTCCTCCAATAATGTAACTAACGGCTTTGCCAATATCTGTGACTCTAACCATTCTTACCTATTAAGAATTTCAGAGATTTACCTAAAATATTCAGAGATTTACCTAACCCTTATCCGTTATCTTCCTACGTGGAAATCCTTGCTGATTCTTCTTTCCTATATAGTTAGAACGCTAAAACCTAAGGAATAAATTTCTTCAAGTATAGGGGCATAACGTATTTATAATCAAGATAATAAATATAAATAAAATTATAGATATAATTCCTAAAATGTAGATAAAGTTAATATTGTCGTAAGCAAATACATGCCCGAAAGTTAGATAGCAAAGAATCCTTTAGGCAAATTAGTTGCAGTTAATAGAGAGTTCAATATCTTAGGTATTCAGAGTCGAAGGATGAGTTGGGGAAGAACTAACTAAAAAGGTTATATAATAGTAGATTACGATATAATTATCTGCCATAAATTCCTAAAAGATTCTAAAAATTATTAAGGTCCCTTTACTTAAGGTTAGAAGATTTCTGATAGCTTTTAAAGCTTGTACTGTTGAAATTAACGAGCACAAATTTTAAGAAATTAATTAAACTGCACCCTTTTATTGCGTATTAGGTATAACAATTTCTCTTAATTTCAGATAATCTTTACCCACAAAATAATCCACTTTTATTACCTTCCTTGTAATCTTTACATACGCATAATCATATTTAATTTCTTTTAATTTGTTTATATCAAATTTATCAGTTTTAACTATATAATATCCATTAGGAATATTATTACCCTCGAGTAACATTTTCCCTAGTTTTTTGAGTTTATATGGGACTTCCACGATAATTTCTCCTCTCTTAATAATGAGTGAGCTATTGCATATACAGAGCTCATAATTCCCAAAATAAGATATCAAGTTTTTCAGCCTTTTTATTGGAATATAACTATCTATAGTAATTCTTTCTCTTACATCAATCTTTGAGAGTTTTATGAGATATTTTAGCGTATCCTTCATTGATTGAAAATATTCTGAGATTTTAGTAATATTAACTTTAATATTATTTTTTAGATAAACGTAATCTTCAGAAGAGCAAATTTCTACTTTTTCTATAATATCCTTAATACTTTCGAGCTTTCGTAATAAGCTAACATAGGAATCTCCTTCGAAAACATAAGTTTTATTATATATTTCAAGCCCGCTTATCTCTTTCACAAAATCTGAAAGATCTAACATGAATACCAAATAATTGTTTATAGCAGAAAAATATATTTACTTTCTAAGTTGAATGGCGGAAATGGACGCAATAATCAAATAATAGGCTGTAACTTTAGCTAAATTTAATTAAGATAATTAATAACGCTTATTGACTACAAGACCTATGCACAAATTTTAGCATTTACAATATATTTAATGAAATGCCCCTTAGCTATATAACTATATAAGTACTAATAATAAATAATGAGATATCAATGGAAAAAATTTAAAATAACTCTTACAATAATTATTTATGGTTAATTTAGTAGTAATGATGATTGCAGTTGATCATTAATAAATTTAGATAAAAGAGATAAAATCGGTGATAGAATGCAATCATTAAGATTTTACAATGGCCTTTCGTTACTGATCTACATTATTGCATTAACTGCAACTTATGGTGTATTATTGCCCTCTGTAGATGTATTGAGCTACTTGATTTCAATTTCTCTTAATTTCATTCTCCTAATAAATTACAACATTAGAGGAGTTAAAATTAAAGATGTAAAATTAATACCTTCAAAGCATTACCTGGGCCTCTATAACATAAAAAGGAAAGAGATATCTATTTCGTCAATAGCAGTGGACATGCCAGATGTGTTTCTCTTTATAAAATATCATGAGGAAGGGCACTCTAGACAGCCATTTTGCTTGCTATATTATTTAGCTAGAATGCTATCTCCATTTGCTCTTGCACTATCTATTAGAGGTATACCAGCCGCTGCTAGAAAATATAAATGGTTAATTAGAATTTTAACCTCTTTTCAATTAGTCTTATTCCTTTTACCTTTCTTCGGTATTAATATATATGATGAGGTAATGTTATTTTTTATTGTAGCATTTATAGCACTAATTCTTAGCCCTGTTATAGAGCATATAGTTACGTTACTTTATTTTGGTTTACTATCAATATTAATAATTATTTTAATTACTTCACTTCCGGTAATATTCTTGGACTTTGCTAATTTTTTATTTATATTTAACCTATTATCGCAATTATTATTTTATATAGGGTACACAATTTCTAGCTTAGCATATGAAATTGATGCAGATACTTATGTGGCATTAAAACTTAAGGATAGAGTATTAATTGCGTACCAATTATTTGCAAATAATAAGATAAGAGTAAAACATCGCGTTTCAATATCAACTTATTTATCGCTATTAGCTTTTACTCACCCTATAGCTGAGTACGAATATTTAAGGTTTATAAAAATTGTTAAAAATATGAAGAATCAAGATCTTTCTTTGCACAATTAAGTTTACAGTCTTAATAATATACACGAAAAAACTTGGCTATGAGAGTTTGAAATAGTATTTTACTAAAAGAAAACCTACAATACTTACTATTATTGAAGGAATCGCTACAATAAAATAATTTGATGAATGAGTTAAATTAACATATTCTGCCAAGCTATCAACCATGCCTAAAGGTGCTACAGAGATTATGTACTTCAACTCTTGTCTCCAGAAACTGTAATACGCTGAAATCCCCCAACTATAATGAATGAGAAGAGAGGAAGTTCTATCCATTATCTTTATAATGATGACGTAAAGTAATGGTAAAACAGTTGTAGTAGTTTCAATAAAAGCATTAGGTAGTTCGACTAAGCCTACGAATATCGCATTCTCCCAGAAGGCTAAGCCTATTCCGTAAGTGTTTACCCGTGGTGTAACTTATCCTTACTTTTAATTCCGCCACGGGCACCCCTCTCAAGGGATCATACACAGTCACCCA
>QEFD01000022.1 GCA_003086435.1 Acidianus hospitalis
ATAAGGAATAGGAAATAGTGATAAAATCAAATATACTGCAGAAAATATTGAAATTAACGTAAGCGTTGTCTTAATTCTTTTGCCTAGAATAGCTAGAAGAGAAACCGAATATATTAGGAAAGAGTAAAAGAATAAAATTCCTATTTCTAAACCTCTAAAGGCTATTATTGCACCTTCAATAACATCTATAGATAATAGGATTCTAGCGTTAGGCAAAGATATTAGCTTAGAATAGTATTTCCTAGTAAGTTTTTCAGAATCCACGACTAATAAATTGGCGAGGGGATAATAAATTGATTGACAAAGAAAAGTTAGGAGTAAATAAACTAGTGCACAATACTTTGTCTGATTGCGATCTTTATGTAATTGAAGACAAAGAAGGTAAAACGTACTTATTATTCGTTTTTAATAACTATTTTAAAATAATGCCCGCTTATCCAGGGAAATGGGACTGCGAAGAATCACTTTATAGACCTTTCGGCCTTTTCGGTTTTGTGTTCGAGGGTGAAGATATTAATGAAAAAATAAAGAAAAAATTGGAGGAGTTAAAAAGTGTTGGACTATGATTTAATAATCTCCGACGTTGATGGTGTTATAGTTAGAGAAGGAGAACCAATTTGGGAAAATATTTTTGCTATTAGAAAATTAAAAGAAGAAGGTAAAAAAATAATTCTTGTTACTAACAATTCGGGCTTCAGCAGAGTACTTTTATCTAGGCAACTAAACTACTTAGGATTAGAGATAACTCCTAACGATATAATAACTAGTGGCCTTTCCGCTGCTATCTATATGAAGAGAAATACAAAAGTTAAAAGTGTTTACGTAATAGGAGAAGAAGGCCTTGTTGAGGAAATGAAGAACTTTAACTTTAGAGTTCTATCGACCGAAGAAGTTGAGGAAAATAATCCTGATGCGGTGGTTTTAGGTTTAGATAGGCTAGTGACTTACGATAAGTTATCAACGGGAATGAGATGCGTAGCTAGAGGATCAATGTTCATAGTAACTAATATGGATAGATTATGGCCCTCAAAGGACGGATTGAAACTTGGAGCAGGAGCTCTTGCTTCTTCCATAATTTATGCCCTCAAGAGAGAACCTGATTTCATTGCAGGAAAGCCAAATAAGTGGATAATACAAGTTGCAATGGAATTAACTGGAATAAAGGATCTGTCAAAAGTTTTAGTTATTGGAGATCAGCTGGAGACTGACATAAAGATGGGTAACGATATAGGGGCAGATACTGTATTAGTCTTAACCGGAATATCAAGAAAGGAAGACGTAGAGAAAAGTAGTATAAAACCAAAAATTGTTGTAGAAAACCTGTCATTGTTAATTTAAGATTAAACGCTTTTTAATCCTTTTAAAAAATTTAGAGACATGGAAAAACTTTCTTATGACGCGATAGTCATAGGCGGCGGACTGGCTGGTTTAATGGCCGCTCATGAGATTGCAGTTTCTGGATATAAAGTTGCAGTAATATCGAAAGTCTTTCCTACAAGGTCTCACTCATCATCAGCAGAAGGAGGAATAGCTGCATATATTGAGGGAAATTCTGACCCTAACGATAATCCAGATTATATGACTTATGACACTATAAAAGGAGGAGATTTTTTAGTTGACCAAGATGCAGCAGAATTACTATCTCAAAAATCTGGAGAAATAGTAAGAATAATGGAAAGCTGGGGCACTTTATTTAATAGACAACCTGATGGCAGAGTCGCCGTAAGATATTTTGGGGGTCAAACTTATCCAAGGACCAGATTCGTAGGAGATAAAACTGGAATGGCGTTACTTCATACCTTATTCCAGAGGGTTTCTGGTTTAGATATAGACTTTTACAACGAGTGGTTTGCTTTAGACCTCATTAGAGACGACAAGAGAGTTGTAGGAGTAGTAGCAATGGAAATGAAATCTATGACGCCAGTATTCTTTAAAGCTAGGGCAATAGTCATGGCCACTGGAGGTATGGGAATGCTTTACGCTCACTCTACCAATGCATATATTAACACCGGCGACGGATATGCAATGGCTTTAAGGGCAGGAGCAGCATTAAAAGATCCAGAATTCGTCCAATTCCATCCTACTGCTCTTTATCCATCAGATATACTAATTAGCGAAGCTGCTAGAGGAGAAGGAGCAATACTAATTAATAACAAAGGAGAAAGGTTCATGGCAAGATATGCACCAAGAAAATTGGACTTAGCCCCTAGAGATATAACTTCTAGGGCAATAATAACTGAGATCAGAGAAGGTAGAGGTTTTCCTGGCGGTTACGTAGGTTTGGATTTAAGGCATTTAGGAGAAGATTACATTAAAGAAAGATTAGCCTTAGCTTATGAGGCTGCAAAGAACTTTGCAGGAGTTGATGCAACGCAAGAACCTATTCCGGTAAGGCCTGCACAACACTATTATATGGGCGGAATAGACGTTGATATTACCGGCCAAAATCCGGATTTAATAGGATTATTTGCTGCAGGCGAAGCTGCATGCGTTTCAGTTCACGGTGCAAATAGATTAGGTTCAAACTCTTTACTTGAAACACTGGTTTTTGGGAGAGAAACAGGTAGAGCAGTGGCTAAATTCTTATCTGAACATAAGGAGGAAGATAGTAACAGCTTAGATAAAGAGGCTGAAAAAGTTGTAGATGATGCATACAAATTTGTAAAGAGTGAGAGTGGAGTTCACTTTGGTGAAATTCTCAATAAGCTCAGGAACGTTATGTGGGAAAAGGTAGGTATATTTAGAGACGAAGATGGAATGAAGGATGCTTTATCTCAAATTATTGAATTAAGGAAGATGACTTCATCTATGTATGTTCTGGATAAAAGCACCACCTATAATACTGAATTCTTCAATGCTTTAGAACTTAGGAATATGCTAGATTTAGCAATAGTAATAGCAAGAACTGCACTTGAGAGGAAAGAATCTAGAGGTGCCCATTATAGGACTGATTATCCTGAAAGAGATGATAAAAACTGGTTAAAACACACCATAGCTTATCTAAAAGGAGAAACTGTAGAAATTACTTACAAACCAGTTAGGATTACTAGATGGAAACCTGAGCCCAGGGTGTATTAAAATGAGCGAAGAAGAGAAGGAAATTGTTGTAAAAATAAAAAGATTTTCAAAGGAAAAAGGAAGTTGGTGGCAAGAATACAAACTAAAGGTAGACAGATTTACGCAAATGACTGAAGTATTAAGAAGAATAAAGACTGAACAAGATCCTACTTTAGCATATAGAGCGTCCTGTCATATGGCTGTTTGCGGAAGTTGTGGAATGAAAATCAATGGCGAACCTAGGTTAGCTTGCAAAACATTAGCTTTAGATATGGTAAGGAAATATGGTAAAAACGAGATTACAATAGAACCAATGGATTTCTTCCCAGTAATAAAGGACCTGGTAGTAGATTGGACCGACTTTTACAATAGAATGTTTAAAGTTAAGCCAAGGCTCTATCCTTCAAAGGAAGTATTAGAAGGTAAAGCTGAACATAGATTAAAACCAGAAGATCAGAGAGAGCTATGGAAATTTGAACAGTGCATATGGTGTGGATTATGTGTATCAGCTTGTCCATCTGTAAAGAACGATCCAGAGTTTTTGGGCCCTGCAGCGCACGCTAAAGGTTATAGATTCCTAGCGGATCCTAGAGATACAATATTTGATGAGAGATTAAAGATATTAATTGATAGTGCTTGGAGGTGTACCTATTGTTATCAATGTTTCAACGTTTGCCCAAGAGATATTGAGCCCGTTACTACTATAAAGAAAACAAGAGCGTACACTAAGTTCTTAAGCGAAAAAACGCCTGTAGCTTTAACTGGAGAAAAACACGCTGAAGCAATTGTCAAAAGTATAGAAGAATCTGGAAAAATTGAAGAAGCAAAAGTGTATATTTCAACTTACGGATTATTAACAGCGATAACAGATATGATTTATGCAATGCAGAATGGGAAGTTAAAATACGCATTAGTTACACAAAAGAAGGTGAAAGATGTGGAACAAATTAGGAAAATAATGGGTGAGTAAGATGAAGGTAGCATATTATCCTGGATGTGCAACTCACGGATTATCTAAAGACGTCGATATAGCAACGAAAAAAGTTGCCGAAGTTTTAGGTCTAGAACTTGTAGAAGTAGAGGATTGGAACTGTTGTGGCGGCGGATTCTTAGACGAGTATAACGAAAAAGCTCACGTTGCACTCAATTTAAGGAATCTTTCCACCGTAGAAAGAATGGGCATGGATAAAATGGTTACCCCTTGCAGCGTTTGTTTACAAAGTCATAGACTTGCGGCATATAAATACAATGAAAATAAGGATTTAAGAAAAGAAGTAGATAAAAAATTGAAGGAAGCAAATATAAGCTACTCAGGAAAAGCAACTGCGGAGCATATAGTTTGGGTTTTAGTAAGGGACGTAGGATTAGAAAAAATAAAGAAGGCAGTAAAGAAACCATTAACCGGATTAAGAGTTGGAGCGTATTATGGCTGTCAAATGCTAAGACCGGAGCAAATAATGGGCTTCGAACCATCCTTTAACCCTCACAGTATGGAAGATTTAATAGCTGCTACTGGAGCAACTCCAGTAAAGTTCCCAATGGCTACGGCGTGTTGCGGATTCCCATTAATGGGTAGTAATCCCAAAGTTGGACTAAAGCTAGCATATAATGTGTTAAACTCAGCAAAATCTCAGAATGCAGATATATTGGTTCACCCTTGTAGCCTATGTCACTTGCAACTTGATGTTACACAATTAAAGGTTAAAAACGAATTCAACTTATCTTGGACTTTGCCAGCAATCTATATAACACAACTATTAGGACTAGCATTTGGATTTTCTGCCGAGGAATTAGGAATAAGCAAATTAGCACAGGAAGTATTAAGAAAGAAGGGGATAATACAATGAGTGAGGAGAATAAAATAGTTGAAGCACTAAAGAAACTTGGG
>QEFD01000023.1 GCA_003086435.1 Acidianus hospitalis
ATTTCCTTCAAAAATTACTTTAACATCTCTCCTCTTCATAGTTGAGGCAATTAGTGGGTAAGCAACTGGTCCAGGAGGAATTAAAACGGTTACCATTAATTAATTTAAAAAAGGAGATAATTTATTAGTGTTTGAAGGAGAGGCAGACAAATCTTTATCTGTAGAAAGACTTGTACTTAACCTTTTAGGCAAGTTATCAGGAATAGCCACTGCAACCTATACAATGGTTAAACTTGCTAGAGAAGTTAACCCGACTGTAAGGATTGCAGGTACTAGGAAAACTACTCCGGGTTTAAGATTTTTTGAGAAGTATGCAATAGAGGTTGGAGGAGGAGACCCTCATAGATTTAATTTATCAGATGCTGTATTAATTAAAGACAATCACCTTGCAATTATAGGTGATATTGAGAAGGCAGTAAAAATGGCAAGACAAATAGCTAGTTTTACTAAAAAGATAGAAATTGAAGTATCAAGCTATGAAGATGCAATAAAGGCATATAGAGCAGGAGTTGACGCAATATTGTTGGATAATATGAGCGTGAATGAGATTGAGGAAGTAGTCTCTGAGCTTAAAGGAAAAGTACTCCTAGAGGCCTCTGGCAGAATAACTCCAGAAAACGTTAAAAGTTACGCTAAAACTGGAGTTGATATAATTTCGAGTGGTTATATTACTCATTCATCTAGATCTTTGGACTTTTCAATGGATGTCGAGTTAACTTCTCCACAATAACGTTTTATAAAAATGACAGCATGTACTAATAAGATTTCAATTTTAATTATTCTATAATATTTAATAAGGACTTTAAGAATCAGTATTATCTAGATAATGGATATAAAATATCCTTAATAAGAGGAATAAATGTTTTTACTATTTTATTGCCATTAATGTCAATTAGAAATTACTAAATAAAATATATTTATTTTATTTTTATAGATTTTTTAAGAAACCAACTATATGGAGGGACTGACTTTTCCTCAGGATAAATTACTTTAACGTCGAAAAGGTAGGAAATTTTCTCTCCTAGTTTTTTCTCAACTTCATCATAAAATTTCAATAAATATTGAAGCTTATCTTTTTTACTAGGAATTATTACAAGGACATCTATATCGCTATATCCAGTGATTTTTCCTTCAACTACCGATCCGAAAACGTAAACCTCAGAATATTCGTCCAGTGAGAGGTTAGAAATTAGTTTTCTCCAATTTCTAAGCAATTCTATAGGTTGTTCCATAATTTTTCTATTAATGATAAGATTTTCTCAGCAATTAATAAAGCTATTTCAGCCTCATCTTTAGAAACTGAAGGAATTCCGTACTGTGATTTTCCTCTTACGTTTTCCAGAATTATCAAATCTTTCCTATTCTCTCTCATAAAAATCATAACCTCATCTATCTTCAATTTATCATAAATTATGCTTAATAGTTTCCTTATTTCGTGAGTTCTAGGAACTTCTATTCCTAGTTTAATGAGTAATTGCAAGTTGGGCAGAAACTTCACTAGCTAATGACGAAGCATTATATGACGAATTTGAAAATAATAATCTTGAAGCATTAAGATATTCCTTTTTATTTAAGTACTCTAATGCAACATCGAATGACATTGTAGTACCCTTAAGGTATGTATTCAACTACTGCAGTGAACGTCTCTCCGTTACTGAACGTTATTGTTATATTATAGAGATTTCCAGCAACCATTTTTAAGGGATCAATTTGAACTCTACTTTTTACTACGTTTTTCCCCACTTTTACTGGAATTTCTGTATTAATCGTCTTATCCTCAAATTTTATGCTAAGTATTTTATCTTCTCTAGGAGAATAAAAGGAAAATTCAAAATCTCCATTACTTGACATTTTACCAATTCCTATTTGATAAGGAACGGGAGATGGCTTAATTTCTTCCATTTCTTTTCTTTTTTCTTCCTCTTTCTCAACTTCTTCTGGAGATTTATAGTATGCATAACACAGAGAAAATCCTATAAATGAAACAAAGGGAACTGATGCTACCCAACCTGCATTTTCTAATTTCTTATTTTTTTCTAATCTGCCAATATCTCTATAAGCTATTCCTAAGAAAAAATTTCCCAGAAAGATTAAGAACGGAATTGGTATAAATTCAAAAAGAATTATGCCAGCTACATACATTAGGTAACCTATATTAAAATTTGTATTTCTTAGTCCTCTAGTCAAAAAACCTATTGGAAGCAAAGTTACTAATGATGCTCCTATCGTTCCTGGAAAAATCACTTCAACGAAAAAATTGTCCTTAAGGACATAAATAAAATAAAAAACTAGAGCATAAGAAATATAAAATACTCCAGTAGATATTGCAAGTAAAATTGCAACTATCTTTAGTCGACTTTCTGGTGATTTCTCCATTTATGAAACTATTTACTCTTAAGTAAAAAACGTTTAGTGTGATTTAATAATGCCAGTCTAACCAATACTACTAAAATGATATATCCAGATTATTCAAAGAATAACCTATATAATGTAGCATGCAGTATAGAGGACGCATTAGTTGGCGGCAAGGCTTGTTGTTCTAATATTACCTTATCAGATAAGATATTCCTTGTGTTAGTTGATGGAATGGGATATAATATTTTGAAATCAGCTGTAGAAGGAATAAAATTTGATAAAATTTACACTGTATTTCCATCAACTACGGCAACAGCTTTAACTACACTCATGACTGCTACAAAGCCTGGAGAGCACAAAATTTTAGGTTACACCACTTATGTAGATAAGGTAGGAGTAATAAACGCTTTAAAGTACACTATGCCAGAAACTTCAGAAGTTGATTTACTTAAAAAGGCTTTAGGAAAATCAATGGAAGAAGTTTTTAACGTGAAAAGCATAGGCAAAAAAGCCAGGGAAAAAGGTAAGAAGAGTGTCTCGATCTTACCTAAATGCATTGCCGGTAGTGAATTTACCAAAATGCTCTATACTAATGTCGAGGAATATAGAACTCTGTGGGACGGAATATATAAGGCTAAAATTTTCGGAGAAAAAGGAGTAAATTTCATTACACTTTATATTCCTGACGTAGATTTAACGGCTCATAGATATGGACCTTATGCTGAACCAACTTTACGTGCAGTAAAAGATATTATTTCAATGATATTAAGGGATATCCCTAAAGGATATGACACAATAATAACTGCAGATCACGGATTTATACAAACAGAGAATGCAATAATGCTCGATGAAGATAAGGACTTTGTTTCATCTCTAGATTCACCGCCTTTTGGAGACGCTAGAGCAATATTTATGAGGAGTAGAAAGGATTTGAAATGCTTAGAAGAGAAATTCTCCAACTTTAAGGTATTCACGATAGACGAAGTCAAAGAACTTGGATTATTAGCAGAAAAAGGAGAGAAAATTGATATTC
>QEFD01000024.1 GCA_003086435.1 Acidianus hospitalis
CTTAACTTAAATCCATTCGATCCTCTATATGCCTCTGCATATACTTCTTTCTATTTAGCATTATTTATTTCCCTTCCAATAATTTTCAGAGAGTTATGGGGTTTCGTTTCTCCAGGGTTATATGAGCATGAGAAAAAGTTGGTTAAATATATAATATTCCCTGCCGCATTGCTTTTTGCTGCTGGTTCTCTTTTTGCTTATTTTATAATAGTTCCTTTAATGATGAAGTTCGTAGTTTTATATACTACAGCCTTGGGTGTTGAGCCGACGCTTAGTTTAAGAGCCTTCGTCTCAACTGTGGTCTCACTAATGATGGTCACCGGAATAGCCTTCGAGTACCCACTAGCGATGTCAATACTAACTTACGTCGGAATGGTTAAGGCTGATAGTTGGAAGAAGAATTGGAGATGGGGAGTGATGGGAGCTTTTATTATAGCCTGGATTATTTCTCCCGGAACAACTGGAGGAGTAATTGAAACTACAATAGGAGTTATACTCTCAGTATTGTACTTCGTAGGAGTAGCTTCAGCGAAAATAATAGAAAAAAGAAGATCAAAAAGGAATGAAGAAACAATACAAAGGTAAATGTTTTTAAATCTCTCTTTTGACTTTTCTTTAATAATATTTTTTAATTTTTATCTCATACTTAGTCATATGAGCGACATAGATATTAAGATTAATGAGTACAAAAGGCTAATTAAAATTGAACCGACTAACGCATGGCATCACTTTCATTTAGGAGAGGCATTAGAAGAGAAGGGCAAACTAAATGAGGCTATAGAGGAATACTCAAAAGCCGTAGAACTAGATCCGACTTTTCCAGATTTTCATTTTAAGAAGGCAGAAGTTCTACTAAAACTATCTAAGTTCCAGGAGGCGCTACAAGTATACGATAACGCTATAAGAAAAGATCCTAAGAACGCACACCTTTACCATTACTTTAAAGGAGAGATTTATGAAAAATTAGGTAAATATGAAGAGGCATTAAAAGAATATAATAGGGCAATAGAATGGTCTCCTAATAACTCTTGGTATAGGCAAGCGAAGATATACCTTTTGGAGAAAATGAATAAACTGGAGGACGCCCTCAAAGAGGTAGAGGAGTTGATTAAGATAGACAGTTCAGCCGTTAATCTAGAATTGAAAAATGAGATCTTGGTTAAGCTAAAGAATAACAACGACATTAAAGTTTAATTTATTAATTTTCTACATTTTTCTGTTAAATTTTTTATAGTTCTCTTCATTATCTATCTTCATGTCTTTTGAAGTAACACTGAAGGTAAGGAGGTATTCTAAAGAAAAGGGAAGTTGGTGGCAAGAATATAAACTAAACGTGGATAGATTCACTACCGTTGTAGAGGCATTAAGGAGAATAAAAACCGAACAAGATCCTACATTATCCTTTAGAGCTTCATGTCACATGGGAGTTTGCGGTAGTTGCGGTATGAAAATAAACGGAAAGCCTAAGTTAGCTTGCAAAACGCTCATAGTGAATGAAGGAAAAAAGGAAATTACTATAGAACCCATGGATAACTTCCCTGTAATTAAAGATCTGATAGTCGACCTTGACTCTGTTTATAGAAAAATGAACAAGATCATACCAAGAGTTACACCTCCAGAGGAAGTAATTCAAGGTAAGGCTGAAACTAGATTAAAACCGGAAGACCAAAAAGAACTCTGGGGTTTCGCGCAATGCATAATTTGCGGTCTCTGCTATTCTGCTTGTCCGGTAGTTGAAACAAATAAGGACTTCTTGGGTCCTGCAGTACTAGCTATGGTCTATAGGTTTTCAGCAGATCCTAGGGACACCCTAGGAAAGAAAAGACTGGAAATAGTAGACGATCCTATAATAGGCATATGGAATTGTAGAGTTGCAGGCTCTTGTTCAGTTGTATGCCCTAGAAATGTTGATCCTTCTTTGGCAATACAGAGATTAAAGTGGGTGAGCATGAAATGATCTGGTTTTCAAAGTTAAATATTGAAAGACTTTTGGCATTGCTTCACAAGATAACAGGATGGACTATTCTAGGTTACTTAATAGTCCACGTAATTTTCGTAAATAGACTAGCTCACGGTGAATTGACGGAACCAGAGATCTTCAAATACTTTCTAGTATTAATAGGCAGCATAGTAGTATTTCATGCAATGAACGGTATACGTATAATATTAATAGAAACTGGGCATTTAATTCCCAAGCATCATATGGAAGAACCTTGGATTTATTATAAGCCTCACAGAATTTATATATGGTCTATGATAATAATTACAATATTGTCGTTCTTCATAGGGCTTTACTTGGTGATAAGATGAGGGAATCTAAATTAAGGTTTTGGGGAGTATATATTACTGGGATAGTGACGCTTATCCTACTCTCGATACACTTCTTCATGTTATTCGCAAATAATCTTAATTTTGATAATAGAATCTCAACACCAGTTGTTAACGAATATTTAAGTAATAGCGCATATTACTCTTTACTAGGCTTACTCTTAGTCGTGGCTTTTATTCACGGCTTGTTAGGAGTTAGGAGAAGTTTATATGACTTCGGAATTAAAAAAGGAGTTAAAGACGTTATAATTGGTGGAATAATAATACTATTGGTGTTGTTATTTTTTTACTTTACTACCTAATGCCATTTTTATTCTGGTGAACAGTTTAGGGTAAATTCCCATTCCGAATCCCATGATTCCTCCTAGCCAATGTTCTAAGAGTACGTGTACTAAAAGTCCTCCCGGGAAAAGTAAGCCAGGAGCAGTAGCATATGACATAAAATTCACTGAACCCAACTTAGTTAGCTCCGCAAACATAGGATTTATCATCACAAAGCTAAGAAAGACCATTAGAGCCCTTATTATAATGGACTGGAAAGTATTCCTTATCAAGAACAGCATAAATCTATCAGAAATTGAAAGTAAGAAAATCGTTCCATTAAATATGAAGGCAATTATCATGAAAACGAACGGTATTGGTATTAAAGGTTTCACTTTCGCTAAGGACATCATTTCCTTTATTTCATTATTACTTGCCAAAGCGAGCATTATACCCGAATAAAAAAAAGAAGTGCTCCTTCTACTCCTAAAATTGATTTTAGGATATATTTCTTGTTATACATAATTCCTTGTATTATATAGTAAAATATATGCCTTTCTTTTCACGTGGATAAGAATTATTAACTATCGTGAAAAGTATTAACTGATGATATCTAGAAATTTATTTAAGGGAAATTTAGTAAGTATGGCCGCATCAATATTTATCTTATCTCTTCTTATTTTATTAGATATTTATGGCATAAATTATGCTTTTTCAAGGATCGCCCAAATAATAATGTGGATAATATGGATTCTTTCGTTTCCTTCTTATCTTTCCTATAATTCGTCACTATTGGAAAAAAGAAAAATTCTTGAGTATTTAGCCCCTATAGCAATTATTATCACTTTAATAGGATTAATTTTCTTAGCCTTTGGAAAATTCATAGGCATAGAACTTATAGTATTTGGATATATATTTGAACCTATTGCGGGGATCTCCATTTTTCTCACTCTAAAGAAAGTGAGCGTACTTTTTTCTTCATTATTCTTTTACGGTGCAATAGTATTTACAGCCGGTTTGCCTCTATTTTTATTTAATCTAGGGATAATATCTATTATAGGAGATATAATAAAGATGATCGGATTATCGTATTTTATATATAAATTTAAATAAATTTATCTTTTTTAGAATATTAACACGATGTTAATAATGTAATGTTTAAGTAACAAGCCCATTATTTAAATATGAAGTAACATTCTAGATATAAAGAACTTTATTTACTAAAATCAACAAAAGATTATGGCAAAAAGATTTGATGTTAAAATTGAAGATGATAGGCTACTAGTTTATAACTTGCATACAGAACCTCTATACATTAAGGAGATTACCATATCTTACGAGGTTGAGGTCATTACTCCTACCGGAGAAAAAGGAATAAAGAAGGTTAAACAAACAATACCCATAGAAAAGAAGGTAGTTAAAGTCCTTGACGTACCCATTGTCTCTAGAGAAATTTCAGAAGTTAAAGTAATCTATATTGCAGGTAACGAAAAAGCCGAAGAAATACATCACCCCAGAGTTTAACACTTATTTTTTATAATTGCGTATTCTTTTACGTTCTCGAAAGGTCTTCCTTCGCATTCGCAGAATTTTCCGCCCAATTCGTATAAATTAAGCCTAATAGCTTGTATTACTGCGACGAAACCTTCTAAGCCTATTACTAGAATATTTCCTAAGATTAAGATAATTATAGACACGGGATTACTTAAGATTCTCCAAGTATCTAAAGTTCCCGCCAGCATAACAGCAATAAAGGAGAATGCATAAAGGATATAATAATGGGATAAACCTAAAACTAGGAGTCTTATGAAGGATATAACGTTAGATATGACAAGTAGAAGTGGAGAAAAGAACCCTTCTATAAAGCCTTTAAGTAATGCATTTTTTAAGCCTTCCCTAATGTTAATGTAAATGTGCGAGATCCATCCGTATATTTCACCTATAAAGAATATTATTATAGATATAAAGGAAACTAAATAATAGCCATAAAATATTGGACTATATAAATGCATTACTGTATAAAGCAATGCTCCTAGCAAGTTATATGTATTAATAAAATACTTATAAGGATTATAAAATCCATAAATGAAAATGATCGTAGGAGATAAGTAAACTATAAAGTTAGGTATTTTACTATACAAGATATCTTCCTTAGCTCTTTTAAGGTGCGAATTATAAATTCCGAGGCTATTAGCTATCAACGTTAAGATTATACCGATAAGTATAGCTATAATTATTGCGTTCTGAATACCATATAAGGGTTGAGAATATTGACCGAAGGGTATTATCGAAGAAAATATCTTAGAAACGTCTGGAGGAACTGGCCAATAATAGTAAAGCGGGCCTATTGTCGATTCGTTTGATTGAGGAACCAATTCTTTTGTACCTTCAACGAATAACGGTCCGAAGAATTCTCTCAATAACATACCTATTATCATTGACAATGCACTTGAATAGGCTAAAACAATTGATATGTCCTTAAGTTGCTGATTATTTTTATTTTTAGCATATTTATAGAATAAAATGGAAAAAAGTAATAATACGAGTCCGTCTCCAGCGTCAGGAAACATGAGAGCAAAGAACAAAGGGAAGGTTATTGCGAAAAGGAATGTAGGATCTACCTCCCAATAAGAAGGTGTGCCGTAAATGCCTACTATGCTCTCAAATGGTCTCATAAAGTGAGGGACTGAAGAATATGTAGGGGGAATTTCCTTACTTCCGAACCTCTTTGGCCTCTCAAAAACAACTAATGCGTATTTGGAAATAGTCTTAATGAATTCGTCTTTTTTCTTTTCCCTTATATAACCCTCTAGATAAGCGTAGTATTTGCTAAACCTTACTGAAGTGAGTATTTTAAGGATCTCTTTTAAGGTAAGTAACTTATTATAGTCCTCCATTATCCTCTTCTCTATGACCTTCCTTTCTGCGTTAAGCTCTTTATGTAGCTCACTAATCTCACGAAGTACTTTATCTAGCTCTATCAATTTCTCTTCGGATCTAGTTTCTTCAATTTCGTCGTAAAGTCTGGCTCTATCGTCCAAGTATTTATTGTAAATTTGGATTTTTTGATAGACTGACTCTATGAACTTTCCTTCGTCTTTTTTAAATTCCTCAAGATTTTTCTCTATTCCTTTAAATTCTACGATTCCTTCTTTTTTATAACCTATGTTAAAGAAATTTATAATCTTAGATACCTCGTCAAGCATTCCATTTACAAATGAAACTTGCTCCATATACGAGGCCCTTTCAAAATATTTTCCTTCTTCGGGTTGGAAATCTCCAAGCTTTACAATACAGGCTGAAATTTGCTCTGTAAGATCGTTGGGAAAGAGCGTGTAGACCTTTAGCATTGGTTCTGGAATTATCACATATTATTATACAACTTTAAAGAATAAAAACAGATATATTGCTATGTTTTATAGCGCATAAATTAATTATTATAATTATAAAATACTAGTAATACTCTATACCTACCTTAAATATGCATTTAAATATGCAAATTAACAAAGTTAATGACATTTTATATAAGACCATATAGGTGAAGCTTTTTAAATAGATGGTATAGAAATTCGTATGAATGAAGTTAAGGTATCTAACGAGGAACTTCAGAGGATATATAATGACCTCCCGAAGTTTTACGATAGAGCTAACGCAATGATCTCCTTCTTTCAAGACGTAAAGTGGAGAGCGGAACTAATAGAGATTGTTAAAAGTTATTGCACAAACCCTAAAAGAATACTTGACGTTGCTAGCGGAAAAGGAGAACTTTCGTATGTAATTTCCAAGTTAATAAAGACTGACATAGTAATGGTAGATTATGCCGAAAACATGTTAAAATCAAGTTTAATTGAAGGAGATAAAGTCCTCGCATCTTTCTACAACTTGCCTTTTAGAGATAACGTATTTGATGCGGTGGTAAGCAGTTTCGCTCTTCATGCAGCTGACGATATAGGAGCAGTAGTAAAAGAAATGACCAGAGTATCAAGAAAATTAATTGGAGTAATTGCCATGGGTAAATCTGATAATTGGTTGCTCAGAAATTACGTTGCGTTTTATCTTAGGTTTATCCAACCTTATTTAGCTGCACTTGTAGGAGCTAAACCTTTGGATTACAAATATATTTACTATATTTATAGGAAGATACCTACTAATTCACAATTAAAGAGTATTATAAGCAAGATATTCGACCTAAAGGTCTTTAAAGTTAAGGCTTTGGGTTCTGTTTACATTTTTGTAGGCTTAAAGAAAGGAACTGAGGAAAAAGAAGGCGAAAAAAGTATAAAAAATGAAGAAAAAATTGCTTAGCTTTCAGCTTGAACTTCTATTTCCCATTCTTGTCCATATGCAGCACTAGCTCCGTTTGCATCGTAGACTTTTACTATGTAGGTTCCAGGTGATATGTTAAAAGGCATATTAAGTATAACAGTAGCATTTTGACCCAGCGGAACGCATAATGCAAATCCAGTACTATGGGCGGGATGTAAGGAAAATTCATTATGAATATCGCTCTTTAGAATATGTCCAAGTTGGTTCGCATCCCATTGATAAACTACAGTACCGTTAGGATATAGAACTTGAACTAAAACTATAAATCCTCCATAGGTGTCTGGTCCGTCAACTCTAGATATTTGTAGGAATAATGTACCGTTAGTAAATAGCTTTGTTCCTTCTAGACAATAGCCTACAGTTTTAGACCAATTAGTTAGATGGCCTAAGCCTTGGAAGTCTATTTGATAAAGCCATAAAGTCATCCCTGTAGCAATTAAAAATCCTAATAAAGCTAAAGCTACTTCTTTCTCCATTTCAATCACCACAACGGAATATTAAATTTCCAGATTTTGATTCCTTTATTATATTTTTTATATAAAAGTTGATCTATTGAGAGCCATCTACTACCAGTAAAGACAAACATAAATGCTGCTGCACCTTCAACCGAAGCTATTTGCCACTCATCAACGCATGTACTTCCTAACCATCCTCCTCCAAATCCTATACCCCATGCTAATCCAGCTAAAATTAATCCAGACGGTCTCGTTAGAAATCCTAACATCATGAAGAGCCCAAAAATGGCTTCTAGTGCTGTAAACATTATAAGGAAAGCATATAATAATGGTGGATTTTGCAAGACCCATAATAGAACTCCTTTTACTGGTCCCCATGCATGAGGCAAGAACGTTATTAATTTTCCTCCTACATATGCCGAAGAATGCGGATTAAGTTTTGCAGGAACATTTATAGTCCTTCTAACAAACGCCGAGAAAAACATCCAACCTAAAGTTACCCTGAGTATTGGTAGATATTTTTGTGTAGTTTCTACAGTCTGAGCCATATACTTCAAGAGGTTTATAAAAAATTCCAAAGTTTTAAGTTTTTAATCCAAAGGAATCTTAAAAGCATGTTAACCATGTTAAACTAAGTACAATTTTATTAGTTTTTTTAAAGCTTTATAACAATTTTGCTATACTGATGGCTTTTACTTTACTTAAGATTTTTATTTAACATAAGCTTCTTAACAAGTTCATTTAGAGTTCCTAATTTAAGTATTATATCTTTTACCAAAATTATATTGAAATTAACTCTGTTAAAATTAGAGACCTAACATTTTATGAATAAAAAGATTTATCAAGAAAGTTAATAGTATCTCACATGGAAAGCGAAAAG
>QEFD01000025.1 GCA_003086435.1 Acidianus hospitalis
CACTCTATCATGATTGAACATAAAATGATTGAAATGAAAGTGTAGGGACAAACGGATGGATGATAAAGCTTAACTCCGAAGAAGGTTTAAGTCAAGATAAGGACTTCTTCGTGGATTTTGGAGAAGCAAGGGCTCACCAGGTTAGGTTAAGTGGTGGAGATGCTTCTTCTGATTCTTACTGCTATCCTTAGCGTAATCGAGGGAATTAACATATATAAGGGAATACTTTTTTCTTTATATTTGATTGATTTTGGAAAAAGAGTACAAGGTTTGGTTTTTATTCTAGTAGCTTCTTTACTCCCTGTTTTATTTATTTTCTTCTCCTTTTATGTTGTTGTGCAAAGCGAATTATTAGTTCTTGGTGTAATCCTTGCATTATCTTATTTACCTAAGATAATTCTTTGGAAATATTATCACTACTCAGGTAATTATATTCCTAGCCTAACTAATGCTATGAAATGGTACGTCATGAATTATATAATAAAAATGGACTTTATACTTCCTATGTACATTTCTCTAATTGGACTAAATTACCTGCTGGTATTCATACTTGCTGGGTTAATAACAAGAATGACAGTGATTATAATCATTAGAAATTTCAAGTCTCTCTTCCTAAAGATTATAAGGCTAAATCTGCCACAAGTAGAGAATTTATCTTCTGCCTTTGTAATATCGACTCTATTAATTGCTTTACACTACTCGATTTAAATCGATATGAGTATACATGAAAACCGTTTTACGCCGAAGGTTTCTGAAATTTACTTAATTAAATTTATTTTTATTAAATCATTTAAACGCAAGAAATCTTTATCTTTAGTAATTAATTCTTCGTCATGAGCCTTAGCAGTCGAAGCTATATTAAGTCTAAATCGGACATTAAACTACCTTTTTCCTTCAGTTTATAATAAAGCTCAGAATACTCTAAAGCGACATTCTCGTCCAACGGATATATTGTATAAGTCTTCTTTAATTGCTCTAAAACTTTTAGCCTTTTATTTTTATCTAATGCTCTAATAATTTCCATGACTGTGATTATAGATATAGAATCTCCTATGACATCTAATTTCCCTTTTAATATATCTATTAACACCGACGTGCCAATTAATGTCATAGCTTAAACTCCTCATGCATCTTTTTGTGGCTCTCCTCAATTTTCTTTATATCCTCTTCTGAAATGATTTCTCTTAGCTTATCTATTCCCTCTTTTATTCTCCTTTTCTGATAATCCTCAGCTAGATTAAGTAAGAATTCATCCCAACTCATACTTCCTTTTATCGCTTCTAGTTTTTTCTTAGTCTTTTCAGATATGGAAATAGTAGTAAGTTCCTTCTCCTTCATAATTAATAATTATCAATTATACTTATAAATCTTAATTACAACCTCCTGAGGAAAGTTTGTTCGCTAATAATACCCTTGAGCTCGCCTTCCTAATAATGTTGTCTTTAGATTCAAAATTGTTTTCTAGCTATCTACAGTTTTCTCTAAACTTATTTCTAACTTCGGGGTTTTGTGCTTCATTGAATTTTTCATGAATTTGCGTCAATCCCCAGCCTTTGAGCTTCACTAGAGTAATCCCTCCGCCCCTTTATGGTAGACCCAAAATCTTATTAGTAAAAATAATTTTTATTTATTATTAGTGATTCATGTGAATTTAATGTAATTAGATAATTAACTCTGCAATATTTTTAGGAAATTTTTAAGTGTTATATTAGATCTTTTATATTTCTACAAGTAAACTGAGGAATATTATTATAATATTAGAAAATGATAAAGACATGAATAATGAAATCTGCTTTAGTTGTATCAATTATTTAATGCATTATTCTTACTGCTCCTGAAAGTGTTACTGAAAGAGTATTTGACACTACCCTTTTGTCCTAAATCTAATTTGATAGTAGATATAGTCTATAATTTTTCTCTTAAATATTCTGTGGAGGCAATGATAAGGAAAATTCTTAGGCCTCTGAATTTCCACCTCCTACCGTTAGTAATATTAGACTTTGAACCAGGAAGACACATTCATAATGACTTAGCATTTGCTATTCTAATAATTAGGAAATTTTACTAAGTTTATTATCAATATTTATGCAAGGCTACAAGTATTGCTATTGAGAATATAGCAATTAATACGATCATAGTTTCTAAGCTAAATAGTGAGAACTCTAGAGTAAAGGAAAACAATAGTGGCGCAATTAATTCTCCAATACTTGTCATAGCATTGCTAAAACCAGTCTGTATTCCGTACTGTTCTTGTTTAACTGTAATATTTAGTAAAGAGTAATAGTTTAAACTAAACACAGCTCCTGAAAATGCCGAGACTAATGTAAAAACTCCTATAGAGAGAATAGAAGGTGAGTAAACTAATAAAAAGCTTATTCCAGAGTAAATTAATGGAAAAATAAATAAATTAGAAATTCTTTTGGTAAATGTTAGCGAAGATATGTATCCTCCGAACGAAGCTATTAAGTAAAATACTGAACTATAAGTAGCATATATTTCAAAGAAATTCCCTATTTTCCCTATAATGTCTATAATAACCGTAGACATCCCTGAATATATAAAATAAAATATTACTGCAGAAAGCGTTAATAGAAGTAATTTATTATCTTTTACTGCGTTCCTAAAGTATATCTTATTAATCTCTACTTTACGATTGTTTATTTTCACAGTAGATATTATAGCGAATCTAATGTATTGTAAAATAGTATAAATTACAAGATATATTTGAATAACGACTAAACCATAAATTTCTGCTAGAAAACCTATAAGAAACATAATAGTTGTTGCAACTAAGGTTAGTAATGTGAAAGTTAATGAAAATACTGCATTAATATCTTCTTCATTAATATTTTCTTTCATCCATTCTCCTAATATAAAACCAGCTAAAGATTCAATATTTAACCCTAAAATTAGAAATATTATAATTAGAAACAAGGAATAAGACCACATATAAAAAAAGGATAACAACGCCACGAGTAAATAAAAAGTATTAGCAAATAATTTAGACGTCTTACTTATAAAATTTGGATTATACTTATCAAATAAAATACCTTTAATAGGCATTGTTAAAGTAACTGTTGACAGTAAAGAGATTAATACACCAACTAAAAGTAAATCTTTAGAAACATAATATATTAGCATTGTAACTGCTTCAATGAGAGGAGTCTCTTGATAAAGGACTTCTGCTATAACAACTTTTCTAGCCTTAGAATTTCTGAGAGGATCGAGAAACTTCATTTTCCAAATCACCAAACAGAATTTATGTTATCCAAAGATAAGTGAATGCGTAAATATATTTTTAATGGAATATTGGAGTTAATTAAAGATTTAACGTTATTCCATATTATTTTAAAAGTACCTCTTTTACCTATATTGATCCTTCTTATGTCATGAATATCTTCATTACCGTCTAATGTAATTTGAAATTCATTAACATTAAGCTCCGCAAGCTTTTCAGCCTTTTTTAAATCCAATAGATATCCATTAGTAACCATAAATCCTTCTAGTTTAGGCTTTCCTTTACTAATTTTTGATTTAATAAATTCCATAATCTCTATTACAATATCATATGCTAATAATGGTTCACCTCCAAACCATATTATTTTTAGATTATCTAGATCTTTCATTCTTTTTTCTAGAAAAATCTTAAGGGAATTAACTACTTCTCTATTTTAAAACTGAATTAAAGCTAAGCACCTTATGATAATTATAGCTATTAAATCTGGATACAACTGAACTGTACTAAACTCTTGATTAAATAAAAGTTTATGAATGAGGAAAAAGATAATTATAATTATGAAAGTAGGAGAAGTAATGAGTAAAATAGTCGTAACGGTGAGGTCTGAGGACAGCGTAAAGGAAGTTATTAATGCTCTTTCGTCAATTCCCTCCGGAAGACTAGTAGTAATGAGCGGAGATGAACCAGTAGGCATAATATCATCCAGAGACGTAGTTAAGGCATATTCAAAAATGGAGGATAACGTTTTTGAGGCAAGGGCCGACGAAATTGCCACAAAAGGAGTAATTACTGTTGACGAAAATGAGGAAGTAGGAAATGCTGTAAGGATCATGGCAAGTAAAAAGATAGGTAGTTTGGTAATAACCTCTGGTAAGGTATTGAGAGG
>QEFD01000026.1 GCA_003086435.1 Acidianus hospitalis
AAAAGCTGTTATAGCACCGCCATAACTACTATTCCTAAATCTACCTACATCTATTCCTATAATATAATCAAACTTGGAGTTTGTCTTTACTCCATAATAATAAACACCTAACTTCGATAAAATTTGTAATATAAGATTATTTATGATATATTTTAAGTTAGTGCCCTTTTCTATAGTGTCTATTAATATGTTCTGATGAAGAATTTTTCTTGCATATAACGCCTTTTTTAAGTCTAAAAAATAATCATTTTCTGGTAATTTTTTGCCTATAGTTGCAACAACAGTTTTTACTTTTTCATCGTATTTATTAGATACGATTCTCACGATATCGCTAACGTGATTAGCGTCTAAATCGGGATAATATGGAAGCCCTATTTCTACTTGTACACCAGATGTTTTGTATATCTTTTGAGCTATATCATTAAATATTTCTTTGATTTTTTCCTTATTTTTATAAAATTTTTTATCTATAAAAATTTGTATATAAACCTTATCTATATCGGGTTTTTCTAACGGTTTGTATTTAAAGATAGAGGAATTACCTTTCCCAATAGTTACCTCTTTACCATTTAAATCTCTTGCAATAAGATCAGGGGGATCTAAAGATATTTCCTCTATATCTAACGGACTTATGTTATATCTAATTTGTTTAGTCACAAATTCTTTAGCTAACTCTATCTTATCATTATTATTAATTGTTGTAAGATCTTTTATTTTGGTTCTTTCAGTCTCATTTATTTGTTCATATCTAACAATTAACTTACTTAGCTGAGGTAAGAAATAGTATGTAGAAATTTTACCGTATTTTTTAGGTTCTGCCACTAATATGGGTTGATGAGTGTCTATTTGTGATTTAGGCAAAAGTTTGGAACAATCATAGGAAATTTTATCTTCATTGCATTTTTTATAAAAATATTCATATATACTATCAACTATTTTTTCATTAAAATCTATTACGTTTGTTACTATTAATTCATTTCTAGATCTATTTGGTATTGCATATACCTTTTTACCTATAATCTCCTTTTTGATTTTATCAGGATCATGATTAAATAAATCCCATATATTTTCATTAAATTCTAGATCAGAAGTTACTAATATTTGAGCATATACCTTACTATTATAACAAGTAAATGTTGTTAAATATTCCCTATATACTGTAATGCCATCGATTTCCTTGTAAAATTGCGAGCTTCTGAATCTCCTATACTTTGTGTTTAATAATTTACTTAGAGTGAGGTCTGAAAGCTCGCAGATGTTCTTTTCTCCTTTAAGTTCAAACTCATCATGCTTATCGAGACAAACTACAATTCTTTTATTTTCATCTAAAGATACACAATGCATTTTTGCTAAAAATTTATGATATTCTGCTCTATCGTCTATTGGTGAACGAACCTCATAAATATAAACTTTATCGTTTTCTAAAGGAACACTGAACCAATTTGTCTTCATACATGGAAATATGGCTATAATATGCAAAAAGATTTTCGTTGTAGGAAAAAGTAATACAAAATTGAATAATTTAAATGATGCATATAAGATTGTTTAGCGTAAAGTTTAAAATATGGTATGAAACCCTCTACTTGTCATGAATTTTCTAAAATTATTAATATAATTATAAGGCTTGTGAATTGTATTAATTAAAACGTTCAAGACTATAATATGCATGATAAGAGTATTCATTAGTTCGTTCATTCATTTATATGTAGCATATGAAGAATAAAGCTTAAAATTTTCTATATATTTTTGTCATGTATGTCACAAAATTTAGGGAAAAGGCTTATTGAAAGCGACGCTTTCGCTGAGTTAATTCCTTTAATAGATAAGGAGGCAGCAAGAGAAAAAGGCCCGGGAAGACCACCTTATTGGGAGATGATTTTCTGGTGGACTAGAAAACCACTCATTTCAGCTAGAGCCTTCATAGCTGCAGCATTACTACCAGAGAATTTTCCTGTTAACGAATTTAAGAGGATGATAAGGTTATCAGATTCTTCAAAATCAGAAATTCCTCATAAATTACAGCCCATAACCAATGGCAGATTTAAGGACTTTACACTTTTAGATCCTTTTGCAGGTTTTGGTTCAATTCCGCTTGAGGCAAAGAGGTTAGGAGTAGGTAAAGTAATCGCCTCAGAGCTTTTGCCCACAGCATATGTGTTTCTGAAAGCAGTATTAGAATATCCTAAATACGGCAAGAAAATTATAGACGACGTTAAAAAATACGGGGATGAGCTCCTTAAGAGCTTAGAAGAAGACGTGAAAGAATTATATGGAGATAATAACGGATTTATAGGAACTTGGGAAGTTAAGTGTCCACATTGTGGAAATTACACTCCTTTAGTTAATCAATGGTGGTTAATGAAAATGCAGGGAGGTGGAGAAGAAAGTACAGAAGAAGGTATTAAGTCTGGAAAGTTCAAAAGGATAGTTTTCATGAGGCCGGAAATTAATAATAGAGATAGCCTTAGAATAAAGGTTGTAGACCTCAATAAAGAGTTAAATAAACAAACTATAGAAGCGAAAGTGAGCAAAAATAAGATTATAGTAAGTGAAAAGACTTATGAAGTACCAGAAGGCAACGTTAATGCTAAAAGTAATAATGCTAGATGTTTATATTGTAATAATGTATTTCCAGGTAAAGGCGATAAATGGTACGTTAGAGAGGCTATAAAGGAGTGGAATGAGAAATATGAAAAATATCTAAATGGAGAAATTAGTCTAGAAGAACTACAAAACGCTAAAGCAAGGCCTACCCTTTTAGTAAAGTTTAAGGGAAAGGGAAAAGATTTGGAATTTAATGAAATTGATGAAAAAGATAGGAATATGTTTTGGAGAAGTTTTGAAAAATTAAGAGTTATTGATATTAATAATATACCAATAGAAAAGATAGCTGAATATGCGTCAAGATATACAACTATACCTTGGGGGATGGATAAATTCTATAAGCTTTTTAATGCAAGACAGCTAATTGTGTTCTCTAAAATTATTACTAAATTGAATGAAATTAGAGAAAAGATAAAGGAGAATGAAAAATATAGAGAGGCAATAATAACATATTTAACTATAGCGTTCCTAAATCATATACGATATAATTGCATGGTGACATCAGTTCATCCAAGCAGAACATTTATTACTCATGCTCTTGCCTTTAGAGGAATTGTGTTTACATGGAATTGGGTTGAAATTTCCCCTTTAGTCGATATAATAGGCTCATTAAGAAGGAGTTTAGACCATGTAATCGAAGGATTAGAATATTTAGTGCAAGCAAGCACGGATTCAT
>QEFD01000027.1 GCA_003086435.1 Acidianus hospitalis
TATGATAAGAGTTGGGCTTGTAGGAATAGGAAATGTTGCATCTGCACTAGTTCAGTCAATAGAAATGGTTAAACAAGGTATAGAAATTCCAGGAATTCTTAACTTACCTATAAAAGCAGACGAGATAGAAATAGTTACTGCTTTTGATATAGATAAAAGAAAGGTTGGTAAAAAACTATCAGAGGCCATTTTTTCAAAGCCTAATGTAGTTCAGAAATATGTGGATGTCAAAAGTGATGTTGAAGTATTAAGAGGCCCAACTTTAGATGGCGTGGATGAGCAACTATCAAAAGTTATTGAAGAATCTGAAGAGAAACCCGTGAACGTTAAAGAAGTATTAAAGGAAAACAATGTAGATATTGTAATAAATTTATTACCGGCTGGAGCAGATAAGGCTAGTCTATTTTATGCTGAGGAAAGTCTCTCTGCTAATTCTTCATTTATTAACGCAACTCCTTCTAATGTAACAGAGAGAATAGGAGATAAGTATAAGGAAGCAAAGATACCAATTTTTGGAGACGATTTACTTAGCCAAATAGGTGGAACGATCTTTCATTCCGGTATAATAGAATTTTTACAGAAAAGAGGAGTAAAAATTTTAAGATCTTACCAAATTGACATAGCTGGGAATACAGAAACTTTTGCGACTTTGGAGGATTGGAAGAAAGATCTTAAAAAGAAGATAAAATCTTCTTTTATCTCTCAAAGATCGAATAATGCTGAAATAGTTGCCGGTACTTCGGACTATGTAGAGTTTCTAGGAGATAGAAGAGTAAGTTACATGGTTATAGAAGGAGAATATGCAATGGGCGCAAAAGTTAGAGTAGACATTTCGCTAAAGACTTACGACGCACCTAACGCAGTTCAGCCATTAATTGATCTTATAAGACTGGCTAAAATCCTTAAGGACAACAATATAGGCGGTGTAATTCCTGAAGTTTGTGGTTATTATTTTAAGAATTCTCCAGTTAGGTATAAGTCTATAGATGAGGCAAAAGCTCGCTTTGACGATTTTCTAAAGAAAATAGTAAAATGATAAATCAGTCCTCACACGGTGGCATCACTGTTCAGACCGGGGTTCAGTCATCACTAAGACTAACTAGTTCTAAAGATAATTATTTCTTACTACTACATTTTTCTCCTTCTCTTATAGTTAGAATGAGAATCAATGGTCTAAACTATAGATTAAAAATAAGATATTTGAATAAAGGCTTACAAAATTATAAAAAATATATATAACTTAATAAAAGAAAAGATTTTAAATTAAAGGTAGTGTTAATACCCAAGGAACTGGTCTTACGAATGTTAAGTTAATGACTATACCCTTTCCTATTAATATTGGATCGTGCAGTACATAACCATACATGCCAGACTTTGTTAATCCCCAAGTCCACATATTGGCTCCGCAAGATGGTGTCATGATTACTGTTATAAACGGTTTAGATGCTACGTAGTGGAATGATACGCAGTTGTTTATTGCATAAGCGAATACCAGGAATGGTACTTGTCCTGGTTCTGGAGCAGTTACGTTTTGCGGTGCATAGAATACTACAGAGAAGTTGAACGTTGTTAATGTAGTTCCGCTAGGTGTGGTTATAGTAGTTCCAGGCTGTATAACTACTAATATATTTCCGGCCACTACTACTCCGCCAGTTATTCCATTTACCTCATAAGTATAGTCTGCTATTGGAGATAATCCAAATACTTCTTTTGGTGTAACACTTACTGGTGTTGGAGGCATTCCAACTGGTTCGCAAGAGCTTTCGAATATCCATAGTACTGGCTTAAAGAACTGGTTATTCACTATTACTCCATCTCCATATATCCAATGGTCAGCAAACTTGTAACTTCCTCCTATATATGTTGTACCATTAAATGTTCCGCCAAACCACGTCCAGCTTGTCCAAGTATCTGGTGCATAAACTATTGTTATTGCAGGATCTGGAGATCCGCTTGCGTTCACTAATGCATACTTAGGAGATATCTGGCCATTTATAGCAAATGCAAATGTGTATGTAGGTGTTAAGTTAAAGAAGTCTTGTGCAGGAGGCATTACTGCTTGTAGGCTGAAGGTAATTAAAGAGAAGTTATATATGCTTACCATACTTCCATTAGGTAGCATTGCGTAAGTTCCAGGCTTTATGACAGTAACTATATTACCTTCTTGTAATATTGCTCCTTGAGAAGCGTTTACAGTTACTGTATCCTCACCAATTACCTTGAATATTGGCATGTTTAGATTATAGTATAAGGTATCTTGCAATATTGGAATCATTGTTGCGTTAAATATCTGTTTTTCTATCTGCCAGGATGCTGTAGTTGAGTTATATTGTAAATATGTAACTAAATTAACGTGAATATCGTAGATGTTAGGGAATCCTGGTTCTCCTTGATTTACGAAACCTATGAATGGTGTAACGTTTGCAACTATTACTGCTATTGTTCCAGATGGAGATAATTGAACACTTATACTTGGCGGTACAGCAGTTCCATTAGGTAATAAGTTCTGTGAATATTCTGCAACGAATATGAAGTAGCTATC
>QEFD01000028.1 GCA_003086435.1 Acidianus hospitalis
TTTTTCTTATAAGGATTTTTATCGGTGAAGAAGTATCTAGCACATTTTTCTCAGTCCTTATTACATCTTCATCGTCTAGGCTATCTACTACTCCGACAAAGGGATTTCTGAATAAAACTATATATCTAGTAGTTGCGCTGGCTCCAGAACTGAGGAATTTATATATTAAAAAAAGATTTTTATCGTAAACTAATGTGTAACTGTCTGCAGTTAATATAATAAAATTAGAATTTACAAAACTCAAGAACGGATTAGCGTTAATTTCAATTTCCTGCCATATTCCGTCGCTGAAATATTTTACTTTATCACCACAGGATATAACTATTCCGTTATTAATAACTCCTAAAAGCTCTGCCTTATTTTCGCAGAAACCTATCACATCTTCGTCAAGTAATATTTTACCATCGATACCTTGGAAGATTGACCTATTGCCATATCTACCTAAGAGAATTTTCTCTTCATTTATTGTTAAGGATCCTGACTTTGATATTATCTCAGTATAACCATTATAGACCAGCGAGATCCCATTTTTATTTACTATATAATATTTTGGCTTTTCTCTATCAATTTCCATATTATCATATATGAAAGTTATTTTCCTATTATTTTCCAAGATATAAGTATTAAAAAATTTTAGGAATTTATTATATTTATTTCCCTTAAAAATAAACTCATCTTCCCCTATTTGTAAAACCTTTTCTATTACTCCTTCAACGCTAATATAAGTAACGCCTAGAAAATCTCCATGGCTTTCTTCTAGTACTTCTTCTTTTCCGTCTATCTGAATTAATTTATTACCTTTTTGGACAACCCATGGTTCTTTTCCTATATTTACTTCAGGGAAAAGAATGATCTCCGGCTGTCTTATTGAATCTGTTTTCAAATAGATTGTATTCTCAATGTTTTCTAAAGTATAATTTACTCCTTCTGGAATAAATATTCTTGAAATGTACTTATAATTAGGAATTTTCACATAATTTTATATGTATTTAAATTGTAGACTACTGCAAAAGTATTTTAGTTATGAAAAATCCTTCAGTCAAGTTGATATGAGGGAATAGCCTTATTCCATTAACGTTATCGATGTAAGGTCTTTCCCCAACTATTTTTGGTTTCTCAGTTTTAAGGTTTAGAAAATGTTCCTCTCCTTCCTCAGGGAATAAAGAGCATACTGAGTAAATTATATAATCGGCATCAATAATTTTTCTTGCTTCATTTATCATTTTCCTTTGAAGCTGAGAATAATACATTACCTTTTCTCTCGTAAGGTTAACCATTATTGCAGGCTCATTAGAAATCATTCCAGAAGAAGAGCAAGGTGCATCGAGTAGTACCTTATCAGACCTTAACATGGAGTTACTAGTAGAATCTTGATGTATAATATGAACTTTATTCATATCAACTCCCATTTTTTTAAGTAAATCTACCTCTCTTTTTAGCCTATTTATATCAACGTCAGCTATAAATAATTCAACTGTATTCTCACCTAGTTGCATAATTTGTGACGCTTTAGTGCCTGGAGCAGAAGATAAATCTATAATTTTATCATTTTTTTCAACTTCTAAACTCTCAACAGTTAATACACTAGCCTTATCTTGAATAATAACTTCAAAATTCATGAACTCCTTAGTCTTTTTCAGTTGAACTTCGTTCTTAACTTTAATTAGATAATAGACGTCTTTATCAACTTCAAAATTGACTCCTTGGTTCTCTAATGATTTTAAAACCTTATCAACGTCGGCCTTTAAGGTATTTATTCTAACCCACGTGTTTTTTATTCTAAAAGAATTTTCCAAAGGTTTTACATCTAGATATTTTGATAACTCTTCCCTAGCCCATAAAGGCAATAGAATCTCGTAATTGCCTTGTAAAAACTGATCTACTTTTTTAGACCTTTTACCTTTCAGAGAATTATATGAAAGTAAGAGCAGCCTGGATATTTCATATAGCTCATCGTAATTCATTCCCTTAACTTTCTTGATGTCCTTAGTTTTCTTAAAAGCAACAGGCAAAGGATACCCTTTCTCTTCTACGAAATATAAAAGGGTAGTCAAAAAATCTTTAATCAATTTTCTCACAAAATTACGTAATTATTTACATTACACAAGTTCTTCTTCCTACATAAGTCAAAGAAACAATCAATGGCTTTCCTTCCTTTAAGTCCTAATTCCTTTGAAAT
>QEFD01000029.1 GCA_003086435.1 Acidianus hospitalis
AGCAGATTTAAAGGCTGACTCGACAAAAGGCAAAGAAGAGGCTCTAAATAAAATAAAAAGCCTAACTTCATAAACATTATTTGAAGTGGTTAAAAATGACATACACACCACATGTTCCATATGTACCAACACCAGAACCAGTTGTAAGGAAAATGCTAGAAATAGCAAAAGTAGGACCAGAAGATATAGTATATGATTTAGGTTGTGGAGACGGGAGAATTGTAATAACTGCAGCAAAAGAATTTAATGCAAAAAAAGCAGTAGGCATAGATATTAACGACGAAAGAATAAAAGAAGCTTTAGAGAACGTTAAAAAGAATGGTGTTGAAGGGAAAGTAATAATCGAAAAGGGTAACTTTTTTGATGTAGATTTGTCAGAGGCAACAGTAGTTACAATGTTTTTATTAACAAATGTAAACGAAATGCTTAAGCCTAAATTGGAAAAAGAGCTTAAGCCGGGAACTAGAGTAGTTTCGCACGAGTTTGAAATGAGAGGTTGGACTCCGAAAGAGGTCGTTAAGGTTGAAGACGGAAATATGAACCATATAGTTTACCTTTATGTTATAGGTGAACATAAGTGAAAGTTATAATTCTAAAAAGTGAGAATGGAAAAATAACATCAGAAAAAATAACAGAAGGAGACCTAGCCGAGGTAGTAAGAAATACAGCTATTGAAGCACTAAAAGAATGGAATGAACTCACGTCTGATTTTATAATCATGAAAGATTCGCAAGAGGCTAAATTACCATTACCTTTAAAACCAGACGTTTACGAGGCTGTAAAGAACTTCTTAGCAGGAAAAGAAAAATCTGCTGCAATACTAAAAATACCAATATTCATTATAAGTTATGACAATATATGGCAAGAAGAAAATTTCCAGGACAAGAGAGTTTATGTTGTCTCTTATTATCTAAACGACGACCTTAAGAAAGAATTGATTGAATATGCACAAGGAGTTACTTCGGAAGAAAAACCTCAAGATAGTGGAGAAGAGGAGGAAGAAGAATAAAAACTTCTTTGTTTTTATTTAAAATTTGAAGAAAGAATCTATAGATATTGTAGATGCTATTTCATCCCAGCTTATGCCTAGAGATTTTAACAGCTGCTCGAAAGTACTTTTTACTGCATCATAATATTTATCTAAATCTATCTCTGTTAACTTAGCTAACTGTACTGGCTTCACTCCTTCCTTGCTTTTTACCTTAACAAATAGTATCATATCTCTAGGTAATACTTGAATTCCTAAGGCCCTTAATTGCATTGCAGCTTTTACATGTTGTGGAGTATTCTTAGTATAAGAATCCAAATCTTTAGAAAGCATAACTCTAAAAGCTAACTCGTCTAGGTTATATTCCTTATTCTTCAGCCTATCATAGACGCTCTTTACTTTCTCTGCTACCTCCTTCTTTACTTTCTCCAGATCTGATGGAGAATTTATTGTGCCCATTAGATCTTTAACTTCTTTAAATGCCTCCTTCAGGAATTCTGGAGTATTTCTTTTCTTAGCTAACATTCCTTTTATATCAAACGTGGAATCTGTGAAAACTCCAAAGTAGTTCTTTTTCAATCCTGAGAACGCAACAAACCTATAACTTTTATCGAGCTCTAGATCTAACTTAAAGTTCTCCTTAACCCATTTGATTATGGTATTTAATTGTTCCTGTGTAGGCTGATATAAGAACAACGAATCAGTATCGCCGTAAAGAACTCTAGTTCCAACCTCTTGGGCTTTTTTAACTGTGCTAGTGATTACGTATCTACCTAGGGCTGTAACGCTTTCTGCTACTGCTGGTGCATAAAGCGGGAAGCTTTCTGCTCCAAATACTCCATAAGTTGCGTTAATAAACACCTTCATGCCTCTTTGTACTACTTCATACATCATTTTACGTTCAGGATCTAGATCTTTTTGCTTTGACTTTTTCTTATATATCTTAACCCTAAAGTCCCTAAGTAAACCAGTAATAACTGCAGTTATTCCCGGTCTATCCATGCAAACGTGATGGAGAACTTGACCAGTCTCATCTTTAACGTCTACTATGTTCTTACAGTTTTCAATATCAACGGTCTCATAACTTAAATTCCAAGTCCTAATAATTGAAGGATACAGTGAGGCAAAATCTAATACAGTAACGTTAAAGAAAACTCCTACTGGTGGATCAATTACTACTGCTCCCTTATATCCTTTACCTTTAATTACTGCGGAAGTCTTTAGCGTTGAAGATCTTTGCAATATTTCCTCTTTCAAAGGGATTAACCAATTCCTTTTTCTATGTTCCCAGTAGTAAAGATTCTTTACCCAGGCTGAAATTTCCGTTCTAGTCAGTTCTTCAATTCCTAATTTGGATATCCTAGCAAAAAGTACTATTAATTTCCAAGTTAAATCATTATTAAATGTAGTGAGCTTCAATGTAATTTCTGAATCTCTAAAGTTATATTGGATAAGCTTGGAAATATCTAGATCACTAATTAGACTATCAACTTTAACCTTTGACATCCCAAGCAAAGCACTTGCTACTGCATCTAAGTTATATTCGCTATACTTTCCTTCAAATGCGTAATTCCTTACTGCCTTATTAAAGAAGAACCTATAGAGATCTATATGAAAGCCTGGAAGGAATTTAGTTTCTCTACTTCCAATATCAAAAGGAATTTCCTCTGGAAAGAAACCTAACTTTAAAGATCTAAAGTAAATGTAAGGAACGTCGAAGTCATCGCCGTTAAACGTTAAGAGGAGAGGATAAGTTTTCACTATTTCAAAAAATCTTGATAACATTTCTCTTTCAGTCTTGAATTTCTCTACAGATATTCCTTCATTGTTTGTATTGCCCTCGCCTACGTCTTCCCTTTCTATTACTAGGACTTTCTTTAATCCATCACTACCAGCTAAAGATATGCTTATGATCGGAAATTCTGCCTTATAGGGATCTGGAACCCTGCCTTTAATTGGAGTAAAAACTTCAATATCTACTGCTACCCTCTTAATTGAAGGTATTTCAGACTCAAAGAGCGGAGCCCATTGTAAAGCCATTTCTTTCGTTACTTCATCTGAATCTTGGAAAGCTTTAGTAACTTCTTCAGTATCAACTTTAGGAATAATAGCTTCTAGTCTACCCTTATTCACTTTATAAGGCATCCCTGGAATTAATTGCATATCGTAAATATAGTTATTGAAATACTTTATGTGAGCCTCGTAAGCTTTAGGAACGTAGTTTCTCATCCTTCTTACTGCTAAAGGATCTTTAACTACAATCTTGGTCAAAGTAATAGGCTTCCAAGTATAAGGATCGATCTTGGTTACTACCTCTAAATGGTCAAAGGAAGGATCTCTAATAATCTTAGCTATTTTCCTAACCTTTTCAGGGTCTAAATCTACTAGGAAATAGGACTTATGACCGGTATTATCGTAAAGTATAGCCGCCTCTTGAGTTTCAGGATCGTATAATTTCATTACTGCTTTCCCTTTTTTGCCGTCATAATCTACACCTAGTAAGTAGTAAGTCCTACCTTCTTTAGCTTCCTTAATCCACTCAACTTGCCCTCTCTTATTCTCTACTTCCAATTGTTGCACTTCCTCTTCTTTTTCTTCTCCTTTTCCTTCACCATGAGACTCTTGTTTTATTGAGAAATCAAAGAGCGTAATCTGTTTTGCCACATTATATAAATGGAAGAAATACTCTTTAAGCATTAGGGTTTCATTTATTATACAGAGAAAATAATTTAACTCAAGGACCCGTAGCTTAGCCAGGACAAAGCGCAGGCCTTCGGAGCCTGTGATCCCGGGTTCGAATCCCGGCGGGTCCGTAATTTACGTTCTACTCTATCTATAGAATTTTACGTTAATGCAACATAAAAGGTTAAATTTGCAACTATGTTATAGCTCTAACTTAGTGAATATGAAATATGCCAAAAATAGACGTAAATAAACTAGATGATGAGAAAAAGCTCAAGATAATCAAAAAAGCTATAGAGAAACACGGATTAAGTTACGTTTCACGGCAATTAGAGATTAACAGAAGCACATTAAACCGTTATATTAACGGCAAAATCCAGAATGTCCACAACCAGTTAATACAACCAATCCATTTTCAGTGCTCAAAAACAATGCAGTATCGTCAATCATGTGATCATCAACCAAAGAAAAATCTCTTGCCGTATATAGACCTTTAGTATATTCATTAAAACCATATCGCTTAATTTCACCGCTAAAAACTATTCCTTCAGTTATTTGTAGAGGTTTAGAAGTTAATATTAAATGGAAATGTTTTTCCATCTCATCCATAGTCATTGGAATTCCAATGTATTCTAACTTATTAGACCATTTCATCAACTTCTTCTCAAATATTGAAGGATGAGCTACTACAATTTTTCCCTCAAGTTTTTTAACCAATTCCGAATTTCCTAATCCGCCAGTGTGATCTGCATGTCCATGGCTTAACACTACGTAATCTACTTTTGTTAAATCTATTCCCATTTTTTCGGAATTGTATAGCACAGGATATCCTGAATTACCTACATCGTAAAGTATTTTTACATCATCTGCCTCAATTAGAGCAGAAAATCCCCATTCTCCAAGTAGAGGGGGAACAACTGTTGAAACAAAATTATCGCTTAATATCTTGTTTTTAAGTTAGAAATTTCCTTCATAACATTAAGGGTTGTATATAAAAGAAATAATTTATTAAGATTATAGTTGTTCTGAGATTCTACAATTGGATGGCCTAAAATAAAATAACTTTTTAAAAGTAGTAAATTCAAAAATTAGTTATAGGTCCTAATAAAGAACATCTATTAATATTTTTGGCAACTAAGCAAATGTTAAACAATATAGGAAGAGAACATTTTATAATGCTGAATAAATAACTTACTTATAAGATTTTTCCTATTATTCATTACTTAGATATTTTTATGATATTTTTATTAATTATTAATATTCTCACTATAAAGAATTGATAAAAGAAGTTTACTTGAATTAACTTATAATCTGAAAAGTAGATATTTATCATCATAAAATAAACTTCAAATCTAAGACAGCTTTTTAGACTTTATTACAGTTAAAAAAAAGCTGTTTAAAAGTATTATTTATTTAGATAGCAATGTGGGTCGAATTAGATCTAAATCCTGTATTAGATAAGGATCCAGATTTAAAAAGATATGTCAAAGAAGAGGTACAGAAGGAAAAGATATCTACGAGTATAACTATAAATCTTATACACTCACTCAATAAAGACATACTTGCTATAAATGCTCTTAGCCTAGCAGATAGAGATTACAATTTATATATATGGTCTCTTATAGACTCATATTTTGTTACTGGAAATAATGAATCATATGAAGTAGTTAATGAGTTATTATCAAAGAGGGCAACTATACATTCCTCTCTCTTTCAGTTAAAACTGTATGATATTACTAAAGATAAATTAATCCTCGCAAGAGTATCTGATAAAATATTTAAATTAGACGAATACTGGGGAGAAGACTTACTAGCATTAGCTAAATTATCATATATAACACAAAATCCCGAAATTGTCAAAAAGTCAACGGAAATAATGCTAAATAAACTAGAGAATATAGAAAGACAAAACGGAATAAAAAGTGAAACTGATGTAGAAATAGGTATGGGATCACTAAAAGGACTCTCTCTAATAAATATCAATTATAGGGAAGATCCAGGTTTAATAGAGAAAATTAAATACTATGATGACAAATATTTCGTTCCTCTATTTGAGTTCATAGGCAATAAACCAAACATTCCAGAGTACATGGATTCGCTTCAAGTTATTCCAATGTTAGCTTCATCTAAGGAATTCACTGTATTTGCTGCTACAAAAGATATAAAATATTTGAATGGTACTATAAAATTATATAAATACTACCAAGAATATCTAAACACTATAGGGATTAATAAACTAACATTAAGGCAAAAATTATGGGGATTAATTTCTCTTAGCAGAATAATATATTTCATAGAGAAAGGAAAGATTTTAGATTAAAGCAAATATAATCTATTTAATGGTATAAAAGGATGAAGATAACTGAAAGTAAAATTTATTTTTTATTAATTTTAGTTTCAGCTGCTTCATCACAACAATTTTACTTGCCAGTATATTTCGAAAAAATATATAATGATACTGAGCTGGCTTTCGTGCTTGTCACTATTGCGGTCATATTAAGAGCATTTTTAGCACCTTTCATAGCTCAAATATTAAAAAATTTTGTTAAACTGAATATAATTATGGCCTTCTCCTTTCAGAGTATATTGTATCTCATTCTATATCTAAAGGTACCTCTCAATTTAAAACTAGTGCTTATTTTAGGTATACTTTATGGAATAGCATCTTCCTTAATCCTATTTCTTAACGCAGTTTACTTCTCATATTCTGAGCCTACCTTCAGCTCTAGATATAGAAGCGCAAATTTTTTCATATCTTCCAAGTTTATCGGTTATACAATAGGGAGTATAATATCTGCTATCGTAATTTTCCTTTTTAACATAGCTGATTTATTTATAATAGCTTCAATATTTTGGTTATCCTCAATCCCGCTAGTTTTCTCTCTAAGCATAGAGAAAACAGAAGTAAAAAAGTCCGGTTTAAGGAAAGTCAAGGAGTCTCTCTTCTTAGTCTCTCCACTCCTCCTTATATCATTCATACTTAGTATGTCCTTAGCTTCTGTAGGAGGACTAATTGAACCTTTAATTTTCAACAAGATTAATGCTGGTTGGTTTAGTATATCCTTTATCTTAGCCAATATTGTAGGTTCTTTAGTTCCTATTTATTTTCCGAAAAACAAAATACTCCTATCCTTGGCGTTAGGTACATTTCTAGCTGTTATTACGGAGTTCCTATTTCCTTTAACTCCTTTCCTCTGCCTTTTGATAATTTACGGAATATTATCGCAAGTAGGTAATTCGTTAGTATGGCCGGTATTAATAGGTAAAATAGTTTCTAAGTCGAAATTCCCAGTGGTAGAGAGTGGTATTTTAATTACCTTAACAGATTTATCATCTTTAATTGCGGATGGCTATGTTTCCTTATTCTTCCCTCTAATTGGTACATTATCTCTCAGTCTATTCTCTATAATAGATTTATTAGTATGGTTACCGTTGCTGTCAAGAAAGGTAGATATCCAATAGAGAAGTTAAGTTAAAAAAAAAACTTATAAACTCACTACGAATTGCAATTAACAAGGCTTTGCAGTATATTATATTGTGAACATTACTTTCAACTAATAACGTTTAAATATATTTAGACGCAACATTAATACTTTTCAATATACAATAAAATGCAACTGTATAAGTCCTTCGGAGCCTGTGATCCCGGGTTCGTATCCCGGCGG
>QEFD01000030.1 GCA_003086435.1 Acidianus hospitalis
AGTAAAATGGGTAGGAAATATAAAAGTAAGTAACGGAGAAACTATAATCGTAAACGGACCATTAAACCTTAGGGCTGAAATAATTTTAAATCCTATATATTTGTATATAGGTATATTAGCATTAATACTAATTATTATTCTAGTATTATTAAATATAATTAGACGTAGATTCAAATAAATTAACTTTAGATTTTTATATTCAATGAGTTTTTATCTCATTATGTTCGGAAAAAATTTATAAGACATACAATACAAAAACTATTTATGGTAAAGTATTGTCCAAGGTGTGGAGCCCAAGTTCCTGATGAAGCAAGATTCTGTCCAAGGTGTGGATTTGATTTTTCCACAATGCAACAAAATCCGCAACAACCAATGGTCCCCCAACCAACACCACAATCAATGACACCACAACCCACATATTACAGAGCACAAACTCAATCATTAATTGATACAGCAGCAAAGGTAAGCAGATATATACCAAGTTTGACTAAATACGGAAAGATTTTATTACTTTTAGCAATAATATTTGAGGCTCTTACTACAATATTAGTTACATCCGTATTGTTAAAATCCTTATCTCAGATAGGAGCTTCAGCAGGAACATTCGCTCCAGTAGTCTTACTAATGATTTCAGCCATATTTTATTTACTAACTCCTATATTTTCTGCATTCACTCCCGGTATAAGTATTAATAAATTTTCAAAATTTATTGGTATATTCACGTTCTTGCTCCTAGGAATCACTTATATAATTATAGCCAAGCAATCTTCTTCATCATATATTAGCTTGCCAAGTAGCGTGACATTTTACGGTGTAACCATTTATACATCTATCACACCAGGAATAATAATTCTTATTGGAGCTATTCTGACTTTGCTCACAACATTCATAGATTTCGGTTCACTAGTAAACCCAATAATTCAAATGATAGGGATAATATTAATTTATGTATACACATACGGAGGTAATTTTAACTTTGAATCAATGTTATGGGGAGTAGCAATAGCTATAGGAGTAATATTTGGTATAATACCCTCCTTCTATAGGGGAAACCAACTACCTATGATAATTAGCTTAGGCAATAGTATTGCATTAATTATATTTACGATAGGAATGATAATAACTGGAGTCTCCCAAGTTTCTGCCTCTTCTCCACCTAGTGGTTCTTGCGGACTAGTATCAGCTTCTTATGGAGTTTTCATAGCTGCAGGGGCTTTAGGTATTATAACAGGTGTACTAGGCATTTTAGATGCAGTTTTCATATTAATATACACTTTAGCCTATAAGACAGCACCTAATATGTAAGCCGTTATTATTTTTTAATACGTATGGATACTCTATTTATATGAAAAGAATTGTAACGCTTGATCCTGCAACTACGGAAATAGTAGCATTTCTTGATGGAACGTCAAGGATTGTAGGAGTACCAGAAGATGCTGACTACCCAGAAGAAGTTAAACAGAAAGTAAAGGTGACTAGAAAGCTAGTAAAAGTAGACAATTCCTTACCATCAGAAGTAATCGACGAAATAGTTAGACAACACATTAAGGAAAGAAAACCTTTGCACGAAGCACTTTGGAACAAGATTTACGAGCTAGAACCAGACTTAATAGTAGGCCAAGGAATTTGTGAAGTTTGCGCTTTACCATCTATATCCTCTTTAGGTAGAGAAAAAATAGTAACGACGCCTAAAAAATACAGAATTTCACGGATGGAAGTTTACAATCCTTCTACATTCATGGATATACCTAAGGAAACGATGAAGATAGCCAAAATTCTAGGAAGAGAAAGAAAAGCTGAAGAACTTAAAGAACAATTTGAGAAAAGCATAGAAGAGACCAAGGGAATTGCAAAAGGCACTAAAACTGTAGTAATAGAATGGATAAAGCCAATACACCTAATAGGTAAATGGGTTTCCGACATGGTTAATTTAATGGGTTCAAAACCTTTAGCTAGGCCAGGAGGACAAGGAGGAGTGTTCGATTGGGAAGTAATAAGAGAGTTCAACCCAGATTACCTTATAATTTCACCTTGTAGTTTCTCCGTCAATAGGTCTTTAATGGAAATTGAGAAGATTACTACTTTACCCGGTTATAGCGACTTAAATGCAGTAAAACAAGGTCACGTTTACGTTTTAGAACCACTTTATGCTAGGGCATCTCAAAGAACGTTAGAATTCCTAAATGCCTTAAAGGAAATATATACTACAGGGGAAGTTGAAAGAAAATATGGGATAAGGCTTTAATCTTTAAGTAATTACGGAAATTTTTTAAGCAATGTATGAACAGAATTTTTTAGCTGGGCCCGTAGCTCAGCTAGGTAGAGCGGCGGGCTTTTAACCCGT
>QEFD01000031.1 GCA_003086435.1 Acidianus hospitalis
TGTGGGTTGGGGTTATCCCGCTAAAGGGGCGGAGGGGTAACGGGTTTCCCCGTGATCCTGGTGAAGCCCAAGGGCTGAGAATTAGATACAATTTCATGAAAATCCAATGAAGCCCAAACCCCTTTCAAGGTTACTCCTAAAGGTGAAGGAAATTTTGATGTAAAAAGCGTAATTCCTCACATGATAATTATAATTTTACTTATTTTATCAATTATAGAAGGATTTCTTTGGTTAACTAAAGCAAGCTCTAGTTTGCCCTTATATTACTCTATTATAATAAATATATTTTGGGCAATTTACCAAATACCTTTTTTAATTGGTGGAATTATATTGGCTAAAATGATGTCAAGGAGAGAAAATTATGTAGAAGTAGCTTTTAACAGGGATTGAATCATTTTAATCTACCTGTCTCCATTAAATAATATTTTAAGTATGGAGTTTCTTCTATTTTCTCCTTGGTTAAATACTCCATGTAAATTCCCTTTGGTTTCTCTCTATTAGGTTTAGTCCTTATAATTTCCTTTTCAGTTACAATTATATCAACTGGCACATCAAACGGTTGTGAAGGTATTTCATCGACTATTTGTATAGAGTGGACTGTTGTAGCTACTGGTGTTTTCTCATTAACCTTACCCAGTTCCCTTAATATTGCGTATTCCAATTCACTATAACCTTCTCCTTTTCCTACCCTATCTCCTGATCTGGTTACAGCAACAGAACCCACTACTATAAAATCTACTGGAGGAATTTCCTTATAACTAATTCTTTTGCCCAATTTAGTAAATCCTGAAATTGTAGATGCAAGCTTAGGATTAACATTATAAAGTAAGAAAAATTCTCCTTTAAGCCTAGGCGTCGGAACTAATAACTTTTTACCGGCTGATAGAACCAACTCCCTCACTTTTCTTTGCGGAGAGTCTGGATTCACTTTAACTACTTCAGCTTTTTTAAATTCAGGAAGCGTAGAAAGAAGCTCAGCCGCTTTTTCTGAACCTTTAAAGTTAGGAATCCTACCAAAAACTGGTCTAGGAAAAGATGCTATGTTAGTTTCTTCCATTAATTTCCAAATCTTTTGTCTAATTTCTTCCTTATCCATAAAAACTGATTAACTGTCGGAATAAAATCCTTTTATTCTTGTAAGTTTTTTCCCTCTTATGATAGTAGCTGTAGATGTAGGGGGTACATTTACTGATATAGTTGGAATAGATGAAAATGGTAAAATTACTATTTATAAAGGATTAACTACTCCTAAATCTCCAGAGATAGGCGTATACGAAGGATTAAAAAAGGGAAATTTTCACGACGTGAAAGAGATAATACATGCTACAACTATAGCAACAAATGCAATTTTAGGACAAGTTAACTTGGAGCTTCCAGAAGTTGCTTTACTTACGACTAAGGGATTTAAGGATGTTATAGAGATTGGAAGGCAAAATAGACCAGAGCTCTATAATCCGTTTTTTGATAAACCTGCTCCTTTAGTACCAAGGGATAAAAGATATGAAATAAATGAGAGAGTCAATGCTGAAGGAAAAATAATTCAAAAAGTTAATGAAGAAGAAGTAGAGAACCTAATAAAATCTATCAAGGCAGACGCAATAGCGATCTCTTTTTTGCATTCTTATATAAATCCAGATAACGAAAAGATAGTTGCACAGATAGCTAGGAAATACTTCAAATACGTTTCAGTATCTCATGAGATAGCTCCTGAACCTAGGGAATACGAAAGAACGTCAACAACTGTACTGAACGCAAAATTAATGCCAATAGTAAGCAGGTATTTAGAAGCTTTAGAATCCTTACTTAGGGATTTTAGTTCGCCGCCTATTTTTATTATGGCAAGTTCTGGAGGCTTAATAGATAAGGAAGAGGCATCAAGAAGACCAGTCCAAATAATAGAATCTGGTCCTGCCGCAGGAGTAGTAGGTGTTGCTTACTTTTCTGAAGTACTTAACATTAAAAATGCAATAAGCTTTGACATGGGCGGAACTACTGCAAAAGCAGGAACAGTAGTTGACCATAAAATAGAGATAACTACAGAATACGAGGTAGGAGGAAAAGCCCATCATGGTAGAATGATTAAAGGTTCTGGATATCCTGTTAGATTTCCATTTGTAGACTTAAGTGAAGTTTCCGCTGGTGGAGGAACTATAATCTGGAAAGATAGTGCAGGGGGTTTAAGAGTAGGGCCTTTAAGTGCCGGTGCAGACCCTGGACCAATAAGTTATGCAAGGGGTGGAAAAGATCCTACATTGACTGACGCTAATGTAGCCCTAGGAAGAGTAGAATCTTTACTCTCAGGTGAAATGAAACTAGATAAAGATGGGGCGATAAAGGGATTAAATAAATTAGGAGATTATGTTGAAATGGCTAACGAGGCAATAAAGCTAGCAAATATGGAAATGGGAAGGGCTATAAGACTTGTTACAGTTGAGAGAGGTCTTGATCCCGAAGATTTTACTCTATTTGCATATGGAGGAGCAGGACCTCAATATGCAATTGACCTTGCAGAAGAGATGAGAATTTCTACAGTAGTGATACCTCCATACCCTGGACTTTTTTCCGCTTTAGGATTGTTATTTGCCGATAAAAAATATGAAGCAAGAAAGTCGTACCCTAAGGATCTTGAGAAAGATTTCGAAGAGTTGGAATCTAAGGTAAAAGGAAAATATTACTTAAGATATGCCGATGTAAGATATGAAGGACAAGGATGGGAAATTACGATCCCAGTAAGTGACGTAAAAAAGATTAAGGAAGATTTTGAAACTATACACAGAAAAATTTATGGCTTCACTTTAGATAGAGACATAGAAATTATTACTATTAGAGTATTTGGAATAGTTCCATCTTATAAAGTAACGTTACCTAAACCTAAAACAGACGATAAACCTAGCGTAAAATTTAGGAAGGTTTACTTTGATGAATGGATTGAAACTCCTATATATAAGAGAGAAGAGCTTCCTAGCAATTACGAAATAGAAGGTCCAGCAATTATTGAAGAATATAGCTCAACAATCGTAATAAAGCCGAATTGGAAAGGGATAGTAGATGAGAACGGATTTATAAAGATTTCAAAGGTGTAAGCTATGAAGTGGGAGATCGTTCACAAGGCTACGTCCTTCATAGCTGAAGAAATGGGAGTTTCATTAAAGAAATCTGCACTTTCGCCAAACATTAGGGAGAGAATGGATCACAGCTGTGCAATAGTTAACGAAGAAGGAAAAATAGTTGCACAAGCTGAACATATACCAGTACACCTAGGGTCATTTAAAATAGGAGTGCTTAACGTATTAAATTACTTGGAAAAAGAAGGGATAGAGCTTGAGGAAGGAGATTCCATTATATTTAATGACCCATATATTTCTGGAACGCACTTAAACGACGTTGGAGTACTATCTCCTATATTTTATAATGGAAAGTTAATAGGTTATGCAGTAAATAAAGCCCATCACGTAGACGTTGGAGGCCCATTACCAGGCTCAATAAATCCTACAGCCAAAACAATTTATGAAGAAGGCGTAGTAATTCCACCAGTAAAGTTAACTAGAAAAGGTAGCTTAAATGACGAAATAATTAAGATAATAAAGGAAAATTTCAAAGTTCCAGATTTCTCACTAGGAGATATAAAGGCTCAGATATCTGCAAATAAGCTAGGAGAAGAAAGAGTAAGACAGTTATTCGAAAAATATGGAGATATAAGACAATCATGGGAGGAATCTATTGATTACTCTAGAAGACTTGCACTAAATGTAATAAATACATGGAAAAAAGGAGAATATGAAGCAGAAGACTATTTAGAATGGGGATCTTCACTACTGCCTATAAAAATTAAACTTAGGATAGGAGAAAAAGGAATAATTGCAGACTTTGAAGGAACTTATAAGCAAATTGAAGGACCACTTAATGCGGTTCTTGGAGTAACTTATTCTGCAGTCTCTTTTGCAGTTAGGTCTATGGTAGGAGAAGTTCCTACAAATGATGGATTTTATTCTTTAATTACCGTCAAAGCTGAGGAAGGTAGCCTAGTTAATCCTTTAAAACCTGCTGCAGTTGGCGGGGGTAACGTAGAGACTTCGCAAAGAATAGCAGACGTAACTTTCCTGGCTATGAGTAAGTTCCTTAAAGTTCCTGCAGCGGCCTCAGGAACTATGATGAATATAATGATGGGCGGTATCTACAAAGGAAAATATTGGTCTTATTATGAAACTGTAGGTGGAGGTAGTGGTGGAAGACCGTGTAAGGACGGTGTAGCTGCAGTGCAAAATAATATGACCAACACTTTAAATACGCCAATAGAAATAGCCGAAAGGCAATATCCTATTCTCTTTATAGAATATAGAATAAGGGAAGGTAGTGGGGGTAATGGGCTTCACAAAGGAGGAGATGGAATAATTAGGGGATTTAAACTACTGTCTAAAGCCAAGATATCGATACTGGCTGATAGGTTTAAGATAGGACCTTGGGGATTAGAAGGAGGAGAAAGAGGAAAACCTGGGAGAGTTACAATAAACGGTAAGGATTATCCTAGCAAATTCACTGAAGAAGTTAATGAAGGAGATGTAATAATAGTGGAAACTCCAGGTGGTGGAGGATATGGTAAAGCTTATTAATCCTTAGTGAGATTAAGGGCTTAACGTGGATAGGACAAGGATTTGGAATAGATATTTAATACCTTTAATTGAGAACTTCGTTGCTCCATACTCCGTCTTAAGGAAAATTCTTCCTCAAATACTATTGTTAGGTTTAGCAGTTTATATAAATGCTTGGGTTTTTATGGTTTACCAGCACTTAGATTTTATATCCGCAATTTATGCTGGTGTTAATGTAGTTACTACTGTAGGTTTATACGCCCCAGACATTTCACAAATGACTGACACTGAAAAAATAGTTCTTATAATTACAATAATTTTTGCAGTAGGACTTTATACTAGCATAATTCAATCAATAGTTAGTACTGTAATAAATAGGAGTACGTGGCAGGACGCTAAAGCTAGATGGAGGGGAAGTCATATGAAAGGACATACTGTAATAGTAGGAGAAGGCGAAATAATAGCGAGTGCTGTTAGAAGACTTGAAAGGCTTGGCGTCGATTACATAGTTTTAACTCCTTCTAAGGATATAGCGAATAAAATAAGAAATGATAGAGTAATAATAGGAGATCCAAAGGATGATAAGAACTTATTATCTGCAGGAATTTTAGAAGCAAAAAATGCAATAGTCTCAATGCAAAATGACATGGATACTTTGCTTATAACATTAAAGATACAGAAGATAAATCCTCCGTTACAAGTTATTAGTGTAGTAAAAGACTCTAATATGGTCGACGTTTTTAAAACTGCAGGTGCAGATTTAGTAATTCCCAATGATGATATAGTGGGTAGAATAACAGCTGCAGCGGCAATATCTAATAATGTTGCCGGAGTTATATTTCACGATAGAAGCGAAAATTTAATAATAGGATTATTTGAAATTAAAAAAGAGATTAAAATAAAAGACCTACCTTCTGGTATTCTTCCTTTGGCAATAATAGAAGAAGATGGAAAGCTTAACCCTTACTTTGAAAAGGATACATTGCTAAAGAAAGGAGAAAAATTAGTTGTACTTGGTGATCCAAACTTATTTAAGAAAGTTAAAGAAGTCTTAGGAGAGTAACATTTATGAAATATTTACTTTTAGGCTTAGGATTTGTTTCTACACATGTTGCCGAATATTTATCGAAATTTGGAGAAGTTAAGGTAACTTACAAGAGCTTAAATCCAGTAAAGAGAATATACGCCGAGGATATACTAAAAGGTAAAGCAGAAGTAATAAAGTTAGATCCTTTACAAGATAAGGAAAAATTAAAGGAAGAAATATCCTCCTCTGACGTTATAGTAAATTTCATTGGAGAAATTCAAGGTAGTGAAGAAAGCCTAAGAGTAGCCAACGTGGAGATACCAAAGTTAATAGCGCAGACAGTAGGTGAAGCATACAATGAAGGAAAAAAGAAAATTCTAATTCACTTTAGCGGACTTCTAGGTAAAACTGGAAATAACGTAAAACCTGAGGAGCCTCATTTACAAGGAATAAATCCTTCAACTCCTTTCGAAAAAACTAAATATGAGGGAGAAAAGGAGGTTTACCAAATTTCTCAAAAGTACGATTTTCCTCTAGTAATTCTTAGGCCTACACTAGTTTATGGTAGATATTCCGCTCACATTCAATTTATAACAATGTATAATTTTGCAAAAAAGGGAATAATACCTAGATTAAGTTTCCAATTTAACACGATAAGCGCATATTACATTGCAGAAATGATAAAGAATTTATCTGATTTTAAAGGAAGAAAATATTTTTACGCTACTGAGTGTAGTCCAGTAAATGTAACTAGATTTTTTGAATTAATGGCAAAAGGACTAGGAATAAATAAGCAAATTCACCTTTATGTTCCAGAATTCCTTGCTAAACTCGTGTTGCCAAGTTACATTAAAAGTTTGTTAAAGTACACTAAATCAACGTATGATTGTACAGAATCTAAAAATCTTGTTAATAACTTAACTTTTGATGAAAATGAAGTTATAAATAATGCAATATTCTTAAGAAGATTAGAAAAGGAAAAATCACTTATTCCGACATAATTGGAGAAGATTTTTAACTCTTAAAACCAAGTTTTTTATTGATGAGAAGACAGACCCTAGTATTCTTTATACTTTTTATAATAGAACTACTAATATTTATAGGGACATCCGCACTGCCAGTTAATCAACCAGAACTAGCTAGTGAATTCCAGTGTGAGAGATCATCAATTGTATCTTTACCTTATTCAATAGAGGCCTTAGCAATATTTACTAATAATTATAGGGTGGCATTAGAAGAATTTATTCCAGCTTTAGGAGTAGGAATTATGGGATATACGATAGGCTATACAGGTTACGTTTTATCTGCATTTTCAAATGCACAAGGTGTACCCGGTTGGGTTCCAGCGATTTTCCTATTTACTTTACCTCACTCTTGGTTAGAGTTGCCTTCGTACGCCTTTGCAGCTACCGCTGGATTATTTCTTTTAATTGATAGAAATTGGAAGAGGTTCTTATACATGATAGGTTTTGTTGGACTAGAATTATTCTTTGCGGCATCAGTAGAGGCTGGAGAAATAGTATTAGAGAACGTAAATGTCATATACTCTTATCTATTTTGGATTCCCGCAGCCTTGTTATTCTATGTACTTTACGAGGTCTATGAATATATAATGGACGTAACTGAAAAACCTAAGGTTCAATATTAAATGATCTCTATATCAGAAATTCCTTCTTCTTTTTCGAATTCTAATTTCCCTATTTTTACCTTTATTTTATGTCCAGGATTAGGAGAAGTATTTACGACAACCTCTTTTATTCTACCTTCTCTTACTATTGTAAGTTTAGTAGAATCTTTAACTTCCAATTTAGATTTGCCGTTAAATCCTATTATCTGATCTCCAGGAATCAATCCAGCTAAATCTGCAGGAGAATCATCCTCCACATATGCTATAGTCTTGTCCTTTAGCATTATACCATAATAAGGCTTACCTCTATCTGTAAACTCTATGTTCACATCGTCTTTTAATTGCTCAAGAATTTTCGCTGCAGAGCCGTATACAAGGTCTTCTATATCGATCTCATATTTTCCCTTTAAAATTCTGTTTAAATCGTCGAAGGAGTAAATTCTTTTTTCATGATAAATTTCCTTAAACAAGTCATCTATCCTTTTCCCCTTCTTTGACATTTCTAAATCAACGTATAAGGCTAAGGCTAAACCTCCATCATAATATGAAATTGAGGAGTTTAAGAAATTCTCATCTTGCCTATAATATTTTATCCATGTAGTAAATGAAGATTCTGCTAAGCTCGTCCTTTTAGCTCCAGGAAAAGTTAACTTAGATAACGAGTTTGCCACATACTTTACTGCATCTTTCTTATCGAGAACTCCTGCCCTTAATGAAATTATTACTGCCATGTAATCAGTGAAACCTTCAGCAAACCACAAAAGCGATGTATAGACCTCTTTCTCATAATTGTGCTTAAGATCTGCCGGAATGAGTCTCTTGACGTTCCAGCGATGGAAATATTCATGGGCAAATAAAGTTGCTAGCTTCTCCCTATCCCAGCTAACTACTATTGCTGAAGAATTTAAGTGCTCTATCCCTCCTAACTCCTTGTCAGACCTCCTAAAGTGAAAAACATAATTATCTTCATCTCCTAGAATTTTATCTGCCTCACTAACTATCCTCCTTAACATTTCAACATCCAGATCGTCTATTGTAGAAACAACGTGCTTATCGTCGATTTTTAGTACCTTTAAATATGGGGAAGCCTCTATTGGAGAATCGGCGAACTCGTCATAGTTATCAGCACAGTACATTCCATCTTTCTTCTTAAGAGAAGTTGATATTTTCCAGTTAGGAGGCAAATCTAACTTTACGCAATATTCTTCATTAATCTCCTGAAAAGGGAAAACTGCTGGCGGATTAATAAAAATATAGTCGAGTGTAGAAATAGCTTCCCTTTGATCTTTGCTTACTGCATAAATTAAATACCTAAAATTGTACTTTACATAAAATCTATTCTTTGATATTCTAATTCCTTCAATTTCTACAATATTTCTTTCTAGCTCTCTTATTACATAAGACCCAGGAACATAAGTAGGAAAAATTACTACTCCTTCTCTTCCCTTAGCTAAAATTTCAAAATAACGATTTCTAGGTTTTACTTCAAATATCATAGAAATGAAGAAGAAGAGAAGAAAATAACTTTATGCAGACCTAACTAGTAGAGCATTTGGTTTCTTAACGCTCATTACTAGAAGTATAACCATTGATAATGCAGTAAATAGTGACGCTAAGAACTTAATATCGAAGGAACTTATTACCGGAACCGCAACTCCTCCTAATGCCGCAGTATTCAAAGCTATTCCCATATTTCTTGCAGATGCTCCATAAGATGCTGCTAGTCTGGGCGCTACTGAATTAATTCCTAAACCAAAGGCAGTGAAAACTACTAGAACGTAAGGGGAACCAGTGAGGAAAAATGTAACTCCGCTTATTGCTGAAGTCATTGTATAAAGTAATGCGGTTCTTGTTTCACCCAATAGTGGAGATATTACTGGAACGAAAATGTACATTGGTATTGCTACTATATAACCTATTATTAGCCAAATTATTCCTCCTTGATTTTCCACAATCGCTGGGGCTAACTGCAATGCGAATGCTGGCTCAAAGGAGAAGAAAAATATCAAAATTGAAGATATTGAAGGTATTCCGAGTTTTCCTACTTCAACTGAAAATACACTTACCCTCTTGTACAACATAGAGAAAGGCAAAGTTATTGCTCCGCTTAATGCAATTAATTGCCATTCTCCCAAAGCTAAGTAAGATAATGCACCGCCTATCCATCCGAAAGCCCAACCGCTCATTGTTAAAGCAATTATTAACCTATTTCCAGATCTTACTGCCTGTTCAACTGCTAAAGAAGTAGCTATACCGAATGCAACGCCGACTAATAACCTTAAAGGTATTAATATAGGAACATTTAAAGTGCTACTTCCTATTGATAATATTCCTAAAGCTACCATTGAAGATAAGAAAGTTAACCTAGATCCTAGGATTGCAACAATTCTTTGGTAAAGCAAAGATCCAATAACTCTTCCTCCAAAAGGTATAGACACTATTAAAAACGCTAACCATGCTGGTAATTCAAATTGTTTCACAGTAAATGCTGGTGCTACCATTACGTAAGTGGCCAAAGTATAAGCTATAAATGAAGTAACACCGCTAAACGTCTTGCTTATACTCATACGGGTCGGTATATAGTATTCTAGGAATTAAATATAAGCATTACCTACGTAATGTATAAACAAAACGATATAACTTTGATTAATAATTATCATTATAATCATCTTATCTCACTATGTCGTATTTTAAGTTATTTTTCTACAATTAGATTAAAATCTGTTAATCTATTTTCAATAGATTGAAAGATAATTTTTTAAATAAACACCAAAGCGTCTTAATATGAGTGAAAGACCAGTCTCCAACTATATTGGTTCCTATATATCGTGGATCATGGATTCTTATGACCTAGGGGCAGTAGTTATAACTTCAACTTTACTAGAAAAGTTGTTCTACCCGACTTTAGGAACATTAGGTGCAGTATTACCAATAGTTTTCACGGTATTATTTAGGCCTTTAGGTGGTTTTATCTTTGGATATATAGCTGATAAATATGGAAGGAAAAGAACATTAATATTTACAGTTTTAGGGTATTCATTGTCTATAGGAATAACTTCAATTTTACCTACTTATTATCAAATAGGAATTTTAGCACCGATTCTTCTATCATTACTTAGAATCTTACAAGGAATATTTATAGGCGGAGACGTATCTTCAAGCTTTACTACTGCAATGGAAAGCGTTAGAAAGATGAGGGGACTATTTGGCGGGATAATGCAGTCTGGAACTTTAGTTGGGTTTGTTATAGTAGACCTCCTTTTCGCTTATTTTGCTAGCATACCTAGCCTTGTACTTAATAGTTGGAGATATATTTTCGCTATCGGTGTTCTACCTGCAGGACTTGCAGTATTCATAAGATCAAGAATGACAGAACCTAAAATATACGTAGAGAGTAAGAAGGATAACCCAATTAAAGGCTTGAAACCAATATGGCAGACCATATTAGTAATGATAGGATTCTGGATGATGATCTATGCAGGACCGCAATTCGCTCCAGTATTCTTTGGAGAATATCTTCACTTAACTCAAGCAGAAATTGGCAAGTATGCATTTTACATGAATTTAGCAGGAATACCCGCAATGATAATAGCAGGAGGAATTTCTGACTTTCTAGGAAGAAAATTTTCAGGAATTGGATATGTTGCATTAGCTACAATAGGTGCAGGAATTTTCTATTTTAGTTGTTTCTCTCTATTTACAGTTATGCTCTTCGGATTCTTAATAAATTTCCCTTCAGCATTAACTCCGGCATATTTGGCAGAAAGGTTCAAGACTTTTAGTAGAGCTACTGGAGTAGGATTCTCTTATAATGGAGCTTTCATAGCTGCAGGTTTTAGTCCATTGCTTATATCTCTAGTTTCTACTAAACTTCCATTAAATACATCGGCTTTCAGTATTTTAACCCTTGGTTCAATTATTGCAATTTTGGGATTAGCCCTAGGGCCAGAAACGTTAAAGAATAACGAATTAACAATGTACCAACATTAATGTATAAATGTATACATTTTTACACAAGATTTTCTTGATTTTTTTAAATTATGTAAACAAAGTTCCATGACTTTAAACGCTTTAAAGTTATAAAAAGATAACTTTTTTAATATTAGTAAACAAATATACATTTTGGTGGTAAGATGTCTGGAAAACAATCAGAGGAGTTCAAAAGAACTGAGAAAATGACAAGGATGGAGTATTTATTCCCAGTAAGATTTGCAGTAGGCTGGATGTTCCTAGACGGAGGATTAAGAAAGGCTGTATTAAAGCCTGCAAAGTTGGATCCAAATTCCGCATCTTTCGTAGGAGGGAAATTAGTAAACTTCTTGCCGCATGCAGGACCTTTTAAAGGACTCTTATTAATGACCTTAGAAAACAGATCATTTGACGTAACTTTCCTAACGGTCTTTAGTTATATCGAAATAATAGCTGGATTATTTATTATCATAGGTCTTTTAACTAGGCTAGCAGCACTTGGAGCCCTAGCAATGTCTGTAGGTTTTGCACCAGCTTACTGGTTAGGTTCAACCTGCGAAGATGAATGGCAGATAGGAGCACTATTAACTGCCGGTTCAGTAACGCTAATATTAACTGGTGCGGGAAGAGTTTGGGGATTAGATTACTTCCTATATAAGAAGCTAGGAGATAGGCCAATAGCTAACGTGCCTATACTCAAGTGGATTAAATTATGGTGATGGAAATGGAGAGAGTAACAATAATTGGTATAATATTCGCTATACTGGTAGTTGGTTGGATATTAGCTACGGGGCAGTGGGCTTACGGTAATGTTGTAGGACCTTTAGTCAACCACTCAAAGATACCACAATTAAAGATCACTTATGTCAACGCTTATGAAAACGCAAAAGGAACATATTTAATATTGAATATTACTGACTGTGACGGACCTGACGCGTATCCAGCATCTGCACCAATGATGGAAATCTATAACTCAACATGGCACGTATTCCTATACTCTTATAACATATCTAACGATACAGTCAAGGTAATACAAGCTCCTTGGAACGAGAATAAGAAAGATTACACAAATTGGTACAGCGGATTCGTAGTAATATTAGGTAGCGAAGCACAGTTCCAGTTACAATTACCATTCCATTTATCCCCTGGAACATACCACATAAAGTTATACACTCCTGCAGTATCGTCAAAGGTACTAGCAAAGCAGACTGCTACATTCACAATAAGCTAAATCATTTCTTGTTCTTTTCTTTTTATTCGTTTTTCTAAGATTAAAGTTTTAAATTGTAGAAAATGTTAAATTATTCACGACAAATTTCTTTCTATGAAAGTCTCAATTTATCCAGAAAAGGACTCATTAGAGATGTGTTTTGAAGGATCTACAATAAAAATATTCCTTATAGGAAATGAAGTTCACATCGCTGAGGAAGTAACTTACGAAGTTACTACTGGAGAGGTTTTATCTAAAATCCAAATTGTAATTAAAGATGGAAAAGCATACTTACAATCACCCTTTGGATTAAACGAAATTTCTGCCCCAGAAAATATTTTTAAAGGAATAAGAGCGGTACTAGAAGAGATAAAGGAGAAACATAAAGTTCTTTATGATAAATTTAATAGCTTGATTCCTACTTCAACAGCATCATAGCATGTAATTAATTAGATCTGTTATTGCTAACGACTCGTCTATACACCCCTTGTAGAATACAATAATAATCTCACTGCTAGAATATCCTATTGAAAATTGATAACAGTCTATAGAAGCTATAAATGCACAGTTGCTTATATTATGGAAACTTAAAGCGACTGCTTTACTATTATCCTTAAATGTAGTATATATTGTATTATAAATATTTTTAGGTTCCATAGTTGATGTATAATTTAATATGATAATTGAAAGTGTCTGATTTCCACTATAGAATGTTGTAAAATTAATACTTCTAAGATCTACCTCTATAATTCCAAGGTATTTATTTATTTGAGGATTGACAATTGTGAGATTCTCGGAACTAACATTTTCCGTAGAACCGTTATAAAAATGAATTTCATAATACGACTTTTGTGGTTTTACATAACCCGAAAGGCTATCGTTCTCGTTCCACTTCCCTCCAAAATACTTATCAACTATTTGAGAATTAACCATTTTTATACCTGAGGTAGAAGAGTTATTTATCATGTTTAGGTAAGGTAAAAACATAAAAGCTAAAGTAAACGCAACAACGACTAATGTAAGGCTTATTATCATTCTAAGCTTTACAGTTCTGGATTTCATAATACTGAACTGGAACCATAAATTATAAAACTCTTCAAAACATGAACGAATATTTACTTTCTTTTAATATCATATGTTATGGAGGAAGCAATAAACCTTGCAAAAATGGGCAAACCTTTAACTGCAATGCTTTTAATAAAATCTTACGTTCAGGAAAAAATCGAGGAAGGAAAAGATGTTAATAAAATGGATAAAATCTGTAGAGATCTGATATCAGCAATTTTAGCTACTCCTTCAATAAATGACGAAAGCTGGAGAGTTTTCGTACCTTCTCCGTCGTTAGAAGAAATTGAGGCAGTAGTTCAAAAAGTAAAGGAATGCTTAGGTTAAAATTGGTCTCCTAGGTAAATGATGCCTACCTCCTTGTCCTTTAAACCTCTCTTCTTCCCACACATTTCCTCTCTCATTATAGCCCCTTTCTTCCCAATAACCGTCTACATATTTAGAAGTAAACTCTATTTCAGTTAACCACTTTGCGCTCTTCCATCCGTAAAGGTGAGGCATAAAGGGCCTTGCAGGAAATCCCTGTTCTATACTTAATGGCTTACCGTTGATCCTTAAAGCTATTATTGAATCCTCCGCCAGCGCATCCTCCTTAGGAACTACTGAAGTATATCCATCTAGAGAGTAAAATATCACCCATTTTGCCTCGTCTTTAACTTTTGCCTTCTCCACTAAAGTTTTTATCTTAACTCCTTCCCAGTAAACGTCCTTTACGCTCCATCCAGTTACGCAATGAAAATCTCTAGTATATCTAGTATCTATCATGGTTAATAACTGATTGTAAGTGTACTCTATTGGATTTTCAACTAGGCCAGAAATTTTTAATCTATATTGCTGAATATCAACTTCCGGAACTCCTAATGCCGCATAATATATAAACCTCTTAATGTATTTTTGTCCAGGCGGTGTTTGAGTTTGCATAGATACTATATCCTTTAACAGCATTTAAGAATATGTTAGAATAATTATTATACATTGCCGTTTGTTTAAGCATAATCGTGTTAATCTTTTTACCTCAAATAGAATTATATCCTTATGATTTTTACTGACAGACTAACCAAGGTTTATAAGGATGGGACAAGAGCTTTAGACGAGCTTACTGTTACTCTAGATGGGAAAATTTCGTGCATACTAGGTAGAAATGGAGCCGGGAAAACTACTTTGATTAGAATTCTTTCTACTCAGCTTTTACCCACTTCTGGCAAGGCATTAATAGAAGGGTTTGACGTGATTAAAGACGTAAAGAGAGTAAGGAAAATAATAGCAAGCATTCCGCAAGAAGCTTCACCCATGGGAATAGCTTCGCCTTTAGAGCATATAACGATGTATTTAACAGCGAGAGGATTTTCAATTTCCGAAGCATTAAGGACCGCTAAATATGTACTTAAAGAAGTTGGATTAGGAGATGTAATGGATAAACCTACAGACGAATTATCAGGAGGTATGAAAAGAAAAGTTTTCGTGGCTATGGCAATAGCTTCCAATGCGGATGTAGTATTTTTAGACGAGCCCACTACGGGCTTAGATCCTATTTCTCGATTAGAAGTATGGTCTGCAATTAAGCAAATGAAGTCAAAGATAATTTTAACAACCCACTATATGGAAGAAGCGGAAGAGCTTTGCGAGAAAATAGCAATAATAAACAAAGGAAAGTTAGTAGAATATGGAACAGTTGAGGACTTATTATCTCCATTAAGGGGTAAGGTAAGGGTAGAAGGAAAAGGAGACATAAGAGTTGGCAATTTAAGTCTTTCCTACGTTGATGAAGAAGAAGCGAAGAAACTTGTAGGAAAAGGGGTAGTAATAAAACCGATAAGCCTAGAAGATGTAATGATAATGAAGGGGTTATATTATGACGAGGAGTAACTTTATTCTAGCATTTGCCTGGTTTTACGGCTACTCTAACATAAGAAGGGCACCGATTTACATTTTGGCGTATCTCTCTTTGCCTTTATCATTGCTTTTCTTCATTTATATAATATCCAAAGGTGAACTCCTTGCTTACGGAATAGTGGGTGGATTAATTTCTGTAATAGTATCTAATTCAATATCATTAATAGGAGATTTTGCTTTCCTAAGATTACAGTTAAGGTTACAAGATCTATTAGTAGCAACTGAAATAGGCCCAATGGATTATATCCTAGGGCTGACTTTAGGAAATTTCATCTTCACTTTGCCCGGAGTACTAGTTTACATTATTCTAGGCTTAATCTTTCACGTTTTCTCTGCTTTTCAATTGCTTGCTATTTTAGGAATATCAGCAATATTGCTCATATCGACAACATCTCTTTCAATAACTCTAGCTAGCTTAATAAAGCATACTAGGCATTCTTGGGGATTATCGACTTTCCTCTCGTTAATCTTTACAATACTTCCTCCTCTTTATTATCCATATTCAATACTTCCAAAAGATGTACTATACGCCCTATTGCTATCTCCTTCAACATCAGCATCCATGATAGTTCAAGGATTACTAAATTTACAAAAAATGAGTTTGCTAGCGATCGTAGTATTTATCTTAGAGAGTGTAGTCTTTATATCATTACCTAGATATGCTATGAAATGGAGGGAATAACACAAGAATAAAAATTCCTAAATGCAATGGTATTTTACATGATAATTGCGGAAGGAATAAGAAAGAGGTATGGAAATAAATCAGCATTAAACGGAGTTAGTTTAAAGGCAGAAAAAGGTAAAATAACTGCTATATTGGGCCCTAACGGAGCTGGAAAGACTACGTTAATCAGAATCATTTTGGGCTTGATTTTCCCAGACGATGGTGAAGTTAGAATTTTAGATAAAGATCCATTTAAGGATAAATCAATATTCAAAAAGATAGGTTATATTCAAGAATTACCTAATCTCCCCCCTTTCCTTACTGGGAGGGAAGTACTTGAATTCTCTGCAAAGATAAAGGGTGTTGATAAATCCGAAATTCCTAAACTTCTTGAAATGGTAGGAATGACAGAAAATGCTGATAAGAAAATCGCAAAATATAGCAAAGGAATGATACAAAGAATAGCTATAGCCGAAGCAATGCTTGGTAATCCTGAAGTTCTAATAATGGATGAACCTAATATGGGTACTGACCCAGTATTAATAACAAACTTTAGAAATATGGTAAAAAATATTGCAAAAGATGGTAGGACAGTTCTAATGACTTCGCATGAAATGGAAGACGTAAAGAAAATTGCGGACAAAGTTTATTTCATCTTTAAAGGTTCTGTGTATTTTGAAGGAACTGTAGAGGATTTAATAAAGAGATTTTTAGGGATAAGGGTAATAGTAGAAACTGAAGATATTGAAAACCTAAAGGCTGAAGCAAACAAAATAAACTTTATCAAGGGAGTGGAAGAGGAAGGCAAAAATAAGGTTATCTTAACTCTTACTGAGGATAAGAGGGAAGAACTTATTAAAAGGTTGGTTTTAGCTGGAGTAAGAATTAGGTCTTTTTACTTAGATAACGAACTAGAGGAGGCATACTTAAACATAGTTAAAGAGGCAATGTTTAATGATTGAGAAGATTATGATTTATGAAATTAAGAGAGCAATTGCAAGAAAGAAGGTAATAACTTTAATTGCAATCACTTTCCTATTCGAAATAGGAGTATACCTTTCCCTAGCTGAGTTTAGAACGCCCAGAATAGAAAAATTATTATCTCCTATAGAAGATTTGTTATGGTTAGCAGGAGTACTTTTACCACAAAGCTTGCTAATTCACTTTATTTCCATTTCCATTTCATCTGGGGCAATGTCTGAGGAATACGAACAAGGCACAGTAGATTTCTTCATGACTAAACCTATTACAAGGTTATCATTTTTAATAGGTAAATTCTTGGGAGGCTATTTGTTAGTAACGTTAATCTATCTACTTATGGTAGCATTAGCGTTAATTTTCTCATTCTCTTTCTTTGGAGATCAAGTAGAACTCCAATACTTGCCAGTAGTAGTGTTATCAATTTTATTTTCAACTTTAACTTTCTTCTCAATAGGCTTTATGTTTGGTGAAATTTTTAGGAGAAGCAGTTTAGCATTTCTCGTCTCTAGTACTATTCTAATAGGCTCAATAATAATTGGTGCGGTATTGCTTTTTGTAGCCAAGTTAACCAGCTTGTATTTCTTAATAAGTATAGCTATTTCCTTACCTGCGTGGGGGTCTACGGAGTTACCTTACATAATAGCTCAGGGAATTCCTCATGCTACAATAATAGTTGAGGCATTGGAAATCTTTCCTGTAGTTCCGGGAACTACTATTGCGGCTATTGCATACATATTGGGTTATTCGAGTTTCGCAATAATAATGGCATTCATTAGCTTTTTACATAGAGATATTCCAAAGAAGGTTAGTTAACTCCCTAGAAAAGCTTATATTTTAGATATATCTATTTCACGTATGAATTCGAGGTTTTCAGAGTTTATTTCAAAAAAATGGTACGTTGTGCTCATTATATGGATTATTGTGCTCGCAATATCTGCACCTTTTTCAACCCTTTTCTTCAAGAGCGTTAGTTATCAAATAAACATATCGACACCAGGTAGTACTTCTGCCCAAGCTGAGAACATAGTTTCAAAATATTTTCACTTGCAAGGAGCTTCTGGGGCTAACGCAATTCTAATAATAGAAGGAAACGTTACTCCATATTCATTATTTTTGGCAAATTTAACTTCATACGGAAATATAACAGTTATAAGTTATTACTCTCTAGAAAAGAATTTACTAAATACTACATTATCAAAATTACAGAATTCAACAAACTCTCTTTACGTAAAAATCTTGGAGATAAAGAGTGGAGAAATTAAAGCTGAAAATAATCTTAGTTGTAAATACATAGAGCTAAATAATACTATCGTAAAATTAGAGGAACTAAATTATGGAACAAAAAAAGTCGAAGTTACATTTATTAACGTTAGTAATGAAATTAATGAAACTACAATTAGGCTTTATCAGCTTCACCAAGGAATGCTGAATAATTTATCAACATTCTGTAAAATAAAGGAAGGAGAAATGGAAATAAACTCTACAGCCCGTAATGCATCACTTTTCCTTTATGGCTACACTTCCTTATTTTTAAAGAATTTCCTGGAAATATACAATGAAACGCATAACTTCACATACTCTAGCGAAAAAGCTTTCGAAGAAGTAAGCAAACTAATAAATAACGTGAACGAGAGTAAATTCTTCTATGCGTTCTATAAATTCTGGCTAGAGAGTGACTGCACAAACTTCGTACAAAGAGCACAGATAAGCATAGAAAACGCATCGATGCTTCTTCCTAATAATTCATTTATTCTATATTTAGAAAATTATATAAATATAAGTAACTTTGAAGAGGGTCTTCCTTACTATAAGTTTACAGTAAATTATATTAACGAAACAAAACACGTACCTCTCGAACTTGCTGAGGAGTTGTACTATAATCAGCCTAAAGATGTACTATTAAATATCTATTCAGAAAAGACCGGACTTAACGAAACATTTCTCCAGGAAGTTTTAAACCAAACAAACTTCAAGGAACTTGCTTATGATCTTATACTTTCTAAGGCCAATGTAACTGAGAGACCATTCATTTCTGCAGTTTATTATAATTTAAGTAAATCCCCTTATGAATTTGCAGTAGATTACGTAAGTTCTCAGTATAACGTTTCTCCTACTTTAGTTAACGAAATAAGTAATTTTACTGAATATTCACAATATGTTAACTTCGTTTCTCTCCAGGCTTCTAATGAAAGTAAATTGCCACAATGGTTCTTCCAACAGTTACTCTATTATCATAATATAAGTAACTTAACTGCTTATCTTATCTCACCTAAGTTAAGCAAACTTCAACCAATACTTAATGCTTCAAACATAACTCCTAAAGAATTCTTAATTTATTTACAAACGGCCAATAACGAAAGCGTGTATAATTTAACTGCAAAATTAATAAGCAATTATGTCAATTTTACTCCAATAATATGTGTAAATAGAAGCCTATTACAAGAAGTTCTTTCTAGGAACGAAAGTGTATCTTCATTAGTCTCAGAACTGATTAGAGATAACGAATTCCCAGTGACGCCAATTACAAATATTACGGATGCTTTGTACTATAAGAATTACTATTTGATTATAATGAAAGGAAATTTTACAATAAACGAGGCAAAGGACTTTCAAAATTATGTTAAAAGTATAATTCCTTTAACATCTTACTTAACTGGACCTAAACCTGTAGATCAACAGCTTAGAGGATTAGCTAATAGCGCTTTCGCAATAGCAATACCGGTTGGAATAGCTCTAGCTATAATAATTACTGGAATATATTTCAGATCATTTGTAGCGGCTTTTGTACCTCTAGGGATATACTTATCAGCATTCTTAGTATCTTCTGTATTAATATGGCTTATAGTAATAAAACTCCTAGGCATAACTGTTGATTTCCTAACTCCTAGCCAAGTACTATTATTAGCTTTAGGACTTGGAACAGATTACGTAGTTTTCATCTCAAGTAGATATATAGAAGAAAGAAGAAACGGCTTATCAAAGGATGAGGCTGTAAAAGAAGCAGTAAGATGGGGAGGAAGGGCAGTAACTTTAACAGCGCTCGTAGTAATGTTATCTTTCTTGTTCCTTTATATCTATAATGTACCATTAGTTTCGGATACTTCAATTTCTGAAATGTTAGCAGTATTTGTAGTATGGCTTTCTGCAACTACCCTTTTCACGTCAATATTAAAGGCGGCAGGAGATAAGTTATTCTTCCCAGCAAAGTTTAACAGAGATAATAATACCAAAAGTTATTCGGTCTCTAGACCAGCTACTAAGGTAGGAATATTTATTACTTTGGTAGTAATTTTCTCGATAATAGCATTGTTTATGCCATTAAGTACAAATATCCTAGGTTTAATGCCACCTTCTCAAGCAAGTGAAGGAGTTAACCTATTAAGCCAAGAATTTACTACGTCAAACGTATTTCCAATATACGTAGTAGTACCTATTTCAACCTTCAATCAAACTACCTACAACTATGCGGTTCACATATACAAAGAACTTTCATCTATACCTGGGGTTACTGCAGTTGAGTCTCCAGTATCTCCTTACGGTGGACTAATTCCATACTGCAAACTATCAGAATATAATTATACTGAGTACGTATCGCATGGATATATGTTATTTGTAGTAAATCAAAAATACCCACCATTCTCAACTCAAGCTTTCGGAGTTGTAGAAAATATAGAGAGCTTGCATATAGGTTATGTAGGGGGAGGTCCAGTAGACCTTTATAATATATTACACTTTATAGAGACAGACTTTCTGGAAATATTCTTGTTAATTACTGTTACTATGTACGTGTTGTTAGTAATTATGACTAGATCATTCTCAGTTTCAGGAGTTGTAATATTTACTATAATGTCTGCAGTAGGAATAACACTGGGCTTAGAGAGGTTAATATTTGTAAACATCTTAGGCTATGGAATTTTTGCAGTAGTACCGCTATTTTTAGTTGCGATAATAATTGGAATTGGGATGGATTATAACATATTCCTAATAGCAAGAATTCATGAAGAAATAGAGAAAGGAGAGAACATGGAAACGGCAGTAGGGAAGAGCGTTAAGGCTATTGGAAAGACTATCATATTCTTAGGCTTAATATTTGCTGGAACCATGGGATCTTTAATGTTAGTAAAAGCAGCAATACTACAAGAAATTGGATTTGCTTTATCAGTTGCAGCTATACTAGAAACATCGCTTTTATGGTATTATCTAGCACCGTCATTACTAGTATTACTATATAGAAAGTTCAAAATAAGACCGAAAATGTTAATCTAATTTTTTCTTAAAAATGTTAGAGTGAAGTATACAAAACTTTAAATCTTTTAAATAATTTGATTAGACAATGAGACTTTCAGTGCTAAGTACTAAAGGCGGAGTCGGTAAATCAACTATAGCACTACTTTTATCAAAATATTTTTCACAGAATGGAGTAAAGACTTTACTAATTGATAGAGATCCATTAGGTTGGGTATCTAATTTAGCTAAAATAAAAGGAAAAGGATTATTAGCTTCAATAGTGGACAAAGAAGAAGATAAGCAAACCTATTTTAAAGAAGTTAAAACAAAAGATGGAGGAGATTTTTACATTCTTAAGCTATATGGAGATGGGGCTAGGTTCTACGTAGATTTAGATATTATTAGAAGAGACGAGAAATTGTATAAAAAAAATTAAGGAAAAGTATCAAGAAATAGTTAGAAACGGATTTCAAGCGTTTATAGTAGATAATCCTTCAATGGTACAATGGAATGACGATGAAGTACAATGCGAATTAAGAATATTTAGGGAAACTTTTCCAGATGAAAAAATGTTCAGGCTATATATATCAGATTCGAGCGAAATTTCTATAGAGTCGACCCTTAAATACATAAAAGAAATAGAGCAAACCCCCCATAAAATTGGCCAATATTTAGGAATTGTAATAAATCTTGTTCCTCCTTTTCCAGAGGATTTAGATAAGGCAATGAGATTAGCCAGTAAGTTTGAAGGAATAAAAGTGGTTATTCCGTTTATTGAAAGCCTTTTCATGCTTAATGGCATTAATGTAGAAATCCCTGAACAAGTAAAATACCTTGGAAAGGAAATTTTAAAGTTAAATAATAAAGTTTAATCGAACCATGAAAAGTATTATTGTGTTTAACAACTTTATATGCAATAAAGATTATAAAGCTAATATATAATCTATATATCATGCTTAGTATCATAGAGAATAAAAACGAGATTGCATGCAAGAAAATAGGATATAATTTTGAGATTTGTTACAGTTATTCTTCATTAGAATCATCTAATAGCGGTTTTGAATAGACTTAATTATAACTAAATAGAAATCATTTTATGAGCAGAAAATATGTAGACATTCTCTTCTACTCATTACTTGCCGTAATAGTTGCTACATACACATATTTTACGATAAAAACATTTCTTCCTATTAACGCTTATATAGGTGACGAAGTTTGGTATCCTACTGCAGCATATAATATGCTTAAACTTATTTTTCACATAAGTCCACCAATGTATTTTCCTTATCCGGCTAAACCTGGCATTGAGACTTTTATCAATATTTGCCATCCGCCTTTAGCAAAGTATATTATGGATATATTTATCATAGTCATGGGCTATTATCCACTATCTTGGAGACTACCCAGCTGGATAATAGGTGATCTCATTTTAATAACTGGATTCTTCTTTACTAGGGATATATTAGGTAAGGATCTAATAGGAAATCTTGGAGGGATTTTTACTTCAATAATATTAGCTTCCTGCCCTAATTTATGGGTACTTCACGGAATAGCAATGCTGGATATATATGTAGCATTCTTCAGTTTTCTTAGTCTTTATTTTCTGTTAAAGAACAAGTTGTTATTGTCAGCTATATTTTTAGGCTTAGCTATAGCTTCAAAGGAACCAGCAGTAATGTTAATTTTCCCTGCGTTATATTATATTGGCGAAATAGAGAGAAAACCAATTAAGAGAGCTTACCTAGGTCTAGGAATTCCGGCATTTGTTTATCTCATTATTTCCTTGCCAATCATAATCTATGAAGGTGGACCTTTAGCGTGGCTTCACGCAAAGATTGCAAATACGGTAGTCTGGGATATAAGTAATGGACACATATCTTTAGATGCAGTTACTCAAATCTCAGAGCCATGGGATTGGTTTTTAAACATACATCCTTTCAACATGGGCCATGGATTTTATGCTAACGTGAATCCAATTATAATGATTCTATGGGCTGTAACAACTCCTTTGGCTTTTGTAATGAAGAACCTAAAGATGATAATAACTACAATGTTCGCATGGTCAGAATGGCTTGGTTTTGTCTTAGTTTACGTGTTAGGTAATCACACACAGTTTAGCTTTTATGTTACAGACTTTGCTCCATTTGTAGATTCTTATGTTGTAATATCCTTGTTTATGATAGCAAGAAAGTTTTACATTAAAAAAGGAGAAGAGAAGAATATTGAAGAAAATAAACAAAACTATTCTGGGGGTATTTCTTGAAATAGTAAAGACACTTCTATTCCCTTCTTTTTATTTAACTGTGTTGCTATTGCGTATATTATGCCACCTACAGCATATATTATTCCTAAGCTAGCTAAAGTTTGAATATTAATTGGCAAAAGAATCGGATTTCCCCAAGTTATGGCTAAGATAAACATTAAGAAAGCGAACACTGAAACTCCAATTAAACTAACTAAAGGAATTCCCAAGATTTTTCTCTTTACTGGAACAGATCTTTCATAAACTTGTTTCCTTACGTAAGGCATTAATGCGACTGATAAAGCGAATATCGCGTAACCTATTTCAAAAATTACAGTAACGTCTACTAATGCCACAACTGTATTAAATGCATAAAGTAGAACTCCAATTATTCCCATAACACCTACAAGTAATGTAGCTTTAACTGGAGCCTTTAGATTTTCATTAACGTCAGCTAACCAAGATGGCATTAATCTATCAAATGACCATGAGAATAAGTATCTTACTAAGGAAGTCACTAAAGGGGGATTACTATAGAAGTTAGGAAGCCATAAAGCTATGAACATTATCATGAAGATGAGTAAATTGTGATTAACTATTAATGCAAAATATGGAGTGAAGTCTCCTATGGATGACAGTGATTTATAAACAGGATCGTTGATCCCACAATTACTAATGTAGCTCCAGGAAGTTAAGAATCTACAGCCAAATGCCCTTAAATTTATGTAAGTAAATAGTATATAGTAAGCAGATATTATTAAAATGGCAACTATAATTGAGTATAAAACGTTTTTCCTCACTTGTTTCATTTCTCCAGACCAAGATGCAGGTAAATTATACCAGGTATAGTAGTACCATATTACTGGACCAGCAAGAAAGGTAGCATATAATGAGGGATAGAATTTTAGTCCATTAGACATTGCGTCAGTTATTACTTCATTATATGCGTTAGGAATGCCAGTTGAAGAAGATAATGCTGTAGAGAAAGATGTCGGTGTTATTTGAAGGAGGAATATAAACATTATTATTGATGAGACAAGGGTTATTATTCCTCCCCAAAATACGAAACGCCATTGAACTCTAGGAATTATAGATAATATAATTGAAAGGAAAACTACTAATATTCCAATAACTACACTTCCAGTAGTGCTAGAAAACCAACAACCTAAGCTAAGTAAAAATTGATTAGAGTAAGCTAAACCTATAGAGGAAAATAAATAACCAAACCACTGTGCCGCCAAGTAGCTATAGTATCCTAAGGACAGTGCAAAAGCAACAAAAAGTCCAAAATAATTGATAAAACCAATAGCAGGATGAACAGCTCTACTATTAAATACATAATCTCCTCCGGCTCTAGGCATTGATATACCAGCAATATAAAATAAGAAAGCCATTCCTAGTGTTGGCGGTAGCATTAAGAGGAATGATAAAACCCAATTTGCTCCAGGAGCTGTAAAAAGCCAACTTAATATTAAAATCGGAACTCCTCCGGTAACTAATCCAAAGGTTGCCGATAATGAAGCCCAAGGACTTACTTCTCTCACTAACCCGGAGGATTCCCTAATGAATAAATCTTTTCTTTGGGCCATTTCGGATAAAACTTAGCCCCTGCAATTTAAATTTAACCTACTCAAATGGGTAATAAACAAGGCTAATTCAAGAAAATGAATAAATACTTACCTTCAAAAATATTCGAATTGTAGAAGGTTGGTAATATAAGCTTGAAAACTAATAAGGATTCAACTTTAAACTATGAGAATTTTAAGTACATAATACTAAAATGTTTTTAAGCTTTAGACTGTAACGCTTCTACGTAACTACTCGTTATTTTTAATCATTTCCAAATATAGTTTTGA
>QEFD01000032.1 GCA_003086435.1 Acidianus hospitalis
AGGGTGACTGTGTATGATCCCTTAAGAGGGGTGCCCGTGGCGGAATTAGAAGTAAGGATAAGTTACGCCACGGGTAAACACCTAGAAATCTTCCTAAAGGAAATCCTATTTCCCGCATTAGAAATATAAAAGAGTGATAATTCCCTTAATTTTACCTCTTGCCTTATTTTGCACTGAGTTATCACGTCCTTAGTTATTATATCGTCGTATAAATTGAGTAAAATTTTATCCTTAATCTCGCTGTTAACTACTGCTGGAAAGCCTCCGAATTTTAGAAATTCTAGAAACAGCTTTTTAATTTCCTCCTCTCTGGCTAAAAGATCAATTTCTCTCCCAATTTGTACACCTTTAAACTCTAAATATTCAGAAAAAGATAAAGGTAACACTTCAACTGAAATGTGCCTTCCAGCTAATACTTCCCTAACTTTTCCTTTATTAATAATTGAGGTAGATCCAGAAACTGCTACGTAAGCCTCTTTTCTGTCTATTAAAGATCTGACGAATCCCTCCCAACCTTTAACTTTCTGAACCTCATCAAGAAAAATATAGGGCTTTCCATTTATTCTAGTCTCCTCCCTGTATATTTGTAAAAGAGAAAATAGTTTATCAGCATTATCAATTTCAGCAAACCTAGAATCTTCAAAGTTAATTAAAAGTGTAAGAAAAGGGTTAATTTTCTCCTCTTTTATTAGATGGGAGATTACTTGATTAAATATTGTAGACTTTCCGCTTCTCTTAACTCCTATAACGTCTGCTACAAACCCTGATTTCATTATGTCCAGAACTTGTTTTGAGTAATTTCTAGGATAGCCTGTGAATTGCTCCTTATACCAGAAATTCCAGTCAATTAATGCCTTGAGAATTTTCTCCCTATCCATTATAAGAGATATGGGTCAAAAATTCATAAATTTGACTCATGATATGGGTCATTTTTACGTAAAAATGACCCACAGTACAAGTCAAAATGGCAATTACTAGAAAACTTAACTTTCAAATCAACTATAAAATTTTCACTTACTAAAATATTTCCTAATCTTCCTTGGCAAGTCATCACAGCAATTGGCTATGTTTAAAATCATTTTGCCTTTAGTTTTACTATGTAGATATTTTATTCCTATAGAATCAACTCTACCATTAGAGTGTACTATTCCTATGTACTTCTTAGGATCTGTCTTAATGCCGTATTTTTCCTTATCCCTCATTAAATTATCAACTGTAGAAATTATTTGAGTAATATCGGCAGACCTCATAGTGCCTGTCTCCTCAACAATAATTACTAACTCTCCACAATTTAATAAAAGGTCAGCGTGTTTCGTTTCTTGCAAACCGTAAATCTTGTCTAGATCTATGAGTTCGCATTCTCTTATTTTTGTTTTCAAATTGCATTTATCCCTAGCCAAGAATGTTTCCTCTTTCATCCAAAAGTTCTTCAGCAACTTTAGTAAATTCAGATTCCATTATTCCTTCATCCGTTATTTCGATCTGATCTACTTTTGAATGATTTCCTTCACTTTTAATTAAATATGCCACAACTTTGTCCTTCCTAAGTATTTCGTTGTCTTTAAATCCTAACTCTTTAGCCTTGTCCAGGTGAGATGAAAGAGATATAAGGTTACTAATGGATGATAGAAGATAATCGCTATGAGTTGTAATAAATATGTATTTTTCAGAGTTTACTGCTCTTGCAATCATTTTAGCCATGAGCTTTTGTGCTTTTGGATGTAAATGTACTTCCGGTTCTTCAATAAATACAGTAGATGAACTTGGACTAGAAAGAGATAAAGCTATTGGAAGTGCTTCTCTAATTCCGGAAGGCGCTTGAGATAAGGGCAGTAATACATTATTCCACATTTTCACGTATGGAGATTTCACACCGCTCTTTTTTATAAGCTTTAGTGCAAAACCTAATTCTTCAAAGAAATCACTAAATATTTCCTGCTTTAATGTTCCCTTATCAAATTGCTCTAATAATAAATAAAATGTGGTTAGATATTCCTTATCAACAATACTTAGATAATCAGAAATTTTCATTGATCTTAAAGGAGATGATAAAAATTCCGTTAGTCCAGCTCTTCCATCAACTAAGAGAATTGCAGAGTCTCCTTGAAAAATTGGAGATAATATAGATGAAAATATATATAATAATTCTAATCCTAATACCTCATCTAAGTCATTCTCATCTTTTATACCATCTTCTCTATCATACTCTTCACTTCCTACCTTAAATACAAGACCTAAAGGAAAAGTTTTAGTGACTTCTATATTTATAATATCCTTATAACTAAAACTATATGAAATTCTACCCTTCGTAATTGAGAACGATATATTCATAATATCTGATGTTATAGATATATTACCAATTTCCTTACCGTGCGACACTATATTATGATCTATAATACCTATTCTTTTTCCTATACCAGAAATAATAGAATAAGTAAAACTATTAACGTAAAGTTTTACATACCTAATTACTTCATCCTTATTCCATCTACCTTCACTCCTTAATCTTTTCCTTAGTTCCTCTCCCCCTTGTTCTTTAAATCTTTTCTCAAACTCAATATAGTCGGGAGATGAGGAAGATATAGCCCATAATAAGCGTAAGAAATATGATTTCCCAACACTATTCTTGCCTATAAAAATTGTCAAAGGCTTTAATTCTATCTCTGCTTCCTTAAAAGGCCCTATATTACTTAGCTTTACTTTCCACAACATATTAAAAATTATTGTCATAAGTTAATAAGCACTAAGCGTAAGGATTAAGAAAAAGAGTTGAGTAAATCTATCTTTTCACTAATTCAGCAATGTAATCCCACATTGCATCAACAGCATCCTGCATTACCTTTATATCCTTCTCGCTCATCTTGCTGAATCTGCCTTGAAGTTTAAGGTATTCTGTTATAGGTTTTCTCTTACTCTTGTCTAGCAGAACTTTACTTATCCCCGTTAGCTGGAACTCTCCGTTAATTACCTCAAATAAAGGCCAAATTCCGGTCTCAACAGCAAGCTTCGCTACTTCAATAGTTAGACTGCTATCAAACCTCCAACCTGGAGGGCAGGGAGATAATAAGTGAATATATCTAAATCCTTGAATATGCTTTGCTTTCTTAACTTTAGCCTGATAATCGAACGGATAAGCGATAGACGCAGTAGCCACGTAAGGTATTTTATGTTCCATCATAATGAAAGGCAGAGGTTTCTTAAATTCCCTCTTACCTGCAGGAGTAGTTGTAGTCCACGCTCCGTAAGGAGTTAAAGAGGACCTTTGAATTCCAGTATTCATGAAAGCTTCGTTATCGTAACATACGTAAAGTATGTCCTCATTTCTCTCAGCAGCACCACTAACAGTAGCAAATCCTATATCACCAGTAGCTCCGTCTCCGGCCCAAACTACTACTTTTGCATCTTCTCCCCTCATTTTTAATTGTCTGCTCAACCCTGAAGCAATTGCTGCGGCCGAGG
>QEFD01000033.1 GCA_003086435.1 Acidianus hospitalis
GTAGGAGGGAAGTCGGAAGTGTATTATTCCATGCCTCCTGCAATAGTTATGGAACTAATGGAAGGAGGTACAGTAGAAGACTTACTAAAAAATCAAGCAGTAGTACTCTCAAGCTACTGGAAGAAAGTTGTAGGTTTAATTTCGCTTAATATTGCTAATGCATTAAAAGTAGTCCACCAAGAAGGATATGTTCATCTTGATGTAAAGCCTTCTAATATATTCTTTAATAAATATCCAGGAAAAACTGCTGAGGAAATTTACGAGAACATAAGAAATGGAATAATTTCAGTTAAATTAGGAGATTTAGGTTCTGCAAGAAAGATAGGAGAGAGAGTGCTAGAGTATACTCCGCAATACTGTTCAATAGATCAAGTAGAGGCTATGCTCACTAATAAAGGTGCTGACGTAAGAATGGATGTATACGCTTTAGGAGCAACAATTTATAAAATGCTTACTCAAACTCAATTTAATCCACCCAAAGTGCAGGAACTCATGGACAAGGCTGTTCAGTCCTATGTAAATAATCAACCTTATGCTATTTATTTAGAAGAAGCCAGGAAAGAATTAGAGGTATTTCATCAAAGGTTTTCTTTACCTGCAGAGTACGCGGAATTTAATCCGTTAATAAAAATAATGACTTCTCCAAATATCTTAAAAAGACCTAATATAAATTATGTCATTATGGAATTAAATAAGTTAATATTAAATTAACTCTTATTTTCCTATTATTGTTTATTTTCTTTATTATTCTCTTTTTCTTTTAATTCTTTAACAACTTTAATGTCCTCAAACGCTTCTTTTTCCATTCCGCTCTTCATGTAAGCTTTAGCTCTTCTTACGTAAGCCTCAACATATTCTGGATTAATATCTATTGACTTAGAATAATAGGCAATCGCTTCTTCATATTTTCCTTTCTTTTCCTTGAGTAAGCCTTTACTGAAGTATGCCTCGGCATAATAAGGGTTCAAATTTATTGCAGTATTTATATCGTTTTAAGCTTCTTTATCTTCATTTAATGAAATTTTTACTAATGCCCTATAATAATAGAGTTCAGAATCTAATGGATAAAGCTCAATGCCTCTAGTTAAATCCCTAAGTGCGTCATAATAATTTCCTAAATAATATTCAGCTATTCCTTTTGTTTTATAATAGAGAGGATTAGAAGAAAGCTCATCATTTATTTCGTTCAACTCCTCAATAACTTTTCTATAATCTTCTTTCCTCAAATATATAGTAGCCCTAATTATCCTAGCTTGAGTAGAATTAACATCTTTTAACTCCTCAAGGGCTTCAGAATACATTCCTCTAGATAATAGTATTCTTGCTTTCTCTTCCTTATTCCCTGCTTTCTCGAAGTATTCTATGGCTTCATCATCTTTGCCCATTTCTAGGAGGATTTTTGCCATCAACTCGTAAGCTTCTTTTGTAGGATTTTTACTAACTAATTCTTCCAATTTTCTTAATGCTAAATTTAAGTTACCGCTATTATATTGTTTGATAATATCGTCTATCTGTGACATTAATTATTATTAGAGAGGAAGAAATTAAAAATCTTCGACTATGAAATTATGCCATATTTCTTTAAGAGATCATTATATGATAAGGAAGATCCTGATGCAAATGCTAGCAATTTAGCATAAAGCTCTAAATGAGTTAAATAAGAATTTTTAATATTCTCTAGGAAAGTTGTATCTATAACCTTGAATGAGTTCAAAACTTTCCAAAAGTCTTCCCTTATTTTTTCATTCTTTAGCTGGTTATAAATAGTAGAATAGTATTGAGTAAGTGAGGATAGAAATTTTATTATTCCCTTTTCTTTCATTTTAACCGAAAAATAAAGAGGAACAAGAGATATTGAAGATATTGCTTGAATATCATTCTCAACAATAGGTCTCTCTTCTCTAAATAGAGAGAGGTAAGCCAAAGCCCTAAGTTTATCTGCACCTCTAGAGTAAATTTTAGGAAAATTACTTACAATTATAAATCCTGGCTTTCCTTCTATCTGTACTCCGTTACAATGGACGTGGATTATACAGTTTTTCTCGTAAAAGTTTGATAAATAGACGAATATCGAAAAGAAATTCAGAATTTCTTCTCTAGTTTTCTCGTCCTCTATATCGATTTTTATGTCTTCAAAGTCCAACATTAATTAAATAATAGGATACAACTTTTATTAGTATCAAATGAGAACAAGCGGTCACGTTGATTTAACTCTAGCAGCTTTCTTCTGGGGCACAATCGGGATTGCTGTTAATTACTTTTACTTACTCGGTGGGAGTCCATTTACAATGGTAATAATGAGGAGTATATTCTCCACGATTATTTCGCTGTTTATCGTGAAGAAAATAGTTGTGAATAAATATACAATTGGTATGGGTTTTGTTTCCTCACTCTTCTATTTAACTTACATTTATACAATTCCTATAGACGGGCCTTCACTCTCTGCAGTATTACTTTACACTGCTCCTCTCTGGGTTTCAATATTTTCCTATTTTTTAGTGAAAGAAAAGGCTACTTTAAGAAAGATTATCTCGTCGTTAATGATTTTAATAGGTTTATATATCATGTACTTAGGAGTTCCTACTCTCCAGCAGTTCCTTCTAGGCTTAGCTTCGGGCTTAACTTACGCAGGTTTAATATCTTTTTCTCGACTCCTACAAAGAAAATGCATGAGCGATTGGGAAATAATATTTTCACAGTCTCTCTGGTCTATACCTTTCTCTTTACCTTTTGTTAGAGTACTAAATTTACCTTCAGTTTATGCTGGAATATACTTGGCAATTTTTGCCACTGTAATCCCTTACTTCTTCTTTTACAGAGGAATGAAGAAGACTGACTCAATAACTGCATCAATAATAACCGCATTAGAGCCTGTATTTACAATAATACTTTCAATGATTATTTTTAGAGAATCCCTTAACATTTATGAGACAATAGGAACAATAATCATTTTATTCTCAATTTTCCTTAGCGTTAAGATGCATTAGGCAACTTCCACTTCATTCTAATAGCGAGAAGTCTTAGAGCGAACGTCAAAAGTAAAACTAAAGTGGTAAGAAGTCCTGTCTGCACGCCTAACTCTGCTAAACCGTAATATATTGTAGAGCCTATAATTGATGCTGAAGCATAAAACTCCTTAGTTAAAACTAAAGGAATTTCGTTAGCTAATATATCCCTAAGCACTCCTCCACCTACAGCGGTTATAGTTCCTACCATTATAACTAGCAGAGGATCTGGTCTTAAGCTAAATGCTAATGAGGCTCCAGAGGCGGTG
>QEFD01000034.1 GCA_003086435.1 Acidianus hospitalis
CTCTGATTCAAAGTAAATTAGCACGTATTCTCCTATATCTGGTTCTACATCGCCTTTAGTGTCATGCATTCCGACCGGTAAATGATGAACAGGGCACCAGCCTACTGGATGAGTGTCCTTCACTATATAGCCTTGTTGCTGTAATTTATTAAATTGCCATACAATAAATGAAGAAAATTCTGGGTCTATTGTTGTAAATTCTCTCCTCCAGTCTATGCTTAACCCTAGTTCTTTCATAGCTTTCTTTATATCTTCCTTAAAGTAGTTAGCCATGAACAGCGGATCTGATAATTTCGGAATATCTTCTGGAGGTATTTCATAAATATTTTTGAAAATATCTATAACTTCCTTTTCTCCTTTAGCTACGTCATCTGCCATAGTTATTATCGGTGTTCCTGTATAATGAAATCCCATTGGGAATAGTACATTATAGCCTTTCATTCTCATGTATCTTGCATAAATATCAGCAGTGGTATACGTTCTTCCGTGACCTAGATGAAAAGGACTATTTGGATAAGGAAAAGCTACTGTAGTAAAGAACTTCTTTCTACTATCTGGATTACTCTCAAATATTTTGCTTTCTTCCCATTTCTTTTGCCATTTTTGGGATATATTGACCAGAAACGCACTGAAAGTCTGAGAAATTCAGCCCACCAAAACCTATATTACTGAGATATTTTTTAAGCTTATTAAATGTTCACAAGAACTGGAGACGACGGAAACACAAATGTAATAAATAAGAGAGTAGGTAAAGATTCGCCTTTAGTAAATATGTTAGGCGACTTAGATGAAGTAAATTCTTTCTTGGGTTTAGCCTTAGCTAAATTACCTTGGGACGATATGAAGAAAGACATTGAAAAAATTCAATATGAATTGTTTGCAATAGGAGAAGAATTAAGTACTGGAAATATTAAAATAACTCAAGAGAACGTAAAATGGCTAGAAGAAAGGACAGTAGCTTATAGAAAAGAAAGCGGGCCAGTAAAGCTTTTTGTAATCCCCGGAGGCTCAGAAGAAGCTTCTTACCTTCATGTAGCCAGAAGCGTAATAAGGAGAGTAGAAAGGAACGCAGTTAAATATTCTAAAGAGATTGAATTTGATAAATGGATAATAGTTTATCTAAATAGACTATCTTCACTTTTATTTTCCATGGCAATTGTAGCAAATAAGAGAAAAGGAATTGAAGAAAGAATTTATGATATACGCAAATACTTCTGAGGTAAAAGCCCAGATTGTATCATTAATTCACAATTTTTACATATTTCTCTCCCATAACTTGTAGGTTCTCCACAAATCTTACAAGTAGGTAATTCTTCTTTAGGAGAATGTTGTCTTACTAGTTCTGATATTTTATCGAATTCTTCAACAATCCTAAGTAGACTACCAGGTTTTTGCTGTTTTATTAAATAAAGTAACTCTCTAACCTTAGCTCTCAATGTAGGTCTAGCTGAAATGTAAGGACATTCGACTTCTTGAAATTCAAATCCTTTTAGAAAAGCATACATTGTTGTTTCCCACTCATAAATCTTCCTTAGAGGTTTGACTCTTAACACGAATTTGTCGCTTAACTTTAGAGGTACATCCCCTAATCTTACTAATCTCTTAACGTCACCTCTAAGTATATTTACTATAACAGTTTGTGCCTCGTCATCTAAATTATGTCCGGTTGCTACTAAATCTGCCTTAACTTGTCTTCCTGCATCGTTAATTAATTTTCTTCTAAATCCTCCACAAAAAGTGCAAGCTGATATATTTAGCCCTTTAGCTCTAGCCGAGGACACCATCTCGTCTAATGTGTAACCTACAGAATCCTTAAATGAGGTTGATATTAATTCTATACCAAGATCGTCAAGGTATTTTCTTAATTTCTCCGCCTGTTCCTTCCTATTATATCCAGAAATCCCTTCCACAATGTTAAATGCTACTAACCTCTTAGGATCAATGAAACTAGCTAATGTGTCTGCTAAAGTCAGACTATCTTTTCCACCAGAAACTGCTAAAAGAATCTTGTTAGCCTTTAGAAGGCCTTGTTTCTCAGCTTCTTTCTTAACTCTCTGTCTTATATCATCTATAAAACATTCTTTACATAATCTTCTCCCAGTATGGGGCTGATAAACTACAGCCTCTCTAGATTTACAAACGTCACAAATCATTTTCCTTTCCTTCCTTCAACTAATCTATTTCCTGCAGCAACTTCATCTATGCTATGTATTGCACAACCGTCTTCTTCTAAGACCTTTTTTACTTCCTCAAAATTTATGTTAGGCCCTTCTATAACCACCATTAAACCCATAGTTTCTACGTCCATGTCTGTTACGCTAATATTAACTCCATCTATTCCTTCTAGTTCAGTTAGTTTACCGGCTAAATCTATTATTGTTGTGCCCTTAATTGGTTTTAAAACGTCAAGAACAATCCTTCTTATACTCACTCTTCATCAATGTGTTAAATAAGGACTTTAGCGTTAAAAATCTAATTTTTACCTTGAATATATCTCAATTATCTGGGATTTTAAGTATTAAAAATATTAAAGCTGTCTATAGTTTAAGTCTTAAAATCCTTGTAACATGTTTAGGTTAATTTTAAATAAATAGGGTTCGGGGGTATATAAAGGGGGGTTTAAAAATGATGGGGATAAACCAAGAAGTACCAAAAGTTATAGGAAAACAAGTTTATGGAAGCTTATATGATTGCGATGAGGAAGTCTTAAAAGATGTGGAAAAACTGAAGAATATTGTAATAAATGCAGCTAAAATAGGTAACATGACCCTCCTTGACGTTAAGGCTTGGAAAATCGGCGAAGGAGCTAGCGTTGTAGCTATAGTATTAGAAAGTCACATAACAATTCACACATGGCCTGAGTACAAATTTGCCACGGTTGACGTTTATTCCTGCGGTGCAAAAAGCGACCCCAAGAAAGCCTTTGCTTACATAGTAAAGGAGCTTGGGGCAAAAAGGTATAGCATGAATGAGGCTGATAGATCATCGGACTTTTAATAGTAGGCGGAGGATTAGCAGGACTTTTATTTGGATATAAAAATAAGGATAAAGAAGAAAAAATTCTTATTTTTGATAGGAAAAGATTTCCTGGTAAAAAATGTACTGGAATAATAAGCTATTCTACTTTTCAAAAATTAGGAATACCAAGAGAGTTCATAGATAGAGATTTTAAAGAAATAGAAATCGTTATAAACAATAAATATTCAGTTTTCGTTAAAACTCACGTATTAAGACTAAACAGGGAAAAATTAGAAAAATGGCTAGACCAGGAGTTAAAAGTTATTAGGCCAGTTAATGCAGAAATTAAGAACGAGAAGGAAGTAGTAGTAAATAACAATGTATATCATGGCAAAGTAATCGATTGCTCTGGCTGGAAAGGAAAGGCTAAATGGATCAGAGCAATAGAAGAAGTAAAAGAGCCTTTACCAGAAATGGATAAGATTAAAGTTTTTATTGATTCAAAAAATCCTGGAGGGTTTTCGTGGATAGTACCTTTGCCAGATAAAACTTTAGTAGGCTCCTTATCTTACTCTAATCCTAAGCTGTTCTTACCAGTTGTAGATAAAAGATTAATTGAGATACACGGTGGTTCAATACCTAGAGTAAAACCAATTAAACCCCAAAGTAGCATTATAGTCTTTGGAGATAGAACAGGATTGATAAAAACATTTACTGGTGGTGGAATATTTGGAATAGCCGAGCTAATTTCCTCAAATAATTATACTAAGGCTTTTTCAGAATTGTCCAAAGAAATCAGAAAACAATACTATTTAACTACATTGGCAGAGAAAAGTTGGAGAATTTGGTTATCTTTAGCAAGAATTTACAAGGATAAAACAATAAAGGCAGAAAAGGAATTCGATTTTCATTCAATGCTTCTTTTCTCTCACTAAATTGAAACATCCCTCGCCCTTTTCTATAATTCCCTTGTTCATTAATTCAACTATAACTTTTT
>QEFD01000035.1 GCA_003086435.1 Acidianus hospitalis
ATGAGAGAAGCTTGTTGTAACTGTTCTAATACGGCAGTTACGGGATCTTTTAATTGGTCGAACTCTATGTTTGCTTCTTTACTAATTTCATCTATTATTTGAGTTACGGTCTCACTTTCGTCACACATAGCCCATATATAATAAGCTATCGGAGCAACTTCGAATATTTTGTCGTCAGAAACTTTTATTATGTAGTTATCTCCATCTTCTGCCTTATCTATGAATTCTCCTACTTTTTGGGGTTTTTTATCCTTAATTTCGTCGAAATTCATTCTTCTTCCTCTCCGCCTCTTTGTGGTGGTCTTCTTCCTCTAAAATTCCTTCTTCCTCCTCTAAAGTTTCTTCTCGGTGGAGAATTATCAGTAGGTGTATTCTCTGGGATTTGATCTGCCTCTGGTACTTCTTCTTGACTCTCAGAAATCTTTGATCTACTTCCCGCATTTAACTGAACTTGACCTTTAAAAACAGTTGTCCAACCATTTTCGACTTTTATTACTTGTCCTTCTTTTATGTTATCTCCTTGATTTCCCCAAAGAGTTAGTTTTATTCTTCCTGTTTCGTCTCCAATCATTACTTCTCTAATTGTACGTTGACCATTTCTTGTTTGCACAACTTTTTGTTCTCCAACTTGGAGAACTCTTCCGGTTACGTTTACGTTTTCCATTCCACCTTTTAGATTACCTATTTTTTCTTCCATGTGTCCCGACTCACGAGATTTGTTAATATATCCTTATTATAGGAATATTTAAATCTTGTGTAGACCTTATTTTAGTTGAATACTAATGTTCTTTTCAAAAAATTTGATCTAAATGAGAAAATTTTACTTTTAAATTCTTCTGTCCCCATTATTGACAGTTTATTTTAAATATAACAGCTAAATGAGTCTCTTAATGTAATAATAATTCGAGGCTATTTTCTTAACCTTTCTTTATAAGCTATGAAATACAATTCATGTATATGGGAATGCAAGTGGATAATAAAGTGCTTGAACTTCCCAAGAAATTTTTGGAAGCCTTATGGAGCCCCTTTGTGGGCAGAGAAGAAGAAGCTAAAGTTATCACTCTAGCGTTACTCTCCAAAGAGCACGTCGTGTTAATTGGAGAGCCCGGAACAGCAAAATCTGCACTAGCCAGAAGAGCTGCAGAGTTATTAAATGCAAAGTTCTTCATGTATCTGCTAACAAAATATACAGAACCAGCAGAATTATTTGGGGCTTTAGATATAAATGCATTAAAACAAGGAGTGTACAAAAGAATAACTAAAGATAGATTACCAGAAAGCGAAATTGCTTTTCTAGATGAGATATTTAATGCAAATAGCGCAATATTAAATGCATTATTATCATTACTTAACGAAAGAGTAATTTATGACGGTTATAACGTAATTAAAGTCCCTTTAAGGACTTTAATAAGTGCAAGCAATAGGGTTCCAGATGAGCCAGAATTAGAGGCCCTTTATGATAGGTTGCTATTAAGGCATTATGCTAAACCAGTAGGAGAAGAAATGTGGAAGAACCTAATAGAGTCAGCTTGGGAATTGGAGTTTACAACAAAATGGAAGGTCGAATCACCATTAATGACCATAGAAGATCTTGATAAGATATATTCCTATCTAACAGAAGTCGACTTAAGTCCAGTAAAGAGTAAATTACTCAAACTTTACGCAATGCTGGAGGAAAAAGGAATTCATTTAAGCGACAGAAGAAAAGGAAAAGTCCTAAAAATTATTTCAGCTCATGCCTTACTAAACGGTAGACTAAAGGCCACAGAAGAGGACTTAATAGTCTTAAAGTATATAGCACCAAAAGAAATAGATGACTTTGAGAAAGTGTCTGCTTTACTCTCTGAAGAACTAAAGACTCCAATAAAGTACATGAGGGAATTGAACGAAATTTACAATAATATAAAAGAAGCAGGAAAATATGTTGATGCTGCAAGCGAGTCAGACCCTAGATTAATAGACTTAATAAGGTCATTAAAGGCAACTAGAGATAGAGTAATAGCTTTAGGTAAGGAAAGTGGTGACGAAAAAGTAGAAGAGTTTTCTAAAGAAGTAAGTGCAGAAATTGATAAATTATTGGAAAAAGTCGGTAGAAAGTTGGGGATTTACACATGACTGGATTTCTAATAGGAATAGATTATGATGATCCCATAGTTAAATATAGGGGAGACAGAATTCTTTATACATTAAAGAAAATATCGGGAAAAGACTCTAATATAGATCCAGACTTTCTAGTTGATACATATTATGTACACTATTTACCTTTGCCAATTTTAAAGTCAAAATCGGAAATTTCTCAAGGAGATGCAATAAAATATGCACTACTTGATATGACGTTATCTTCAGATCTTGTATTAAAGAATAGGAATTACTCTATAGCCAATTCAGCAGTAAGCATGGCATTGTCAGTAAGTTATATTCAGAATTTAATAGAGGAATTGGAAAGAATAAGAAGAACTTCACAATCTGCAGAAGAAAGAGAAGCAGCGGAACAAATACTCAACGGTTTAATGAAAGGTTCACAAGGAAAAGAAGGCGGAGAACAAAAAGAACAACAAGGTCAAACAACTGATGCTACTAAGAAGCTTTTGAAGCAAGTTCATGAGAAAGCTCTTTCTAAGGCAGCAGAGGATGCTAATGCAGTTAGAAGTATGCAAAGGATAGTAGGAGGTAACGGAGCGGGAACCGGAAGCGTGCTTAACTTTGAAGGTGATGTGCATGAAGTATTAAGATTAGCTAGGAACACCGAAATAAAGAAAATCCTTGAATTCTTAAGCGGAATACCTAAATTAGGAAGCTTGACTAAAAAGAAGACTACCAGATATTCAAAAGGAGAATTATATGGCTATGAAGAAGGTTCAGACTTAGAAAGAATAGTGCCGTCAGAGTTAGCCATGCCAGAAGACCTATTTTACGTTAAATTAGCCGAAAGTCAATTATTGCTTTACCAAAAACAAATTAAGGAAAGCTTAGGTCCAATTTACTTATTACTTGACAAATCTGGTAGTATGGATGGAGAAAAGATCTTGTGGGCAAAGGCTGTAGCTTTAGCCCTATATAGTAGGGCAAGGAGAGAAAACAGGGACTTCTATTTAAGGTTTTTCGATAATATTCCTTATCCTCTAATAAAGGTTATAAAGAATGCTAAAAGCAAGGACGTAATAAAGATGATTGAATATATAGGAAAAATAAGGGGTGGAGGAGGCACTGATATAAGTAGGTCAGTAATTTCTGCTTGTGAAGATATTAAGGAAGGCCATGTTAAAGGCGTCAGTGAAGTAATAATCTTAACTGACGGAGAAGATAAGATAGCTGAGACTACAGTAAGGAGATCTTTGAAAGATGCCAACGCTACATTAATAAGTGTAATGATTAGAGGAGATAATGCTGACTTAAGAAGAATATCTGACACTTACCTAGTAGTATATAAATTAGATCAAAATGATTTACTTAAAGTAGTTGAAGCCTAAATCACTTTTTGGGACTCTCGTTTTTAATTTTTTCCAAGTAGTTTCTTATAAATTCTAAATCTGAGTACATGTCTTCTGGAGTTGTCTTTATCCACATTAGACCTCCAGCAGCATCTTCTATTGATCCTTTTATTTTTAGATCTTTTACTCTATCCTTCCAGTTAAATGGAATCTTTGATATAATATGGACGTAAAGATCACCATCTAACCTTAAGTGAACCTTTCCCCACATTATATCTCCGATCTTATACTCAACTTCTTTCCCAAATGGTGGTCTTCCAGGTCTCTCAGAAACTTCGTACCAATTACCTACTGTAGCCCCAAGTTTCTTTAGTGCTTCAACTATTTTATTCTCCTCACTCATTGTATTATCC
>QEFD01000036.1 GCA_003086435.1 Acidianus hospitalis
GCTTCTCATTCTCTAACCTTAAAGGAAGAGGAGTTTGGAGATATAAAGACGCAATTCCTGGAAATTACTCTAAGATAGTAAGTATAAATGAAGGAAATACTCCATTAATACCTTCAAGAATTTATAAGCAAACGTTCTATAAATTTGAAGGAGCAAACCCTACTGGAAGCTTTAAAGATAGAGGAATGACCGTTGCAGTAAGCTCAGCAGTAAATACTGGATATAAGGTAGTTGCAGCAGCGTCTACAGGAAACACTGCAGCTTCAGCAGCAGCTTATGCATCAAGAGCAGGATTAAGAATATACCTTGTTTTACCTAAAGGCAAAGTAGCATTAGGTAAGCTTGCCCAATCTATTCTATATGGTGCAACAATACTAGAGGTCAATGGAAGTTTTGATATAGCCATGGCATCTGTAATGAGACTGTATAAGGATCTAGGAATTGTTTATCCTCTCAACTCATTTAATCCTTGGAGGCTGGAGGGGCAAAAAACTATTGCATACGAAATTGCGGAAGAAATAGGAGAGCCTGATAACGTAATCGTTCCGGTAGGAAATGCAGGTAACATATATGCTATTTGGAAAGGGTTCACTGAACTGCAAGAGGCTGGGGTTATTTCTAAAATACCTAGAATGATAGGAATTCAAGCAGAAGGTGCTGCACCAATAGCTAAAGCCATAGAAAAAGGACTTAATGAGCCAGAATTCTTTGAAAATCCAGAAACTATTGCTACCGCTATTAGAATAGGTAAGCCAGTAAATTGGAAAAAAGCAATAAAAGCCATAAGGAGTTCAAAAGGTACAGCATTATCAGTTTCTGATCAAGAAATTATAGATGCACAAAAGAAACTCGCAAGAGAAGAAGGAATAGGAGCAGAACCTGCATCCGCTGCAGCCTTAGCAGGTTATGAAAAGGCAATCAACGAAGGTATAGTAGATAAGGATCAAAAGAATGTGTTAATCTTAACAGGACATGCGTTAAAAGATCCAGACGCAATGCTAAGACTAGATGCAAGAAGAATCCTAATTAATCCAGAACATATAGAAAATATAGTTTTAGGTGAGATAAATGATAATAATTAAGATAGGAGGATCTATACAAAAAGATGAGAGAGATTATGAGCTTATTTCCGAAAAGATAGAGAAATATTCTAATAATGAAGATAAGGTACTTGTAATTACATCTGCAATGAGAGGAATAACTAATGATTTAATTTCTGCTACTGAAAATAGAGATAAATCTACTGAAATAATAGGAAATATATATGATAAACATATTAAAATTCTATCAAAAGTCGCTGATGGCCCAGAATTTGAGATTGCGTTTAAAGATCTTTCAAAAATGGCAGACGAGCTATTTAAAATAGCCTGGTCTATAAGAGTTTTAGACGAAATTACTCCTAGGGTTAGAGATTATATTTTGTCCTTTGGAGAAAGAATGGCAACAATAGTATTAAATGCTGCATTAAGATCAAGAAGATTAGATTCAATAGCTTACCCTGAACCACCATTAGTTACTGACAATAATTTCGGAGAGGCAAATGTCTTGGAAGATCTTACCTTAAAGGAAATTAATGAAAAAATTTTAAGTAAAAAGAGTAAAATATTGATAATACCAGGATTTATAGGCAAAACTATAGATGAAAAATATACTACAATAGGTAGAGGGGGCAGTGATTATACTGCTACTTTGTTAGGGAAGCTTCTAAATGTAGAGAATGTAAGACTTGTAACAGAAGTTCCAGGGATAATGACAGCTGATCCTAGAAAAATAGAAAGCGCAACAACAATTAAAAGATTATCATTAGAAGAGGCAGTAGAATTAGCCCAAATGGGCGCAAAAAGGTTACATCCTAGAACTTTTGAGCCAATGTTTTCCTCAAATATGAAAGTTACCATTGAAGGATTGTATGAAGAAGGAGAGACTATAGTAAGTGGTTCTTGTGAGGATGAAGACAAACTAAAAGGAGTTACAATCCTTGATGACCTAAAAATGATAAATATAGAAAGTACTAGAATAGTAGGAAAAATTGGATCTGCAGCAAGAGTTATGGCTGAGGCTAAAAATTCAAATGTAAATATTGTTTCAATTTCACAGCCAGCATCAGAAACTACAATAAGCCTTGTTGTAAACTCTAACGACGCGGAAATCCTTGCTACTAAGCTAAAGGAGATTAAAGATATAGATAACATAGAGATTAAAGACGTTAGTGCGGTAAGTATAGTAGGTTGCGGACTTAGGAATAATGAAATATTCAAGGAAGTGGAAAATGTAGCTCTTCAATATGATATACTTTCCATGTCAAGAGGCTTAAAGAACGTCAGTGCTACATTTATAGTTAAAAAAGAAGAAGGATATAACTTAGCTAAAAGTTTGCACGAGGTCGTGTTAAAATGGATAAATTAAAAGTATCTTTACTAGGCTCAACTGGAATGGTTGGGCAAAAAATGGTAAAAATGCTCTCAAACCATCCTTTTATAGAATTAACTAAAGTTAGTGCATCACCTGCTAAAATAGGCAAAAAATACGAAGAGGCAGTAAAATGGATTGAAGGAGAAATTCCAGAAAATGTTAAGGATATGAGACTAGTATCAACGGAACCAGAAGATCATAAAGACGTAGATGTTGTACTTTCTGCACTACCTAATGAGTTAGCAGAAGATATTGAACTGAAACTTGTTAGAGCAGGAAAAATAGTAGTATCTAATGCAAGCCCGTATAGAATGGATCCAGAAGTTCCGTTAATTAACCCCGAAATAAACTGGCAACACCTAGAATTAGTAAAAACGCAACAGAGTAAAAGAGGTTGGAAAGGACTCTTAGTAAAAAATCCTAACTGCACAGCCGCAATAATGTCCTTGCCATTAAAACCTTTAACAGAGTTGATAACACAGAGAAAGATAATAATGACCACTTTGCAAGCTGTAAGTGGTGCGGGCTATAATGGATTATCTTTCATGTCAATATATAACAATATTATTCCATATATAAAAGGAGAAGAGGAGAAAATTCCTAAAGAAATAGGAAAAATGCTAGGTCAAGTCCAGGACGGGCAGATACTGAATGCCAAAATAAATGCCAGGGTGACATCCATAAGAGTCCCAATAAAAGTTGGCCATATGGGCGTTATAAACATTTTACTTGATGAAAGCGATAAAATTGATGTAGAAGAAATTAAGAGAGAATTAGCAAATTTCAAATCACTTCCACAAGAGAAAAACTTACCTACTGCTCCTAAAAAACCTATAATCGTTAACGAAGATGAAAGCAGACCACAACCAGAAATAGACCTTAAAATAGAAAACGGAATGGCTGTATCTGTAGGTAGAATTAGCGTAGAAAATAACGTACTTAGGATGGTAGTACTTGGGGATAACTTAGTGAGAGGAGCAGCAGGAATTACAATTTTAACAGTAGAAGTGATGAAAGAGTTAGGTTATATATGAAATTCGACTTTCATATACATACAAATTATAGTGATGGTAAGGAAGATCCAAAAGCTCTTGTAGAATATGCAAAAAGAAAAGGAATATATGTTGCAATAACTGACCATGATACCAGTAAGGGTTACGAGAAAGTAAAAGAAGAAGCAGTAATTCCAGGAGAGGAAGTCACAACTCAATTCGGACACGTAGTTATATTATGTAATTTTCCTCCAAATCCTCCTAAAGATATTTCGTCACTAGTTGACTATTCAAAAGAGAACTCTTGCATAATTTTTCCTTCGCATCCATTTGATATTTTTAGAAAAGGGATAGGAAACAGGATTTTTGAGTATAAATTTGATGCAATAGAAATTTTCAATTCAAAAGCTCCTAAATCTGCTAACGATAAAGCATATAACGCAGCAAAAGAGCTTAAACTCCCCGGTTTAGCTAATAGCGACTCACACGTAAAGGAAGCTATAGGCTCGGCATATAATGAAATTGAAATAAACGAGTTTAATATAGATGAAATACTTGAAAGCATAAGGAAAGGAAAAGCGAGGCCTATAGGCATTGGATTATCAATAACAGCTAAATTCAAGATTTTACAATGGTATATTGAGAGGAAAATTTGAGAGCAATACCTGCAGAATTATGCGTAAAATGTAAAGGAAATAAGTTACTCTGCGGCCTTCGTGCATGTCCGATCCTAGAAAGATTTAGGTCTACGATAAATGTAGTAAATAAAGTATATAATAAAAATGAAATTGAAGGATCTACACCCCCAAGTATAGTAATTGGAGAAAAGAATTACCCTAAAGTAAGCATATCTTTTAATATACCTCCAGATATTTACGGTGAGGAGGCTAAAAACTACGAAAACCCTAAAGGTTGGTGGGGTAAGGCATCAATATATGATATAATAAATTATCGTACATCCTTACTTTCTAACGTTTTTGAGGTAAAAATTGAAGATGTGTGGAAATTATACGAAAAAGAATTATCATTAGCCGCAGTATCTGAAAAGCCGGTACAATCTGAATCGAGAATAGACGGAACTATTTTACCTAAATTACGATTTGACGGATACGTATTGCCTAGAGGTCCTTCCGCAAAAACTCAAAACTTAGAAGTTATCGAAAATCCCAAGATTAACAAGACTTTAGATAAATTAATTTTCGATGACATAAAAGCGGAAGAGGCCGTAGTCAAGCTTTACCAGGATATTAAGGACGTCTATACTATAATCAATGCGTTATCTTTAGGCTTACTTGGAGTGAAAAAGAATAGAAAATTAGTACCTACAAGATGGGCAATAACTGCTGTAGATTCGATAATAGCTAAAAACTTGTTACAAAAGATAAGGAATTATCAAGAAATAAGTGAAGTAGAAGTATATTATCAAAAGTATTTAGGAAATTATTTCCACGTTATTCTTTATCCTTCTGCATACCAAGTAACTTGGATAGAAATATGGCACCCACTATCCTTATGGGCTAGTGAGCTAACAATATCAGAATTAACTGAAAACTATTGGGGAGAATACTCAACCATGGACGGCGGTTATATGGCTGCAAGATTATCTGTTCTAGAATATCTAGATAATATAAAAAGATCTGCAGGAGTTATAATAATTAGGGAAATAACAAGTGAGTACTTTGCCCCGCTAGGAAATTGGCACATAAGGGAAACAGTAAGAAAAGCAATGGAAAATAAAATAGGCAGATTCCAAGACTTAGAGAACGCATTATCTTTTGTTAATCAAAGATTAAATGCAAAGAAAATAGATCTAAGGGAACTAAATTCTATAAAAAGAATTTTAAAGCAAAAAAGCATAGATCAATTCTTCTCTTCTTCTAAATAATTAATGAGAGGACTGACATTGCTGTATATAACCTATTTTCTGCCTCATCCCATACTGTACTCTGCTTACCATCTATAACCTCAGCATCAACTTCTTCTCCTCTCATTGCAGGTAAGCAGTGCATAAAAATTGCGTCCTTAGATGCATGACGCATTAAATCGGTTGTTACTCTATAATTCTTTAGAAGTTCCTTTTTCTTATTAGCTATATTCTCCTCACCCATACTAACCCAGACGTCTGTATATACAACAAAACTACCTCTGACTGCAAAATAAGGATCATCATAAAATTCTATTACTGCACCGGAGTTCTCGCTCTCCTCTTCTATTCTTTTCCATATTTCAGGCTTTGGTCTAAGTTCTTTAGGAGATGCTACTCTTAACTCTAGGCCCATCTTTGCCGCAAATGCCATTAAACTAACTAGAACATTATCCCCACCATCGCCAACAAAAGCAATAGGTTTCTCATAAGTACCAAACTTTTCTTTAATTGTCATAAAGTCTGCTAAAGCTTGAAGAGGGTGGGATAAATTACTTAACAAATTTATGACCGGCAATCCCGAATAATCTCTTAGTTTTATCAAGGACTCATGAGATAATACTCTTGCACCAATACCGTGAACGAATCTACCTAATACTCTTGCAGTATCTTCTACTGGTTCTCCTCTACTTAACTGAATATCACTCTTATTGAGCACTATAGGATATCCTCCTAGTAAATATATCGCAGACTCCATACTAACTCTTGTCCTAGTACTGGGTTTTTCGAAGATTAATGCAACTCTTTTTCCATCAAGAGATTTAGGAACCGAGTTGGTTTTTACAAAATTTTTCATTAAAAACGATACTTCCATTATCCTTTCAATATCTTGCTTTTCAAAATCCAGAAGACAAAGAAGACTATTTCCTTTTAGCATGATTTTAAAGTATAACTTTGAAATTATAAATATGGATATCCTGACGATAATTACGGAAGCTACTAAGCCTAAACAAGGTAATAAACCTAAATATGACGAATCTCACGTTCTTCACGCTTTACTCGTAATCCAAAAAGAACAACCAATTGGAAGACCTACTTTAGAGAAAAGATTACAGCTAGGAGATGCTACAGTAAGGACGTTATTAAGAAGATTAAGGGAATTAGGTGTCATAAAAGTAGACAAAGTAGGTGGAGCCGAAATTACAGAAGAAGGTAAAAAAGCATTACAAGAGTGGGATTCTGTAATAAAAATAGGAGAAGCCGAACTAAAATCAATAAATTGGGATTGTAGCATGATAATAGTTAAAGGTGGTAGCAAAATCCTAGAAAAGCAAAAAGTTATAGAACTTAGAGATAAAATAATAAAATTGGGAGCAGATAGCGTATTAATTTCAGTGATTTTGAATAACAAGGTGGAATTACCGCCAAAAACTGAAGAGTTCGGAATGAAAGAGCTACTAGAGGATATTAAAAATTCTTGTAGGTTATGTGAAAATAACGATTTAATCACTTATATTTTACCCAAAGATCTTCACTTAGCTTATAAGGTGGGGTTGTTATTATTTGAAAATTGGATTAATAGTTAACCCGTATGCGGGTTCTGGAGGTAGATTAGGTTATAAAGGAAGTGACGGTCTATATATAGAGAATCCTGAGATTGAAAATAGAGTAAAGAGATTTTTAGATGTAGTTAACAATAATATCGAATTTGTCTCTCCTAAATTCAAAATGGGTGAATATTTTCTAAAGAAATTCGGTAAAAAATATGAGACTATAAACGCTGGAAAGGAAAAATCTACAAGAGAGGATACAATAATTTCAGCAAGGTTATTGCCAGATATAACAAATTTAATAGTTTTCGTAGGTGGAGATGGTACTGCCAGAGACGTTGTAGAAGGATCACAATCAAAGGTTCCTATATTAGGAGTACCTGCAGGAGTAAAAATGCACAGCGGAGTTTTTGCTTTAAATCCAGAAACTGCTGGAATCTTAGTTAACGCATATGTAGAAGGTATGGCAAACATAATGGAAGCAGAAGTCTTGGATATTGACGAAGACGCTTATAGAAAAGGAATTTATAAGGTTAAACTTTATTATATTGCGAAGACAATAAATTTCAAAGGACTTCTTGTACATAGTAAAGAAGAAATCTCTTCGCCTTCTTACGAGCTTGATGAGATAGCCAAATACATCATAGATAACATGGAAGACTCAACATTTTATATAATGGGGCCAGGCAGCACAGTGAAGGCAATAGAAGAAAAACTTGGATACACCACGAATTTCTTAAGTACAGATTTATTCTTAGGTAAAAGATTAATAAAATCTGGAGTAAATTATATGGAATTATTGCAATTAACCGGGGAGTTAAAGATAATTTTGACTCCGATCGGTGGTCAAGGTTTTTTAATTGGCAGAGGAAACCAAGAAATAGGCCCTGAAATTCTTAAAAAAGCAGGAAAAGATAATATAATAGTAGTGTCTTCAAAAGAAAAAATCTCAAGAATTGATTGTTTAAGAATAGATTCTGGAGACCCTAATGTAGATAAATTATTACAAGGAATTTATAAAGTTATAGTAGGATATGATGAATTTTACACAATAAAGACGTGTAGTATGACTTGACGCAAATCTAATGATATTACTTTTTAGCGAATCTAATTATTCCGTTTTAAATTTTGGCGAGTACATATCTATGTGACTGACAAAGATATTGAGAATCTTGCTGAGGAACTAACCAAGCAACTAGAAGGCTCTCCGAGATCAAAACTAGTTGAGGCAATAATAATACTTTTACATGCAAGGCCTTTAAGAACATCAGAAATTGCGTCCAATTTAGGTTATCAAACAAAATATATAAGTAGTTACTTAAGTTATTGGAAAAAGAAAGGACTAGTTTATCAAGACGGTGGAAGATGGTACCTTACTCCACAAGGAGAAAATTTAGCTAAGGCCATAATCGATTCATATTCAAATTCCAGGTTCAAGGAAATGCTTGTTATAGCTAAACAAATGCTAGAACAAGTTAAAGAGCCAATGAACAACAAGAATGAACAAAAAGATGAAAAAGAAAAGAAGGCAGTTTTGTCGTTTATTGACTCAAAAACCAATAATATGGTAAAAAAACAACAAAATAAGGACCCTACGGTTTGCATTAAAGAAATTTTAGAAAAATTAGATGATGATGAAAAAGATATTTTATTATATTTAATTAATAAATATAAACAGTGGGGCTCAACATATGTTTACATTGATCAAATCCAAGAAGAATATAAAGCAGATCCAGGTTGGTTGTTTAAAGTTCTAAGACAATTACAGACGAAGAGAATAGTTTACTTGTATCAAGACCCTAAACTAGGCTTGAGAATCGGTTTCTCACAATCCTTTAAAGAGAAATTGAACTGTTAAAATCTTCTACTTCTTTAGGTCAAAATTTTTGTCTCAGCCAGTTTGCTTTATACTACATTATGCAAACTCTTATTTTTCTTGAAGACAAAAAAGCTAAATAGAGTAGTAGTAATCTATTTAATCAAATGTATCCAGACTTCACTTGAGGTGGAATATTTGTCTTCAAATAAGTCAGTTAAAATGACTGAGGACGAGATAAATAAAGCGTTAGCAAAAGCCGAAAAAGAGGCAGAAAAAAGAGATCATAAGAAAATTTGGATCGATAAAATGTTAAAAAGTGCAAAAACATATTATAAATTATGCCCATATTATGATAAGAAAACTTCTAACTGTTTCCTTATGTTAAGCAGTAATGATAGTAATAAGAAATGCAATAGAGAAGGTAGGTATGATAATTGTCCCGTGTTCTTAGCATTTCTGGATAATAAATATCAAGAATATACTTCTAAAAAGAAAATACTTCCTCTAGATTTCTTAGATCTTGCACAGTCAGTGTAAGGGAATGATTTTTGCCCAGAAAGAAAAAAACTGATGAAGAAAACAAAAAAGAAAGCAGTAATGAGGAGGGTAAAACTAAAAGAAAAAAAACACAGAAGAAAGAGAAATTTGTTGATGCAGAAGCGTTATTAGACGAATACTTAGATGAAGTTGTTTTAGGGCTAGGGATATCTTTTCTGAAATTAAAACCTGAAGAGTACAAGGAAATATTAAAAGAACCATTTGTTGCAGCTGTAGGTCAAGTAAAAACTAAACCCAAATCCAAGACTATAATTAATAGACTTACTGCGAATAGAGATGCTATGATGGAATATATTGCAATGAGATTAGTTAGAATAATTGATATAGAAAAAATGAATTGTGAGCAGTTTGAATTTGTAGTTTATAATACTAAAAAAGCTATAGTAGATCTTGCGCCTAAACTTTATAGAGAAGCATTAAAAAGAAATAGAAAAGATTTAATAGATGTATTGAGATATAATTGGAATTTATATGGAATAGTGTCTCCTATAGTATGTCCAAAATGCGGATTTAGCTCTATAATGCCCGACTTATCATGTAAAGTTTGCGAATATGTTATGAGCATGAAAGAATTAAAATCTCAAATAAATGTTATACAAACACTAAAAGATTATTACTCGTTAGATCCTGAGGGATTTAAAGAAATATTAACTTCAGGATATTTTTACTATACTGCGGAAGGTCCTATTCCTCCTTCAAAATTTAGGCCTTCTCCTCAAGTTCTTGCTTTTGAGATTGTTCTGAACAAAGATGAGAAAAAGACTCTAAGCAGTATTTACAGCAATCCCCACGCTCAATGATAGCATTACAAATCTTACATCTTTTCCTATTCTCTAGCTTGATTACGTTAATGGAGCTTCCAAAAGTGTGGTATATCTCATTATCTGCAAACTGTTTACTTGCCCATTTAATTATCTCATTTAAGAAAGCATCCTTTGTTTTTAACTCCCCAGTTATTTCTGAGAAGCCTAAAAGTTCAAATCTTGGGGTAGAATAGAAAGGTACAAAGATTTTTTTAGAATAAACCTCAACAACTAGCGAGTATAACTCCAAATATCCCATATACCCAGTACTTATTGAATATATAAGATATGATAAGAAAAAATCTGCTGTAAAAGGTAATATAATCTTTTTAAAATCGGTCTCTCTAATTTTTATCATAATTTTCCACAAAGTTTTATTTATATCTTCCTCTTCATTTATTTTATCGATTAAAACGTCTAACTTACACGATTTACATATATTATATATTAGTTTTTCTATTAAGCTTGAGACGTCCATAAAATTCTCAGTAGTTAATATCACTACTCTGTCCTCTCTATCTAAGAACTTTGATAAGCTTAATTCCTTCCTAAATCTTTTTACTATCTCACTTCTAGCACAATGAACACAAAGATATTTACCACTAATTAAAACTTCGGCTTGATTTTTACCACATTTTGTGCAGATCAAACTTTCTTTTACTTTTCCTTAACCTTCTTTAAATTAATCTCGTACAGTATAATAGTTAAATTTATATATAAGCGATACTAAAGGTCTGCTGAAAGGTGTGAGGAAATGGCATCTGCTGGTGGAGTTCCTGTCTTATTATTCAAAGAAGGTACTTCTAGAAGTTCTGGAAGAGAAGCTTTAAAGAATAACATCCTTGCAGCAAGAACCTTGGCTGAAATGTTAAAGACTAGTCTTGGTCCAAAAGGATTAGATAAAATGTTAATCGATAGTTTTGGTGACGTAACGATAACTAATGATGGAGCAACTATAGTAAAAGAGATGGAGATTCAACATCCAGCTGCTAAACTTTTAGTTGAAGCTGCTAAGGCACAGGATGCCGAGGTTGGTGACGGAACTACAAGTGCAGTAGTTCTTGCAGGTCTTTTATTAGAGAAAGCAGACGCATTATTAGATCAAAATATTCATCCAACAATTATAATTGAGGGATATAAGAAAGCGTTTACGAAATCTTTAGAATTATTATCACAAATTGCAACAAAACTTGATGTATCAGACCTTAATTCATCAACTACTAGAGAGAATTTAAGGAAAATAGTTTACACTACAATGTCAAGCAAATTCCTAGCGGAAGGAGAAGAATTCAACAAGATAATGGACATGGTAATAGACGCAGTTGCAACTGTAGCCGAACCTTTACCTACTGGAGGTTATAATGTTAGCTTAGACTTAATTAAGATTGACAAGAAGAAAGGAGGAAGTATCGAAGATAGCCAGCTAATTAAAGGTATAGTACTTGATAAAGAAGTAGTCCATCCAGGAATGCCTAGGAGAGTTGAGAAAGCAAAGATTGCAGTATTGGATGCATCATTAGAAGTCGAAAAACCAGAAATTTCTGCTAAGATTAGTATAACAAGTCCTGAGCAGATAAAGGCTTTCTTAGATGAGGAAGCTAAGTACTTGAAAGATATGGTTGATAAGTTAGCATCAATAGGAGCTAACGTGGTAATATGCCAAAAAGGAATTGATGATATAGCACAGCACTTCTTAGCAAAGAAAGGAATCATGGCCGTAAGAAGAGTAAAGAGAAGCGATATTGAAAAGTTAGAGAAAGCATTAGGCGCTAGAATAATAAGTAATATTAAAGACGCATCGCCAGAAGATTTAGGATATGCAGAGCTAGTAGAAGAGAGGAAAGTAGGTAATGATAAGATGGTATTCATTGAAGGAGCAAAGAATCCTAGAGCAGTAAATATATTATTAAGAGGATCAAACGACATGGCCTTAGATGAAGCAGAAAGGAGTATTAACGACGCATTACATGCATTAAGGAATATCTTATTAGAACCAATGATAGTTCCTGGTGGAGGAGCTATAGAATTAGAGTTAGCAATGAGGCTAAGAGAATACGCAAGAACTGTAGGAGGGAAAGAGCAATTAGCAATTGAAGCTTATGCTGAAGCATTAGAAGAGATTCCAATGATATTGGCTGAAACTGCAGGAATGGAGCCAATATCTACATTGATGGAGCTTAGAGCTAAACATGCTAAAGGATTAGTAAATGCTGGTGTTGATGCAATAAATGGTAAGATTGTTGATGACATATATACGCTTAATGTAGTAGAACCAATAAGAGTAAAGAGGCAAGTATTAAAGAGTGCTACTGAAGCAGCAACTGCAGTATTAAAGATTGATGATTTAATAGCAGCTTCTCAATTAAAGAGTAGCAAAGAAGGAGAGAAAGGCGGCGAGAAGAAAGAAGGAGAGGAGTCATCTTCAACTTCGTCATCATTAAGTAGCTAAAATCTATTTTTATTATATAGTATTGCATCAGAATTTTCAATTTCCTTATATCCATCAATTTCGTCCAAAAGTTTTTTTGCCGTATTTTTTACTTCTTCTATGTCATAATCATTAATTATTTCTTCTAATAATTTCTTTGTTAAATCTATTCCTATAATAAACACAAGTTCAGTAAAATCTGGACTTAATAAATAATCTACAAGTTTTTTTGGATTTCCTCCATATGCAGAAAAATTATATTTATTTTCAGCTTCTCCTAACAATTTCCTTACTTCATCTAACCTTTTAGGATCTAAAGTGTTTGGAGTCAGTACTTTATTAGCTATATGCCTCAGAAAATCTGGAGGGCTCAAAATTATTTCGCCTAAACATGATATATTATACTCATGTATAAAAGGATTAACGTAGTTAGTTCCTAATTAATATTTAAAAGTCTGAAAAGTAAAAAGAAAATAGTGGATAGTGATGAGTAGTAGAAGGAGGAAGAAGAAAGAATCGGATGAGACAGAAGATGTTGAAAATAAATTAAAAGTTGTTTATTCCGATAAAGACGTTGTAGTAATGACGGCTCCAAATGAGGAAGAACTAAAGCAGATTTTGTTAGATTTACTAAGCGAGAAACCAATGAACTTGAAGGAGTTACATAGTAAATTATCTGGAATTGCTAGTGAAGATAAAATAAGAAGAGCATTAGCTAGTCTCACTGAAAAAGGCCAAGTGACTTTACTAGAAGACGGCAGATACGCTAAGTTGGGTACAGAATAAAGGCTATTTAGCTACGTCTTAATGGGCACGTTTGCCAGTATTTTGAGCACAATTTTGCTTGACTCTCTGTAATTATTCTGTTTAATATTTTGCAAGACGCAATAAAGCCGTTTTCTGTTTTCATAAGTTGAAAGAATTCACAACCGCTATCGATTTTTTCTTGTATCAAACTTATTTTAGGATAAAATTTTATATCCTGATCTATTTTTTCATCTTGCTGGAAATTTTCTAATCCTTGTTTTTCCTCTCCTTGATCTACATAGTACCTACAAGTCTTGTATGTTTTAAAACATCTGCTAGCACTTATTACTATATCTGAAGGAGAATCCAACATTGGAGAAATACAATATCCATTCTTATAAAAAGGGCATATATCACGTTTCTGCAACATCCCTCACTATTACATGGACTCCTAAGATATCATCATCTGACAACCCTGGTATATGAATCCTGTTTATATTTATTTTATCAATCTTTTCTACATTTATTTTATCAAGTACTTCTTTTATCTTATTCTCATTTACTTTTTTTGAGGAATCTTCAACTATTAAAATATCTGCTATTTTCATGAATATGGAGTTAAGTAACAAAGAATTAAAAATCAAACCCTCTAATACCACTTGTGTATGCTTTAGCAAAAGCAAAAGATGAACTAGCCAATTATCTTAGTAATGTACTTAATGTGGATAAGGAGAAAGTTTTAAATAGTATTGAATATCCTACAAAAGAGCAAATAGCAGATTTAGCCTTACCATTGCCTTCAGTCACTAAGAAATTCGACATTGAGATTAAAGGAGAATACAACGGGAGGTTAATAAAAGAAGTTTGGAAAGATGGACTATTCATTAATGCAAGGTTAAATGAAAAGGAGTTATTAAAGGAGATTTTTACAAATTTTTCTGAAAATTATGGAATAATTAAGACAGAAAGACCTTTGAGAATAGTGGTTGAACATACAAGTGCTAATCCTATTCATCCTTTACATATAGGACATCTAAGGAATGCCATACTTGGAGACACTTTAGCCAAGATGCTCAAAGCTAGAGGACATGAAGTAAATGTTAGATTTTATGTAAATGATAGTGGAAGGCAGGTAGCTTTACTTATTTATGGCCTCTCAAAACTAGGATATCCAGATCCACCCAGTGGAGAGAAAAAAGACCAATGGTTAGGACTAATCTATGCAATGACTAATGTTATCCTAGAAATTAAGAAAATAAATGAGGAACTAAAGAGCACAACTAACGATTCAGAATATAAGGAAAAAATAGCGAGAAGGGACGAGTTATTAATTTCAGCCTCTGAATTAAGTAAGAGAAATCAAGAATATTTTAACAAACTTTCTGATCAAATAATGAAC
>QEFD01000037.1 GCA_003086435.1 Acidianus hospitalis
TTATGACGAAATAATATAAACTTTACGGTTTATCTGAAACTGCTAACAACGGCTTGGTAGAAAGGGAGGATGAAAAGGGTGAGATAATACACGCAAGGATAAGGAGGTTCTGGTTTGGTAGTAGGGGGAATAAGAGTGATAAGGGCAATAGGAATGTCAAATTTCACGTTTTGGAAGACCACGTTTTAATTAAGGTTAAAGACCCATGGGGTAAGTGGGTTTATGGGAAAGCTTATTTCAGCAAGGAGTACTTGCCATTGCTTAAAGAGTTAGAGGATTTAGCGAGTAAAAAGGTGGACGGTGCTGTAATTAGTTTCAAGCATTACCCAATGATCCACCTCCAAATCCCACTCTGGCTTTATTTAAAGCACTTCTCTTCGTCGAAACTTGTGGGTTACGGTTTAATTGCTGGTTTCGATTTGAACAGTGATAGACTAAACGTTGTTGTAATTAATAAGGAGAGTAGTATTGTTACTACTAAAACTTGGTGGTATAGCGAGGTAGTTTCCCACGGTTTTCCTAAAGGGAAAGCTATGGCTTTGCGTTTGAATGCTCTTTCAGAGTCCCTTAATTTCCTATCAAGGATTGGTGTTAATTATATAGTTTTTGAGGACTTGTTTCTAGTTAAGAGGAGGAAGTTTACTAGGAGTAGGAGCGGTAATAGGAAGGTTTCGCGTTTTGCTAAGAGGCAATTGTTAATTCACGGTGTTATTAAAGCACTTAGGTTAGGTTTTAACGTTATTCTAGTTAATCCTAAGGGTACTACAAATTCTGAGTATCACGATAGGATGATGAGGGAGAAGGGTTTTGATAGGCATACAGCCTCAGCTTACTTAATAGCCTTAAAAGGACTAGGAATGTTAAATGATGGTAAATAATCTAAATTTTACGGTTTATCGGAAACTGTTGGCAACGGCGGTAGGATAACATGCAACTTAATGGGCAAACCTATTGATAAAATATCAGCAATCAAGTTTTTGAAGTTAGTATGATAAACTTTTTGCATTATCCAATTTTCTTACATAGATACTCGATGGAATCTTAATATTTCTTTCAATAAAAGCTCAAAGACGAAAATCGGCTTTTTAATAAAGTATTATCAAACGAGCTCTAAGTTTTTATATTACCTCATCGTAGAGAATTTTATGAAGAGACTTTCTAACTTAAAAATAACGATATTAAGTGACAATTTTGTATCAACCTTAATTCCTCCTTTAATAGGCGAATGGGGGTTTTCTGCATTAATAGAAACTGATGATACTAAAATACTTTATGACGTGGGCAACTCTGGGTATCCAGTTCTTTATAACGCTGAGAAGCTAGGCGTAGATCTGAGTAAAATTGATTACATAGTCTTAAGTCATGGCCACAGTGATCACACTGGAGGTTTTAGTAATCCTGAATTATTAAAGAAATTGGAAGGAAAGATAGTTATTGCTCATCCCTCGGTTTTTGAGAAAAAATTATTGAACTGGTCAGGGAAACTTGAATACATAGGAATTCCCATGAGCTTAGATGAAATGGAGAAGCACTTTCACGTGATCTTAACTTCTCAACCTTTAGAAATAACAGAAGGCGTAATTTTTAGCGGAGAAGTAAAGAGATATGGCTATGATGAGTATACTGCAGGATTATTCACTGCGAGGGATTCTTCAATTACTGGAGATCATATGAAGGATGATGCGGCACTCTATATGAATACGGAAAAGGGACTAGTCGTTTTGACTGGTTGCGGTCATTCCGGAATTCTTAATATAATAAATCACGCTAAAGAAGTTACAGGAGAAAACGTTTATGCTGCCATAGGAGGTTTTCATTTATTATCTTCGCCAAAAGATAAAGTGGTAAAAGTATCGGAAGAATTACTTAAGCTTGATAAAATAGGCCCTGCTCACTGTAGCGGAAACTTAATAAAGAGTTTAATTGCTGATCATAAGGATAAATTCATTGATGCAGGTGTTGGTAAAGTAATAAAGTTTTAACGAGTCCTTATAATAAACGAAACGTCCCCTTCTAACTTGCTAGGATTAACCATTCCGCATCCTTGGCTGATTTTCTTTATGAAGGAATAAGGCCTATTTACCTTAATTCCAGCCAACACATCTACTCCAAAGTCGAACATTAAATCTAGCATAGGAGTACTGGGGCCAATTAAAATTACGTAAGCATTAGCTCTTCTGGACAACTCCAAGAGTCTATCTATTGATTTATTTATTATTGTAGTAGCCGTTATTATTACTACTTGGGCATCTTCTATAACAGTCTCTGCAGCGGTAGATGGAAGAATCCCTTGAGAAGGGTCTATCAAGAACGGGTTTAGCTCTAAAACTATAAATTCTTTGGCAACCTCTTTGAATTTCTGTAACCCAGGGAATTTACCTATCATCACTATTTTCTTTCCTTTACCAATTTCTAGGGCAACGTCTAGCCCATTAGCCTCAGTATTTCCTTTAGGTTCTATAACAGAGTTTATTGCAGCCAAACCTACGCTTGCTTCTAAGAGGTTCCACGACCTAAGATATTCAGCTAACTCTCCGACTCTCTTCTCTTCTAAGTACCCGAAACCTTTAACATCTAAATCCTCGTTTCCTGTATTATAAGACATTGAAACCCCGCAGTACTTAGAAAGTACGCAAGTCCACGTTACACCTATCGTAACATTTTTAACATTACTATCGTTTTCTTTAGCATAAGAAATTAATGATTCTACAACTTTACTTCCCATAAAAATAATCATTTGGGAAACGATTTATGTTTTACTATAAATATTTTCTATTAGACTTATTTATGGTCGTTAATGATAAGATGCTATACGCTCTTTAGCTACAAAAATGTAGCATAAGATCTTCTAAAGAAGAAAATAGGAATAATAATTTATACTATAATACGTAAAATAGTTTATGCATGAGTGGTCTGTCGCAGATGCTGTTATTAGAACAGTAATAGATTGGGCAGACGGCAAAAAGATAAAGGTTAGGAAAGTAGTTTTGGGCGTCCCTTCATTCTCTTTTCTTGATGTAGAAATTCTAAAAGAGGCTTTCGATACGATGAAAAAAGACTCAGTTCTAGATGAGGCGGAGTTAGAAGTTAAGTTTAAGGAACCTAAATTTAAATGTAAAAACTGCGGTAAGGAATTTTCTCTTAACGAAGTTAAGGATCAAATAGACAGCGTTAGGTCTGAATTCGGAGAAGAATATCCAATGCATTTCATGCCCGCATTGGCTCCTTCTTTCATAAAATGTCCTTATTGCGGCTCTCACGATATTGCTCTTGAGTCACAAGATATGACAATTGACGAAATCCAGGTGGAGGAGAATGGAACCGTTAAGACAGTTAGCCAAGGATAAACTTTCAGGGAAAAAAGTATACGCAGTTATGAGCGCTAAGGGAGGAGTAGGTAAGAGCGTAATATCTTCACTACTAGCCCTAACAATGGGACGGACTACCTTAATAGACCTGGATATTCATACAATGGCAATATCTAAGCTTTTCGGACTAGAAGGTATGTTACATGAGGTCACTAAGAATGGTATTGAACCGTTCGAAGTTAAAACTGTAAAAATAGTAAGTTTAAGTGGAATAGTAAAAGATAATTACGTGTTATTACCGGGGGGAAATCAATCATCCATCATGGAATCTCTAGTAGCCTATTCACATATTGACACCAAAACTGTGATTTTTGACCTTCCCCCCGGATTAGGAGACGAGATTTTAGTACTTGAAAGAATCTCGAATTTCACTCCTATAGTTGTAACCACACCTTCAAAAGTTTCGAAAAAGGTTGTAGATTACTTGATACGGTATTTGAGAGAAAGAGGGAAGGAACCTAAAGTCTTGGTAAACCTGGCGTACATAGACTGTGGCGGAAAGGTTGTAAAGCCTTTCGGTGAATATGATGGTTTTGGACTTCCTATAGATCCTAGCATTGAGGACTACATTGGAAGAATACAAGATTATGAAGGAATAGTAAAGGAAAAACTAAAAGAATTCATTTTAAGTTTATAACTTAAAAGATAATTAATTTCATTAGATATTAGTATATTATTATAATTTAATGTAAAGATCTTATCCTACTTTGTGAATATTACTGACTCCTCCCGCCAGCTAAGGTTCCCTCCTCATCTTTCCCACCATCGATTTGTCAGTCGAGGTAACCAGAGAGCCCTCAAGGAGGATCATTGCATAGCTCTAGTCCTTTTGGGACGTCACTAGTTCCTCCTCTCACAGTCGAGCTGGAGAGGAGCGTCACTAAGAGAAATTTAGAATAAAGAAGTATTTAAACACGGGCTACCCTTGGCGAGGCTTTCCACCCCTTTTAGTAATCCTTATAATTGTTTAAGGAAATATAATATATGGACTATTGTTCAGCGCTTAAAGAAGTATTAAAACATAACATAATTTGGATAGAAGCTCAATCTTGTTCAGGAGAGACAGTGATGATATTAAGATCTGGTTGTGAAGGCTTAGAGGAGCTTTTCTTTCATTCTTCTCCAGTAAAGTTTGTCTCACTAGTTTGCGAGGAAAAATCAGGGAAAGAAATATTGGAAAGAATACTGAATATGAACGATTTCGTCCTAGTGATTGAAGGAGCAATACCTCCTAACGATTCCCTTTGCACATTCGGAGGATATCCTTGCACTCAAGTCATAAAACTTTTAGCTGAGAAGGCAAATAGCGTAGTTGCAGTCGGCTCTTGTGCAGTAAATGGAGGAATACTTAGAGAAACTGGAAGCAAAGGAGTTAAAGAAATACTTACAGATAAGAAAGTTTTAGAAGTTCCAGGCTGTCCCGCATCACCTCAAATGATAGTCGCAATGATTTATTCCGCCTTAGGTGAAAGGCATGGATCTTGATCTAGATCCTATCAGTAGGATAGAAGGCCATTTAGGAGTTCACGTTAAAGTTGACAATGGAGAATACGTTGATGCCAAAGTTGGAGTGTCAATGTACAGAGGGTTCGAGAATTTACTCAAAAGTAAAGATCTCCATTTAGCACCTAATATTGCAGGAAAAATTTGCGGAGTTTGCGGTGCAACACACACTCTAGTTTCTACCGAAGCGCTAGAAATGGCCTCAGGAATTTTTCCTTCTGTTCAAGCTATAAAATACAGAAATATAGCTTATTCCTTAGCTGATCTGATGTATAATAATATAACAGTAACCTTTCTGTTCCAAGCTATCGATTATTCGACTGAAATAGTTAGTAAATATACTCCGAGCGTTTATGATAAAGCTAAAGATACAAGTTGCGAGTTTAAAGATATTCACGGATATCCTAAGATTTCGTCAATTCTAGATAACTTATATTTTGGTAAGGAAATATACAGAACAGCTTTTCGTCTTCAGACTGCACTTAGGGATCTTGCAACAGCTATATGGTTAAGATATCCTCAACCTCTTAGCCTCAAGCCTGGATCTATAACTATTAGAGATCCATCCGTAGCAGAGAAAGTCAAGAAATTTATGAAGGAAGATAAAAGTATAGAGAAACTTCTTTACATAATGGCGGATCTAAGAGAATTCTTTACTGAATATAAGAAAATAGAAGACAACTATGTTACATACGGACTTCTAGAGAGTGAAGAATATGATGCCGATTATGAAAAAATGGACGAATGGGCATCAAAAAGAGAGTTTCCACCAGCATTAATAATAAATGGCGAAATAGTTGAGGACAGACTTTCCAAGATTTTATTAGGAGTAAGAGTTTACGTAGATAATACTCCATATGATGAGTGGGATAGAGAATATGAAAAAGATGAACTTGGAAACGACATTGATAGAAGGCATCCATGGAATAAGGAAACTAAACTCAAGGACAAAATAATAATAAATAATTTCGTTCCTACAGTAAGGCAGTATTATGATGGCAAGGATTACATGCCTACTACTGGAGATATAGCAAGACTGTATGCCTATAGACTAAAGAAAGGCAAAATAAGAGCCTTAGGTTATGAGTGGGAACCTCGAGGTAATAACGTAATTGAAAGAACTTTCGCACGAATGTTCACAGTTGCTTATTTGAAGGAGTATTTACAACAAGTGGAAATAGATAAATCTGACCTTAATCCAAGAAAGGGCAAAAGAGAGTATAAGTTAGCGGTAGGTGCCCACGATGCTCCAAGAGGTGCTAATGCCCATTGGTTGGTTACTGATGGAAATAAAATTCTTAGATATCAAATAATAACTCCTAGTGACAGAAATTTCAGTCCAAATGGCGGTCCGGTAGAAAGGTCAATAATAGGCCAAAAAGTTACTGAAATAGAAATTTCAGGCCTCGATGCTTTAAGAATTATAAGGAGTTTTGATCCGTGCTCTGCTTGTGCGGTTCATCTAGAATATAAGAATAACACACTAAAACTTATAGTTTGAAACTCTCTTCTAGAATTTTTAATAATTCTTTTAAATCATTTATAATACTTGATATACTAAGATATTTCTCGTCTCTTTTTATTATTTTGATTGTAGTATCAATTTGTACTATACAAAACTTTCTTTGGTTCATGTTGAAATTCTTAGTGTTAGCTATTATTACACCAGTAAGCATAACGTTACCTATTAATGGAAGCATTGACGGTACCTTTATTAATTCCTTGGTTTTAGTATTAATTTCAGCATCTATTTGATAAGCCCATATAACCTCGTCCAGCCTTACCTTAAGAGAAAGCCATCTCAAATAATTATCGTGCAAAATTTGAGACTTATCAGTATTAAGAGAAGAAAAAGTTAAAGATTTTACGAAGTTCTCATTTCTTTCGTCCCTATCTACGAATACGTTTACCCCATTATAGTTAAAATTATCAGAATCTATAGAGAAGAAATCCTTTATAAAACTTAAAGGTATAGGCTTAGAAAAAATTATAGAATTACTTAGATTTTCTATTTTCAAGCCCATCACCTTTGAAGCGTTCAGCTATTTTCCATAATACTTCTATTGGATCTTCTATATTTATTGGAGACATATTAGAAGATATTGCAGTTGCTCTTCTCCTTTCGTCTATAGGCTCTTTAGATTCCTTTATTTCGATACCTTCAATTCCTAATTCTTTAATCATCTTCTTAAGCTCTTCAACACCGTTCAACTGAGGATATTTTACTGGCATAATGAGTCTCAAAATTTCTGGATCTAATGTCAAATCTTTCTCTATCTCGTCGAATATTTCCTTTAAAAAATATTTCCTTAATATCCAGCTCATGACTTTATCGCCTTGGCTAGAATTTCAGTATAATAGTAAACTTTAGAAATTCCTTGATTTTCCTTTACTGCATTCTCTAATGACAACTTACAATTAGGGTCTAAAGTTACAACCGCCTTAGCCAAATTACCTAATTGTCCTACAACGTATGCCCTCATTTTACTGACTATTTCTTTCTTCTCATTGATTAACTCTAGATGATGCCCACAAGTGAAAAGCGAATATGAAGAAGGCTTTTGTTTAGGTTCCTTAAACTTAGGTATAATAGCTTTTAACACTTCTCTTGGAGGTTTTTCTACACCACCTAATCTGCTCAGAAATTCCGAATCATGAACTGTAATATCATCATTTATATCGGCTTTATCAAGCTTAACGTTTCTTTTTTCCATCTCATTGTAAACAGTCTCAGTTAAGTGCTCAACTCTTATTTCCGGGTTATAATGGAGACTCTTGGGTCCTTGCCATCTTAGGAAGAATAACCCTGCTCCGTCACTCGTAAGTATCTTTTTCGCATTAAGCTTCTTCGCCTCCTCATAAATTTTGGTAAATTGAGTTCTGGCAGCCTCGAAATCTCCTGCAAAATAAGCATAATATCCTATATCGCTTATTTCACTACTTACAGTTAACTTACTCCTTAAGCCTTGTGCTATGATTCCTATTTGAGATAAGATATTGATATCTTGAGCTTCTAATGCACTTGGTACATATAGTATTTCAGCGTCTTTTTGATCAACGCTCAATCCAGCAGATTTTGCATTATTTTCCCACTGCGTTTTATCTATTCCCATAGCATTACCAATTTTCTTAGTATTCTCGGCCCACTTTTCAACATCTGGAATGTTCATTCCAGTATAATGGAGTATCCTCCTCATTAGCAGTGCAGTGTACCAATTTGGTATTTCTAAAGGTGAGACGTCTGTGCAAGCACCGCATGCAGTACAATTATATGCTGACTCCCTCCATGAC
>QEFD01000038.1 GCA_003086435.1 Acidianus hospitalis
TAATTCTCAGATACCTAAGCTAAAGCCAGAAGAAAGGAAGGCTAAAATAGAAGAGGCAAAAAAACTTTTACAGATACTTGAGGCTAAGGAAAAAGAACTAAAAGAAATTGAAGAGCAAAGGGATGAGATTTTAAGATCTTTGCCTAATATAATAAGTCCAGACGTTCCAGTAGGTCCAGACGATACTTATAATGTTCCTATAAAATTCTGGGGTAAATTCAAAGTTTATGAGAAGGATTTAGAGGAGTTTAAGAAGCAACTCAATGGCGCTCAAGTAGAATATGAGATTATAAATTGGAAGCCTGTAGGTCATGCTGATATGTTAGAGAACGTATTGAAGCTAGGGAACACTGAGAAAGCATCCCAAGTAGCAGGCTCCAGATTTTATTATTTATTTGACGATTTAGTTTGGTTAGATTTTGCACTTTTACTTTACGCAATAGATACAATGACATCTAAAGGTTATAGGCTAGTTTTACCACCTTATATGCTTAGAGGAGAAGTAATTCATGCAGTAATTGATTTAGACACATTTAAAGATGCAATATATAAAATAGAGAACGACGACTTGTACTTAATAGCTACTGCAGAGCATCCGTTAGCTGCATTATATTATAAGGAAGACATTGAGAAGGAAGAATTGCCAATAAAACTTGTCGGAATTAGTCCTGCTTTCAGGAGAGAGGCAGGTGCTGCTAATAAAGATCTTAAAGGGATATTTAGGGTTCATCAATTTCATAAAGTTGAGCAGTTCATTTTCTCTTTGCCTGAAGATAGTTGGAAATACCATCAAGAATTATTAAGCAATGCAGAAGAAATCTTTCAAGGATTAGGTATTCCTTATAGGATAGTTAACATAGCTTCGGGAGATTTAGGTGCCTGTGCAGCAAAGAAATATGACCTAGAAGCCTGGATGCCGGCTCAAGCAAAATTTAGAGAAATGGTAAGTTGTAGTAATTGTACCGATTGGCAGGCTTTTAGGATGAAAATCAGGTATGTTGATAGGAAGAATAATAAGAAAGGATATGTTCATACTCTCAATAGTACTGCGGTAGCAAGTACTAGGACAATCACGGCAATTCTTGAGAATTTCCAGAACGAAGATGGAACCGTAGAAATACCTAAAGTGCTAAGAAAATACCTAGAACCTTTCAAGGCTGCACCAAAGGATTATATTTATCCAAGAAAGAAAAAGTAATAGAAGTTTTTCATTGCCTTAATTTAGACTCTAGCATTGCTTCTACTTGTTTCATCTTTCTCTTAGCTATTGATAAGAATAACTTTAATGTCAGTTTTACAGGGTAGTATAAAGGTCCTTTCATGTAGAACTTGTTTATTATATCCTCAGCCCAGTATACATCATGCCAAAACACTTTCTTATAAAGTTCTATGTGTGCATCGTTTAGTTTTACTCTTGTGAACCAATCTTTATTCTTAAAATATCCCATTGGTACAAAGAACATTGGAACTAATATGCTTCTATAAGGTCTTAGATTATCCACAAGCTCTATTGTTCTATAAACGTCATCTTCAGTCTCTTCTGGTAAGCCTACAATCATTGTACCTGCGGGTATTATATGATTTTCATGCATTATTTTGAAAGCTTCCTCGACGGTTTCTGGGTAACTTTCTGGCTTATACGGTGCGGATTTTGCAGGCATTATCTCTTTTGCTAATCTAACTGATCCAGTTTCAATTCCTACTTCTACGCCTAAATAATTCTGATTTCCATCTTGGTAAACTATTTCCATTAACTTTGAAACAAGGCCATATTTTTCTTCAGAATATCTAATTGCTGCAAGACTGGCATGGCTCCAGGCAATAGTTTTATAGTACTTTTTGACTAGTTGGTGCAATTTTATTAGTGGTTCTGGTTTTGGTAATATTCCTACTGCTCCGTAAAATAGTACATCGTCACTGTGAATTACGCCATGCTTTATCCCAGCTTTTACGTTAACTTGTAATTCCCTTTCTATTTTATCCAAAGGATAGTAACGAGTTGGTCTTAATGTTACAGAACAGAATCTACAAGATCTTGCACATCCTCTCATTATTTCTATTAATCCGTTGACGCTTCCGCCCTTGATATCTGGGATATCTTCAATGGATGGAACATCGTCTCCGCTAACATATATGTACTTTGGTAGTTCTTCTCCATCAAGTATCATTTGGGCTAATTTTACGATGACTTTCTCTCCTTCTCCATCAACTAAAGTATCAACTCCAAGCTTTTCTATCATATCTTCTCTCCATAACCACTGCCAAGTAGAAGGACCACCTACGAGTATTTTCATTCCATGTTTTTTTTCCTTCAGCAATTTCTGG
>QEFD01000039.1 GCA_003086435.1 Acidianus hospitalis
ATTAAAAGTAAGTTTAATGTAGTCTCTTAGAAAAATTGAACAGATCCACAAAGCAAATGGGAACAAAATATTTAAATATCTTGTTTCAAAATCATAAGATTATAAACTTAGGAAATTTCTTTTATAGAGAACCAATGACTAATTGGTAAGTATTTTTTCACTTTCTTCAAGCATTTTTCTTACCTTTTCTACTCTCGGTATAATGTCACTTACTGAAAGCTTTGCCTCATGAAAACCCCATACGTGAAGTGAGTACCCAGCGTCCCAGCCTGACAATGCCCAGTCCCCTAATTTCTGAGAGAGCTTACTAGAAGCTGACACTAGGAGGTAAGTATACCATCTGCCTTCCTTCAAGGTTTTTTGATATTCTTCAAGATTGAACTTCTCAGACAAAGCCTTAATTAGCTCTTCCGCAACTTTATAAGCCTTCTCAGAAGCCTGAATAGCGTCACCCTTCTTTAAGTACTCTTCACATTCTTTCATATACTTCTTAGCAAGATCAAGCCTAAGCTTTATCTCCTCTTTAGGGTCGTTCTTGCTTATCAAGCTTATCAACACGTCTTCAACGTTAATTCCTATATCTTCAGCCTTCTTTATTAGCTCCTCCATATGTGAGAATTATAATGGATAATTAATAAATTATTTTATTCTAATAATTGCTTACATAATTAGTACAAATAAAGAGAAGCCTTCAGAACCGTCTAAAAAGTTTGAAACTCTCGCCTGTTGATTCAATTATTTAACTATTCACTAAATATTTTTGTGTAAAATAAATGAGTTTACTCTATTGATAGGAATTATTAGAAATTTATGCAAACTGCTAGTTGAGTATGCAATTGAGCTTGTGTTTAATTTGTTAACGATAGCATTATAAACTTTTTAAATTAAACGTTGAACTTGGAGTTCGTCCTTCTCGTGTTAATTTAATAAAATTAAGCTGAACTATGGCGTATTAATTCTAGAGAAAATTTTAAATAGGCACCTTTTAATTAGAAGTTAATTGAGTAGCGTAGCGCTATAGATGAGGGAACACCTGGCGTAGCGGCCACGTGTTCCCGATTACTCAACTTCCGCAAAATATGTCCAGGTCTTAATTCCCCATCCTTCTATCTTTCCTGTCTTTGGATTTTTATCTAGTTTATCGCTAATTATCTCAAATATTTTTTCGTAAGGAAATTTTTCACTATTTTCGTTAAGTACATGTTTCCTTATAATGTAGCCAGCAAAATCCGATATTTGTAAAGCATCATAATTAGCAGAATTTGCAAATAAAATAGGTTTTAAGATTCTCCCTATAGCTGACGTCCTTCTTATGAACGCATTATTGAGTAGCTCATCCTCCATAATTTTAACTACGTTCATTTGATCCTTTGCCATTTGATAATCCTTATCTACATTTATCTGATCGTGTACAATAAGTATCCATTCATTTGAATATTCTCTGTCTGCTAGTTTAACTACTCTCTCAAATAAATGTCTATAAGCTATTCTCATCACATCTATGCTCAAATTTTTATCATCTTTCACTAATCTATGAGGAACTGTTAATCTTTCTCCGATTCTTTTCTTTATTATATAATCTTTAAATACAACACTGGATATAATTCTTAAATTTAAGCTTCTGATGACTTCAGCAAATTCGCATGCAAAATTACGTATTTGATCTTCAGAAAGAGGAAAATACTTTCTTGGATGGAAAAGATCACTTGCATGAATCTCCATATTCGGAGGTAATCCATATTTAGCCTTTAGCTCGCCAATACTATTCCTTATGTTGTTAAGCTCTCTATCAGTAGTTATAGTAGAAGTCACAATATATGGATAAGGCTTGTTAGTTCTTTTGTTAAGTTCTTTGAAGGTACCTTTACCGTTTTCATCTATAAAAACAATCAGCACAAAAATTATATGAACATAGACTTTTTAAACATTTTGGTTAAATATGCTTCCATTTCTAGATTTTAATTTTTGAAAATTAAATAATAAATCTGCTCACATTCATTTTCATACTAGCTAAATATGAAAAACTTAAGCTCCCAATATAAAAGTTTACGTTCAAGAATTACGAGATTTTTAAGTATATGCACAGCTATAATTAATCATAGGAAAAAGGCTAATAAGTGCCACTCCCCTTGGACAATAACCTTTATTTCTTCGTGAAATGATCAAATACATTCAGTAATTCCTCCATTGAATAAGTCCAAATCAACAGAGATATTACAATTCGCAAAGGAGTCCTGAATCGCCCTAACTGAAAATGAGAGATAGGTTTTTTATCTAATTTTGACTACTTTTAAATTATGAATTTACCAAGAGTTGTAATACATGGAGTTAACATAGGTCTAACTGTGGCAGAGATCTTTAGTGATGGAAATTTTAGGAAGTTAATTTCCGCTGGTCATTTCATATACTCTACTTCTGGAACTATGTATTATGCGTCGCAAGGTAAGGTTGTAGACACTTTAGCTAGCTTATTCGGTATCGTAAGTTCTCTATACCATCTCTCTGAGTGATTGGGTTTGAATTTAATACTATCTTATATAGATCTAGACGTTGACGATGTTTATGTAAGCTCATTGTTAAAAATTATGATAGAGGATAAACGACTCTTACGAGAGCATTTCGAACTTCTTTTGTCCAGATTATCTAGTTTAACACCCAGACAGCAGTTAAGGGTGTTAGATTACATACTTTACATATCCAATAAAAATGAGATGGGGCTTACAAGTTTGAAAATTCAGTGCTCACCAAGAGAAGTAGTGTACTCAATATCTTTACTTTCGTTAAACCCAAGAATCGTAAGCCTGTATGAGGCTCTTAAGATCTGTGATAAGAAACTCGAAATTTTGAACAAATTTACAAAAAATCTTGAGAATATTATACTAAATCCTAAGCTAATAGACTTCTTGAGGGAGAAAATAAACGGTGAAGGGTTCGATAAGGCGCATTTAGAGTTGCTAATTCTTTTGGAATTCGCCTTGAAGCTTAGAAATGAAGGATATCATGTGAAATTAAATGATTTTTACGGAGACTTATTGTTGGACACTAACGCCAGCTTTGAAGAACAAATGAAGATAAGGGATCAAATAATTGAGGAGTACAAGAGAAATTATAATGTAGACGTTTCGGCGGAAGTTGAAGACGTATTTGGAATGGTAGATTCCGTAGATAAGATAAAGGAGTATATGAGGAAAGTATTAGATGTGGGTGGAGGAAGGAAACAGTCTATTTAATATTGTCATTCGTATTTCTGTTTCCTTCAATAGGTTTACTAAGATCTCTCTCGAAAGTCTCTCAACATCAAGCTGTTGCACGTTAAGATCTTTACCCTTAATACGGATTTTATAAATTCCCATTTTTAGCAACTCATCTTTAAAACCGCCGAAATGATCCACTAGAGTTCTAAGTTTTTCGATTAACCTAATGTAATTTAAGAAATTATTAGCTTCTTCCCCATTGATTTTCCCACTACTTACTGCATTGGCTAATACCTTATTCTTTAATATTGATACAATTTTACCTTCTTTGATCCCGTTAAATGTTCCGTTCTGATTGCTAAAAATCTCATCTCTTAAATTAGGAGAGTTAAGAGCGATAAAGAGTATAATTTCGAAATAAATTGCGCTAAAGCAACGTCTAATTAAAGTTGTGTTATGAGCTTTATCATAACAGATAGAGATTAGAGATTTAAGCCCATTTATATCGTTAGCTTGCATTTGTTAAAAATTTCTTAATATTTATTTATATTTCTTTTCTCTCCTGAGGAATTGAGAATTAAACTTAATATCCTAATCTAATAAATGGGAGTTGTAGTTTTTCAGAGTTCGGCCTTCATCGTGACTAATAGCCACTTTTAATGACTATTAATCACTC
>QEFD01000040.1 GCA_003086435.1 Acidianus hospitalis
CCTTTAACCTAATATCCTTCCTCTTTTTCTTGCTTAATTTGTTTCCTGCTAACATATAGATAATTCTATAGATGTATCTTTCATCATGGATTCTAAAACTTTGAACGGGAACATTTTTAGATATTACTATTCCTATTACAATTCTAGGCATCTTCTCGCTTCTACCGGCTCTTCCTAAACGCTGGACAACCTCAACTTCATCATCTGTTCCTGCATTAAGTATAAATGAGACTCCTTCATAATCGACGCCTAACTCTAGAGAGGACGTAGAACCTATAGAAATATATGCTCCGGAGGTTATTTTAGAAAATACGTCAAATTTATTTTTCTTGTCCATAAATACTATATCACTGAGATTCTCAATGCTTTTTCCTAGTAAATTTTGAGAGCAGTAAGTACTGTAGTTTGGTGAATAAATGTAAAACGGATCATTGAGGGCTTTGTTTGGATCATCAGTCAGTCGATCATTACAAGGTTCTCCAATGCTTATATTTTGTTTGAATCCGCTTCTAAATCTAATTAACTCATGAATATTGTTAATAAATACTATATTTTGATAAAGAAGGTTATTCATATTAGGCTGAGAAAGTTGATTGGAATTTAATCTGTTTAAATGAATTAAAGAATATGATGAGGCTAAAATTCCCCATAATTGTGCATAAGATTGCCACGAGATATCCGGTCTTATCTCGAAAAATCCCAAAATATATAATTTTTCGCCTATTATTTTGTTACTTACTTTTTTTAAAGAATTTATACTACTTACAATACCCACATTATTTTTGCTCGTATTGAATAAAGACTTTGAAAAACCAATTCTATTAGGAATCGTAGCCGAAACGCCAATAAAACGAACATTAGGGTTAAGTGTCCTTATACCGTCCAATATCGATGATACAATGCCTCCGAAATTTCCAGTGTATACATGCATTTCATCTAGGATTATAGAATTTATTGTCTTAAAATCCTCTGCATTCATATCTTGGCTATTTTTATTAAACGTAAGTAATCTATTTGCAACTGTATTTATATTGGATACTATAATTAACGGGGAAAGTCCCGAAGTTTTATATTGCGTTGAATCAATTATAGCGAAATCCCTTGTATTATATATGCATGAAGAATTTGAGCAAGTTACTTTTTTTCCATCATATGTTAAAGGATGTTTGTTGGGACACGTTAGATTTCCACCTCTTAATAAGCCTTTAGTAAGATTAGACTTTGAATCACCATCTCTAATGAGAATAGGAACGTCTTTATTGAGTACGTTCTTTATAGCAACAGATAATATTATTAATCTATTCATATTATCTAGAGCCAATGCCTTCCTAGGATATAATATTAAAACTCTATGATTAGGATCGAAGTCGAACTTAAGCAGAATAAATAATAGCAAGAAGATAAATATCTCAGTTTTACCAAAACCAGTTGGTACCTCTATTACTACATGCTTATTATTTAGATATAGCTCAATAGCAGTCTTAATCATATCTATTTGAACCAAATCTAAACCTGTATAACCTTTCAGCTTGAGATATTCATTGACTATGTCGATAAAATGTTTTGCCTTGTTAGGTCCCAGTTCTTTCGTTAATAACTGGACCAGTTGATCAATTTCAGGTACGTTAGATCCTTGAGATATTCTATAACTCCTATCAGACTTAGTAGGAATCGTAGTTTTTACTAACACTAATCTTGGTTTCACCACGTAATTGGATGTGAATCTAGCTGTCTTAAGCTCTGAACTTCTTATAAACATGTCCATGTACACAGACCTATATAGTAAATTTCCATTATTATCCTTAAATTCTAGTAGAAAACCTTTGTTTATTAAGTCTTGAAAAACATAATTCGGATTATGGGTAGGAAGTACATTGCTAATTATTTGAAATACCTTTTGTTTAGACAATCCATACGAAGTATTAATATTAGTTGATGAGAGATCAATAATTTTGAAATAATCGCATTTATTATTAGTGATTTCAGCACATTCCTCCATTATAATATTACTTAGAATTTTAGTATAATCATTTGAGGTTAAGGGTTGTGAACTCATAGTACTTAATATTTTTATAATTCTCTCTTTTTAAACCTTTA
>QEFD01000041.1 GCA_003086435.1 Acidianus hospitalis
TTAGATTACTTTTTAGTATTGAAATTGTATAAAGTAATGCTCTTCCGCAAACACCACAGCTGGAGTTCACTATTAGCTCTCTGGTTTTAACTTTCATAAGCTTATTTACCCAAACTTCTACGGTGTTTTCATCTTTTTGTACTACTTTTTCTACGTCTTCTATACTGTTTATTACCCCTTCAGAGTATAAAAATCCTAAGGACAGTTCTTTATCGTTCCCTGGAGTTCTCATAATTATTGCAAAAGTTTCGCAGTCATCTTTACATACCTTTAAGTGCATTGGTTCCTCTACTGCAACGTAGTCCTCTCCTGCTATCTCCTCTTCTTCCCTTATTCTTTCAAGGCCTACTTTCTTTATTTGCACTACCTATCGCCTTAAGTATCTTTAAGACTAGGAAAATCCCTCTCCTAACGTCTGGATCTTGCAATTCCTTAAATATGTCAGAAAACTTAATTTCTCCAACTTCGTTCTTTCCGCTCAAAACGCCGTATATAACGCTTAGATTTTTCAGGGTTTCTTGTTCAGACAGAAATTCTAAATTTTCGTCTAGTTTTTCTATAACTCCTATCAAGAATGGTAGTATTCCTGTCTTTTGTAAAGCATTAATAAGTCTTAGTAAACTTTCTATTGCTTCTTTATTTTTTACTATTTCGTCAATTAACTCGTCAAAGGTTTGAACTCTTCCCTCTTCCATTTCTTTTCCACCTCTATTCCTATTTGCTTCTTCCTTTCATTTATATGAAACCTCCAATTATCTGAAGGTAATGGAGTTGAGGAGTTTCCTTCCTCAAGTTTTTCTATCATAACCGGAGTGTCCTTATATCCTGGAGTACCACTTGCTTTATCTATGATCATACCGGTCAAGTTATTTACTCCTTTAGAAGGATCTGAGGCGTATAGCGGGATAAATATTTCTTCCCCGGAAACTCTCTCGCTTATTAATGCTTTGGCTTTTATTTCTCCTCCAAACTTAGATTTAACAAGTATTAAGTCGCCGTTCTTTATTGAGTATTTCTCTGCAAGTTCCTTGGATATTTCAACGAAGGTTTCTGGTACTCTCTTTCTTAATCCTTCAACTCTCCTTGTCATATTTCCAACGTGGAAGTGTTCTAATACTCTTCCAGTGTTAACAGTTATCTTGTGAACTTCATCTTTGAGTGCAGGAGGTTTCCAGCTAAGCGGGTAAAGGACAGCTTTTCCGTCAGGAGTTGCAAAGGAGTTTACGTAAAGGAGAGGAGTGTCTTTTCCATCTTCACTTACTGGCCATACTAAACTCTTAAATCCTTCAAGTCTTGAATAACTTACTCCTGCGAATATTGGGCAGAGTTTTGCTACTTCGTCAATTATCTCTGAAGGATGCTTATAATTCCAGTTTGCTCCCAAGGCATTTGCTACCATTTGAATTATCTCCCAATCTGGCTTCGATTCTCCTATCGGTTCTAATGCTTTGTAAAATCTCTGAATTCTCCTTTCGGTATTAACGAAAGTTCCGTCTTTTTCTAAGCTTGAAGCTGCGGGCAAAATTACGTCTGCAAGTTTAGCAGTCTCTGTCATGAACATGTCTTGAACTACTAGGAAGTCTACTTTCTCTAATGCCTCCTTTGTTAAGGGGGTTCCGCAGTCTACCATTACGGTATCTTCTCCTACTATATATAGTGCGTGTATTTTTCCTTCCAGTACTCCTTCTATCATTTGTGGTATTTGTAACCCTGGAGATGGGTTAAGTTTTGTTTTCCAAGCTTCTTCAAATTTGCTTATTTCGTCTAACTTTTGATATCCTGGCAAGTAATTAGGCAAACAGCCAAAATCGCTTACTCCTTGAACGTTATTGTGACCTCTCATGGGGAAAGCTCCGCTCCCTAGCTTTCCGTAATTTCCTGTTATTAATAATAAATCTGAAATTATTGTTGAAGTATCTGCTCCCCCTAGGTGCTGTGTAACCCCCATGCCCCATAATATACTTACTCTTTTGGCTTCATGGATCATTTCGGCTAATTTGATTATTTGCTCTCTTGGAACTCCGCTTATGCTTTCAACGTAATCTAAAGTAAACCCTTTTATTGATTCTTTGAATTCTTCAAACCCCTTTACTCTTTCCTTTATGAATTCTTTATCTTCCCAACCTTGGCTAATAATGTAATTTGCTACTCCTGCTAAAACTGCCGCATCGGTTCCCGGCTTTGGTCTTATGAATAGGTCTGCCCTTTCTGCCATTTCATGTTTTCTTACGTCTATAACCACTACCTTCGCTCCCCTAATTTTTTGAGCCCTCTTTATTTTACTTCCAACAACTGGGTGACTTTCTGTGGTATTGTGTCCTACTATAATTATTAAGTCAGAATAATCTGCGATGTCCTTTATAGTCCCTGAATCTGCACCTATTCCCACAGTCCTCCAAAGGCCTACAGTGGCCGGGGATTGACAATATCTTGCAGAATTATCTACGTTGTTTGTACCTATTACCGCCCTAGCAAGCTTTTGTAATAAATAAGCCTCTTCGTTACTCATTTTGTCAGATGCTATGAAGCCTATTGAGTCTGGACCGTATTTTTCCTTAATTTCCTTTAACTTCATAGCTATATATTCTATTGCTTCCTCCCAGCTTGCTTCTCTAAAGCGGTCTCCTTCCCTTATTAAAGGTTTGGTAAGTCTTTCATTACTATTTACGAAATCAAGACCGAATTTTCCTTTAACACAGGTTATAATACCGTTGACTGGCGATTCCGGTTTAGGTTCCACCTTAAGGATTTTCCTACCTTTTGTCCAAACTTCAAATGAACAGCCTACTCCACAATAAGGGCAGACTGTTTTAGTTCTCTTTATCTGTGTCTCTCTTGCCTTTGATTCTATTTCGCTGAAAGCCATTAATAAGCTGAAGTTCTCTTCAGCTTTTCCTAAGGACTCTATCATCTTTTTCTTAATGTCTTTCCTTATCCATGTGAAGAATCCCGCTTCACCTAGTATACTCTTCTCCATTAATGCGTTAACAGGACAAACTGTTACGCAAGTTCCGCAATTAACGCATGAAGAACTTCCTATTTTGTTGCCTGTAGAGTCCCATACGACTCTCGGTGGATTTAGATCCCAATTTATCCATATTACTTCATTTACGGCAAAGTCTTGGCAAGCTTCAACGCATCTTCCACATAAAATGCATTGCGATGGGTCGTAAACGTAAAACGGCCCAGAATCATCTATAGGATAAGGCTTTTCTATGTAGTTTTGGGAATTTATATTTAGCCTAATTACCGCTTCATGAAGAGGGCAGTCCCCATTATTGTTTTCGCATACGCTACAGTAAAGTTTATGGTAATTGAGAATTCTTGACACAGCTTTCTTTCTGCTTTCTATGGCTTTTTTAGAGTTAACAAGGATTTTCATACCTTGCTCTACTTTAGTAGAGCACGCTCTAACTAGTTTGCCGTTAACCTCAACCAGGCAAGTGTCACAGCTTTGTATAGGTGCTAATCCTTCGTTATAACATATGTGGGGCAGATAAATCCCATGTTTTTTAACAATGTCTAGAATAGTATCTCCTTCATTGGCTTCGACCTCTACGTTATCGAGCCATATGCGGAAGGACACAAGTTAACTTTCGTAACTTAAATTAAAAAGTTAGTTTGCATAACCTTTTAAAAGTTTACTTTTTTGACAAAAATCTATACTAAAATTTTTCTATAATAAAAGTTTATAATGGTATATATGATTTAAAAATATAAATATTTGAGTATATGAATTTAGAAATATTTTGCCAATAATAGGAAAACTTTATAACTTAGGCAGAATAAGAAAAATATAGATTAAAATGGGTCTGCCAATACTCCCGTTGGCTATGGGATTTTTGTCTAGGTACGGGATATTTCGTTTACGGCGGATGGGAAGTAAGCGTTTATCCCCAATCAAGCGATTCGTTAAATAAATCATTAGGTCAATGGGGCATATGGATGCCAGGTTTTATGCAATTTATTACTGCAATAATATTATGGGCGGAAATATTAATAACTAGGTCTGCAGATCTTTACAATATTTACTTAACTGAAGTTCAGAACGAATTGAACGTAATAATAAAGAAGTTGACCTCGATTTCATTCATATTTTTGCCCGTCACTGCAAGCATTTATGCTGTGACTTATTCCTCTTTACCTTCGAATTTTCTTACTCCTTATGCCGTATTTTTCCTTTCTCTTTTAATAATTCTGGGAATCCTTCTCACAGTATATTTAAGAAAGATAGGCTGGCTATAATCTCTTTTTAGCTACTATGTGAGTTTTTTAGAGAAGAAATTAAAGTGACAATCTATTTGCTTTGTAAATTTTTCTTATCGCTTTTTGTATACTGCTGTAGTCGTAATACTTATTTATAGTTACGAGTAGTGAATTTCGTGAGCAGGCGGGTAATAGTTGGGATAATTAGCCTAATAGCTTTTGGTGTGTTTTTAGGCTTAGCTATGTATTTATACTCAATTGATCACGTGCCTCCTACTCAACACAAGGTGCATAGCCTGCAATGCGCTCCTCCGTGGTATGCGGCACTATGGCCCATATTTCTAGAGTCAAGTTTACTGCTGTTAGGTATAACTGTCCACTCTTTTATATACTCTTGTAGACATTAAGGTGATGTGAGTGCTATCCATAATATACGAAATTATCATGTTCTACGGTTTTCAGTTTGATGATTATTGGACTACTATACTCGGCATAAAGAGAGGAGCGGAGGAGAAGAATCCTATCGCTTCTCCTTTCGCATCAAGTCCTCTATTACTTGCACTGTTCAAGTTCGGCCTAGGTACATTTGCGGCCATTCTAATTGTCCAATTTCCCGCTCTTAGCATTTTGCTATTTATTGATGCTATCTTCGAGGCAATAATTACTTTCAATAACATCTTCGAATTGAATAAGATAAAGAGAAAAGGTTAAAAAGTAATTCACTTTCTGTTAAATAAGTTGAAACATGATATAAAATGTAAGCTTTTACGGTATATAGAATTAACTATATAAAAAGTAGTTTATTACAAGAAAATTATATATATATATATTGTGATTAATTCCAAATATAAACTGAATTAAGCAAATTATATGTTTATTTTAATAAACTCGCTAACCTTTCTGTAGGTGAATCGTTAGAATCCCGTTCTTAAACTTTTTCTCGACAATTTTCCAGTTCCCAGGAGGTAAAGTTATAGCTTTCTTTCCTATATCCAGGACTCCGCTCTCAATCCTAACCTCAGGCTCTTCTTCAGCTCTGCCTACAACGAATAATTCATTTCCTTTAGGTATGATTTCAAAGTCCTCTTCTTTTTCCTCTGGAACCTCATACTGCGGTTCCATGGGTTCTTCTTCAATTCCCATCATAGCTCTCAGCATTTTCTCTATACTTGAGGTCATTGAAGTTGGAGCCACAGCGTTCATAAGCCTTTGATAGTCTTCGCTCTCCTTGGGGACTACTATTTTGCCGTCTTTGTTATCAAAAGTAACGTAATAAATTACTATGCCGTCAAAGTTTGCCATCATTGATAAGCTTTTAACTAATCCCGACAAGGAGATCATGTCCTGTTTCTCTAATGCATCTATTATTTTCCTTTCCAGTTCGTCCATAATATATAATTTGATTAGTATAAAATAAATCTTTGCTTTAGTTCATCCTAATTTAGCAGAGAACATAATCTGATTAAAGAAGTTGGGAAATAAAAGTGGGGAAAATTTAATATTTAATCCTAGCTACATATGATTATTCTATGGAAACAAGGGAAGTTGATGGTAAAGGTTAGGGTTTACTTAGGTAACGATTATGCTGGGAAAAATCTTTATATTATAAGAATCTTTGATGGTGTTCTATTACTAGATGACGAGAAGAAAGCTAAGGAAATAGAGGAAAGAAAAGAGGAATTCCTCAAAAAGAATATAGAAGAACTGTTCGACTTTTTAAGAGAGCCTTCAGTAATTAAGGAGGTAGTTGAAAAATCGAGAAAGAGAAGATTCTCGTAGATACTAACGTTATAAGGATATTTTAAGCTGAAGAACGTTACGATAATTGAGAGCATAATTCATGAATTTACAAAATTTTGTTTTCAAAAATAGATTTTGTGGGATCTTCGCCAAAAAGGGCAATGGGGTATGCTCTTTAAAAATATTCTTGATTTATCTAGCGAAGAGTTAGTGGGTAACTCTATTGAAGATTGTATTAAGGCAATGAATCTTTCTATTGAAAGAGGCATTGATATTACTGACGCTCTTTTTAGTTGTTACCGCAATAAAGATGAAAAACGCCGTAGTGTTAACTAAGGATAAGAACTTCGAGATAGCTAAGGTAAAGATAATTTAAAAGCGTAAGTTTTTAACAGTTATTCTGTATATATTAATGATCAACTTTCTTTTTGTCCGAGGACCGGGAAACTAACTCCAGCGGAGAATAAGAAAATATATAGATGACGACCTTCACAAATCTCTCGAATCTTTATTTATATTTTCTGATATTATAGAAAGTTATTTTTCCTCCTTGGAATCATTAAGTACAGCGTTTATAAATTCTCTATTATGTGTAATTTAATTATCAAAAAC
>QEFD01000042.1 GCA_003086435.1 Acidianus hospitalis
GAAAGAAGAGTGGTAGTTAAGGAATAATCGAAGTCCAACAAATCAAACCTATCCTTTTCCTCTAGTAACCTGGAGGAGAAGAGTAAAGAAAGGGTATAAGGAGGTAATTTAGATTCTCTTTCTCTAGAAGGGTCGTAATCAAATAAAGCAAAGGGCTTCCCGAAGGTCAATATCCTCCTTTCAATAACCTGATCGGGATGAGGAGTCACCTTTACCGGGTAAAATGAGGAAATAAGTAGGAGAGCTGACAAGGAAGGGGTTAAGTCAATAAAGCCGTTTATAGGCTGATTCCCTAAAAGGTAAGTCCTTTTACCTTCTCTAAATGTGGAACCAAAGTCCCTCAATATCATTGCTGAAGAATAATCAAGGATAGTCTCCATCCTATCCCCTGCCATTTCAGGAATAACGTCGTGAACAAATTCCCTCCAGTTATAAAGACCGTCCTCGACCTCATCCAAGCTAACACCACCTACTGTCTTAAAATCAACATTAAGGCCCAAGAGGATAGAAAAGTTTTCAGCAACCTCCTTAGGCGTAGGCCTAGTAAAATACCCAACAAGGAAATACTTAGTTTGCCCCTTACTTACCGCAAAGGAATGCTTAGAAAGGTATAATGCATCATAAGCACACCAAAAACATATTCCATATTTCTTATCAAATCTATCGTGAAGGTTTGATAAAGGCCTAACTTTAGGGCTCCACTTCTCGTTGTTAGCCTTAGAATATAAAGCGTAACCGTAAGCTTGAGGAACGTAAAGCTTAGGAGATTCAATCCCGCACAATAAGCACTTTTCGTCGCCCTCCTCGTCTTCTATACCCTCCACCTCCACGTTATAAAAGAAGCCTTTAAAATTCGCTGAAGGCTTTCCGTCACCGAAAAAGTCGTTAATTAGTTCTTCATCCTTCTTCTCTACGTCAGCCCATTCCCCTTCCTGCCTTGGAATTTTAAGCTCGTCCCATGAGACCTTTATAGGTAGCTCAATGTCCTCTTTCGTTATTACCACAACTCCGTCCTTGGTTAAAACTATGAGAGAGTTCTCAGTCTTTTCCTCAACTTTCTCAACAGCCTTTTTCATTATTGCGCTCCTAGTTCCTATTTGAGGCAAAGAAACCGTAAAGAAATAGGTCTTTAGTGAAGGGTCTACTTTCTTGGCAAGGTTAAACAACTCAATAAAACTCATATTCGAAGACTGCATCATATCGCCAAACCATATTATTTTACCGAACTTGGGATTCAAGGAAGGATTTTCCGCTAAATTATAATTTATCCCCTCCAAAACTTCCTTATCGTCCACGAATAATTTAACCACATTCCTTAAGTCCTCAACTTCCTTACCGAATTTCTGATAAAAATCGTGGAAAAGTCCCATGAAGAAAGCCTTCTCCGCAAAGTCATCGTCCTCTCCTAGGACAAGGGAAAGCTTATATGCAGAATAAGCTGCAGAAACTGAGTGGACAAAGGCAGTTAGGACATCACGATACTTCCAGTTCTCGGAGCCTATAAAGGGATGGTAAGCCTCAAGGGCATTGATGAAGAACTCATCAAAGCTTTGAGACATAAAAATAACTGTAGAAAGAAAATTAAATGTTTTACGGTTACATTTTCAGCAGTACTTCTTTCAATAAAGCATAGACTCTGCTAAAAACGACTAAAACGCGGTAATATATAAGCCAGCCTTTACTAATAACCAGTAAAACTACTATTTAGAATTTATTCTTCTAGCAAAGAAATTTCAACTATTCAAAAAGCAGAAGTACATAGAGGAGAGGTAAATCTTAAATGAGATTGACATAAAAAGCGCATGGACCAATTATATCAATATACTTTCAGTTCTTCCTTATTTCAACAACCGCAGAAGACCCTAGACGGGTATGTGGCTTACTTTCAGTTCTTCCTTATTTCAACTTTGAAGACGTTCTCCTAATCTGATGATATCGCTCTTTCAGTTCTTCCTTATTTCAACGGGCATCTAAACAAAATTGTAAATTCAGCAATTGATTCTTTCAGTTCTTCCTTATTTCAACGATAGCTTCTTCTGAAACAAATTCCAACTTCTGACTTTCAGTTCTTCCTTATTTCAACCGGTCAGATACAGCCGAGCGCAATACTGTCGACAGCTTTCAGTTCTTCCTTATTTCAACTTTAATGTATTAAGAATTGCAAATTTTTCTATAGCTTTCAGTTCTTCCTTATTTCAACATTCGATTTTCTTAATTTAGAGAGCGGTAAACTGCTTTCAGTTCTTCCTTATTTCAACCGATATGAAGCGTATATAGAAACTTGCAAAGCACCTTTCAGTTCTTCCTTATTTCAACACAATTAATTCTACACTTTCAAAATTTATTACTAGCTTTCAGTTCTTCCTTATTTCAACTTAATAAAGAGAGATTAACGTGAACTTTATTCGGGCTTTCAGTTCTTCCTTATTTCAACAAGCCTACGAAATGTGTAATAAGTTCGTCACGTCTTTCAGTTCTTCCTTATTTCAACATAAGCTGAAGACCGAGGAGAAACTAAAGAAAGCTAACTTTCAGTTCTTCCTTATTTCAACTGCCTTAACTTTATCTCTTTCCTAAATGTTTCAAACTTTCAGTTCTTCCTTATTTCAACATAACCGCAAAACTCTATTAAGGCTTTTGTCACTCTTTCAGTTCTTCCTTATTTCAACCCTCTTCCAAGATCTTATTATGTTTCATCAGTACTTTCAGTTCTTCCTTATTTCAACGTAACCATGACAGCCAGTGTCCCCTTCAATATCATCTTTCAGTTCTTCCTTATTTCAACTCTACGTGCTAATCTTCGACATCTTTCTTGCATTGACTTTCAGTTCTTCCTTATTTCAACGATTTATGATTACTATGTTTGATCAGGTACACTTCTTTCAGTTCTTCCTTATTTCAACTTGATTGACGCATTTCTCTTCTATTTCGGTCTGAAGGCTTTCAGTTCTTCCTTATTTCAACGTGATATGGAGGAGGAAGAAAATGACTGAACTCCTACTTTCAGTTCTTCCTTATTTCAACTGTGTTTTCTGTGAGAGAGCTTACGCAAAATTTTCACTTTCAGTTCTTCCTTATTTCAACTAAGTATATATTGTAAGTCCAGAAGTTGTAAATACTTTCAGTTCTTCCTTATTTCAACAGTACCTAAAAATGTATGCAAAGGTAAAGGGTACCTTTCAGTTCTTCCTTATTTCAACGCGATGATGAGGAGATGATGTGCTGAGAACATGAGGAACTTTCAGTTCTTCCTTATTTCAACAGGAGGAGGTACCTAAGAAAGACCCTAAGACCGGTCTTTCAGTTCTTCCTTATTTCAACAGTCCAGAATGCACAAAGTCTCCCATTATCCCTGCCTTTCAGTTCTTCCTTATTTCAACTATAGAGATATGTATAGAAGCATCAGTAATTGTACTTTCAGTTCTTCCTTATTTCAACTTCAGGGCAGGGGATAAGTCCTATTACGATAAAAACTTTCAGTTCTTCCTTATTTCAACCTTTGGCTTTCTGAATAGTAACGACGTAGTGATAACTTTCAGTTCTTCCTTATTTCAACACGCTACCTATAGAGGGTTGGGACGGAGGTATGGACTTTCAGTTCTTCCTTATTTCAACATGCGGTCAACTAATCCCAGTACAACCACAAGGCTTTCAGTTCTTCCTTATTTCAACTCACAATTTTACGTGTACGATGTTGAGCCTGACTATCTTTCAGTTCTTCCTTATTTCAACTTGTTTTCCTTGTGATAGGTTATTAAGAATAATTTCTTTCAGTTCTTCCTTATTTCAACAATGTTTCTGCCTTCCCTTGTGGTACATTGGATTCTTTCAGTTCTTCCTTATTTCAACAACACTGTTGAAATTGCTGACAGGACTATTTCCTCTTTCAGTTCTTCCTTATTTCAACCAATTATTAATAGCGGATTTGCTTTAGATGTCGGACTTTCAGTTCTTCCTTATTTCAACTTAAAA
>QEFD01000043.1 GCA_003086435.1 Acidianus hospitalis
TGCTGAGGAAATCATTGAAGGCAAGATAACGTCTGGTTCTAGGTCTCGTCTGTAGAGTATCTCAGCAGATAATAATGCTCCTCCTATAGGTGCTTTGAATATTGCTCCTACTCCGGAGCCTATTCCTACGGCTACTGCTCTCCTCATATCCTCAGGAGTTAAGTCAAAAAGTTGGGCAATAGTTGAGGCCAAAGATCCACCTATTAGTCCCATAGGGCCTAAATCTCCTGCACTACCTCCGGAGCCTAAAATAATTGTGGACGTAAAAAGCTCTACAAAGGCCACTCTTTTTCTTATTTTACCTTGCAATTTATGATAAACAGTTATTGCAAAATCAACTCCACCGCCTGCAGTCTCTGGAGAGATTCTGTATATGATAATGCCAGCTATCAAGCCTCCGAGTCCAACTATTGCAGGAACTAGAAAGCTAGGATGGAAAGGAGGTATTCTTAAATTTCCCCCTTCTCCTAGAGGCTTAGGGTAACTTACGTGTAAAATAATGTGAATAAAGAGTAATTGAAAAAATTCTAGGAGAATTGTAAAGGCTATAGAAAATAACCCTACTGCAATACCTATTAAAGTTCCTAAGATTATCCATTTCTCAAAATAAGGTAATTTGTCGACGCTAAATTTAACCATATGTTAAATCATTTGATTTAAGCTCTAAAAAGTTCGCGCAAGAAGTGACGTATTTTAATTCTCTTATTCATGTAATTGTAGTGCTATCGCTATTGACCACATATTTAATATTATAACTCTAATATTATCTTAAAAATCGAAATATCTTAGCGTACTAGAATGGTTTCTAATCTTTTATATCGGTGTACCTATCTATTATTATAGGAATATGTCGATTACAATAACTATTAAAGTTGATAGAAGCATTGCGGAGCTTATAGAAAAAATGATCAAGTTAGGCATAGCAAAGTCCAAAAATGAGGCGGTGAATTTACTTATTGAATATGGAAAAGCTGAGATAGAAAAAAAGATTAGAGAAGAGGAAAAGGTAGAGGAACTAGTTAATAAATGGCTTAAAGAAGGTTTTCCGTACAAACACTTGGACACCTCAGATCTAAGGGAAGAAAGATATGGATAATTTATTCTAGTAGATACTAATGTTATTATTTCATTAGTAGAAAATGATAGTAATTATTCAAAAGCTGAAAGAATAATGAGATTAAATAATTTAGTTACCGGGGAAGTCACTTTATTGGAACTTATTTCTTTTTATTCAAGGAAACTAAAGGATGAGATCCTAGCTAAAGCTTCTGCTAAGTATGCTATAAGGCTGGCGAATGTGAAAGTCGTAGAGATTGATGCTAATAAGCTGTTGAAGAAAGCAATAGAATTATCTCCAAAACTACAACTTAAAACTTTAGATGTAATTCAAATTGCTTCAGCAATACTTATAAATTCTGCAGTATTTGTAACTTTTGATAGCGATATTTTAAAGAAGAAGGAGATAGTGATGAAGTACTCTGGAATAAAAGTCACGGATTTTATAACTTCTTGATCACTACACTAGATTTCCAATGAAGATAAATGTGAGAATGTATTATTTAACATTTTAAGTTATAAAATATTGGTTTTTGCTTGTTATAAAGCATCAGATTGGAAAATGTTATTTATAATCTAATTTACCTTTTGAGTGTAGACCTAAATTCTTAATGTACTCCAGTACTCTTGGAATGTTTATCCGCATAGGACAAACTTCCTTACAGTTGCCTGAATGAACACAGTACATTGCAGGCTTTGTATCGCCTTTGACTATATAAGACCACATTGCGCCCATTGGCCCACTATAAGGAGGATCGCCCCAAATATTTCCAATGGCTCTATATATTGGGCAGTGAAAATGACATCTTCCACATCTAATGCAAAGTAAAGCTTCTCTTAATATGTTATCTTTGTTAGCCTTCACTCTCCCGTTATCCACTAGTATTAGGTGAAATTCTTTAGGACCGTGAGCCGGTCTTACTCTATTATGTTCTATATCTGCTGTAGAACTAGGCCCAGAAGTTAAATTAACGTATGTTGGCGGATAAAGTCCAGCATAAGCAGACTGAACTAAAGGTTCTATCATTGCGTCAGCCAAAGTCGGTAGAATTTTCTCAACCCCTGCTATAGCTATATGAATCTGAGGAGCTACAGTTGTGAACCTTATGTTACCCTCGTTCTCAACTAGCAATACTGAGCCAGTATCTGCAGCTATTGCGTTCGCCCCAGTTATTCCGACATCTGCCTTAACAAACTTGTCTCTCAAGAATTTCCTCACAACTGCTACCATGTCCTCAACT
>QEFD01000044.1 GCA_003086435.1 Acidianus hospitalis
GTTCCATAACTATTGCAGGAGGCATGGAATAATACACTTCCGACTTCCCTCCTACTATATCCATTATACTATTTAAATCTGCAAAAAATCCAAATATCCTAACAATATTAGGCGACTTCTCAGAAATACTTTGTAAGTTAGATGATTCTTTTGATATATTTCCAAATACATTAAGTATATCATTAACATTCGATTTGGAAATTTTAGCTACCTTTATTGCGTATTTTTGATCATTTCTTTCTCCAACTAATACATATGAACTTCCTCCGCTCCCTAAAACTTTAGTAATTTTGTAACCATATAAATTGCTGCCTATCCAAATATTGGGATCCCAAGATTCTAAGGGAGGGAGTTGTCTAGGATTCACAGTATTTGATGTAATACCTATAATTGAGGCTAGAGTTGATTTTGCTTTTTCCTTAATAGGTTGTGGCAAGTCTTTTGTGAGCAAATAACTTGCAAATTTCTCTGCAGAATTCTTATCTTTCAACACTAATACATCAAGTAAAACACTGGCATCTGATGGAATAACATTTTTAGATATTATACAATTCACTACATTTGAAAGATGATTACAGTTGTTGTAGATTATTTTTCCCGCAAATTTCGAGTAAATCCATGATATTGAATTGCATTCAAATTTACTTGCAGCATCACAGAAGATCTTAGTATATGTATAATTTAACTTTAGTAATGCATCCAAATACTTTTCGGCTTTATTGTATAAATTTGAATTTATTGCGCTAAATAGTTTATTCTCTATGAGCTGAGGATTAGGTAAACTAATCGGAATTACTGAAGAGCCAAGAATTAAGAAAACTAATGCGTAATAAGGCGAATAAATAAAAGAGAACCAAGCTAGGCCTAATGATGCCAAGGAGACTACTATTGCAAGCTCCATATCTCTTTGCCCTCTGAAAATGATACTTCCAAATACAGCAAGTATTATCATTACTAGAATTAAATATGTTGTAAAATGATTTATAATATAATATAATATTTCGTTTAGTGTAGAAACATTATTTAATATTAAAAGTAAAAATATCAGTGGTAATAACGCTGAAAGAAAATAAGGTAACGCAACATTATTTACTGCATTAAATACCAATCGTTCTTCTTTTTTGCTAGCTGATAATACAAATCCTAGTATTCCTGTAACTGTATAGAACAGAAATATATGATTATAAAATAATACTGAGTAAGGCAAATATTTGAAAATACATGAGAAGCATCTTATATTAAGGAAAGAATATTGTAAAATGGGCAATAGTATGAATGCTGTTATAACTAAATATATTATTTGTAATTTAGTTCCTCCAAAGAATAACGCAAATATTAACAGTAAAGAAGTTAAAACTATGAAAGTTATATAGAAAAGTATAGAAATTGAAATAGTGGATAGCATAGAACTAAATGTCTGAGGCAAAAATAACGGTATTAATAAACTCGATATAACCATTGCTATTCCTATCGACTTAAGGCAAGGTTTTATCGACATCGCTAAAGCATATGTTATTAAGCTTTCAGTAACAATAAATATAATTGTATTAGACAAAAATAGAGAAATATCATTAATCATTGAATAAAAAATTATGAAGCTCACGAGTAGTGAAGACGCTATAAATGAAAGTCTAATAGTATTGACAATTTTTTCGTTAACTCTCATTTGGGGATAAATAGAAGTAGCATAATTTAAGTTTCACTATATTTTGATTCGATATTTATAAATAAATAGTTTTTTAATTCTTCTTCTGGTAAATTGTAAACCATTTGCGTAAGCTCTTTAGCTAAGATATCTCTCTCCTCGAATCTCATCTTTACTCCAGCCAATATCAGTCCTCCAATCACTGCTTGATAACTATAAAAAATACTTACGCCTAAAGAAGAAATTTCATACCTAATAATCCTAGAGTTCATTACACCACCTATTACTGAAACTCTTCCTCCTTCTTTCTTTAGTCTATTGATCATCTTTACAATATATTCGCTTGCTTCCTTCATTACTCTTAAAGCTAAAGGATCTCCTTTCTGAGCAAGTTCATCAACTATTACCGCAAAACTAGCAATAAGCCTCTTATCCTGCTCCTTTGAAAGTTTTATTACTGCCTCTCTAAAGGGTAATTTAAAATACTCTTCTACTGCGTGAGGAAGTTCACTTTTTTCCTCAATTCCGTCAACTACCCTTGTTGCATATGTTATAGCAGTCTTAGCTATCCAAGATGCTGAACCTTCGTCACCAAAAATCCAACTCCAACCTCCTACTCTGTGAAGCTCACCGTTCTTCTGATAGAAAGCTACGCTACCTGTACCCGGAGCAAAAACTCCTCCATCCTCGAACAAGTTAGTAGCCCTATAAGCTCCTACGCCATCATTATAAACTTGAGCATTAGGGAAAATCCTTCTTACCATTTCTTCTCCTCTTTTAGTATCCTCAGCAGAGTCTCCTATTCCTGCTAAACAGAAAACTGCTTTATCCGCCTTATCTCCTTCCGCCTCCTTTATTGCTTTTCTTAAATTTTCCTCTGCTTTACTCACTCCTATTATTGTAAAGTTAGAAGATCCAGCTAAACCTATTCCTTTAATTTTAAAGTTTTTCTCATCAAAAAGTAAAGCTACTGTCTTAGTTGCACCACCATCTACTGCCAATATCACATTCTTTGTTTGGATACTAAGTTATTAATGAGTTTCCACAATTTATCATGTGAATAACCTTTCTGAGATAGGGAAAATTCTAGTAGATAACCTAAACAGATATTATATGCCTTTTCCAGTTGACAAAAAAGTTTGCAGTGAGTGGGCTAAGGACCTACCTAAAGGAGGAAATACGATTATTTACACCTCGTGCATGTACCAAATAGAACCTGCGGTAGGAATGTTCCTTAAATTTCTTCCCTCAATTTCATCGTTTAAAGGTCTAATGCCGCTAGCAAGGTTAGTTAAGCCTTCAAGGTCTCAGCTGGATAGGGCTTATAAAATACTAAATAACATCGTGAAAGCTTTAGAAAAATCGGGAATAAAGCCAGGTTACCTTTATGAGGAAGAACCTTATAGCGGAGCGATCTTACTTGAAATGGGCTTTCTAGAGGAGTTTGGAGAATACGCAAAAAAGGTGGTATCTCTTTTTAAAGAGAAAGGAGTCAGAAAGATAATAACTGTTGATCCTCACACTCACAACGCTCTGACTAGGTATCAAGAATTCGTTAAACATGACTTAGAGATCGTAAATTATCTAGAATTAGTAAATTACACTAAGAAAGTTGAAGGAGAATTTACAATTCACGATTCATGCCTTTACTCCAGGTTCCTAGGCTTAAGAGAAAAATACAGAGGGTTAATAGAAAAATCTGGGATTAAACTAGTGGAAGACGAAATGATAACAGGTAAGGATACTTCCTCCTGTTGCGGCGGTCCATTAGGTCCAGTAGACCTAAAGGTTAGTGAGAAAATATCCGAAAATAGGGCTAAGGATTTGGAGAAACTAAGTAAAAAACTCCTAGTAGTATGCCCAATATGTTACGTCACTTTATTACCTCATTTTAAGGGGGAAATAATGGATATTGCCGAGGTGATATTTTGAGTTGGGATATCGCAGTAAATAGAGCTATAAATAACGCTGTCCCCAAGGTGTATAAGGTTTTAAGAGAGCATCCTTACATTGAGGAATTAGCTAAGAGACTTAGAGAAGCAAAGCTCGAAGTTCTAAATAACTTGGAGAAATACGTAGAAGAGACTTTACAGTCAGTTAAGAGCAATGGAGGAAATGCTTACTACGTTCATGATGAGAAGGAAGCCCAAGAGATTGTTGGTAAAATTGTAGGAAAAGGTAAGATTGTTGTAATGGGTAAATCAATGGTTGCTTATGAATTAGGAATAAGAAAATATCTGGAAAGCTTGGGAAATGAAGTTTGGGAAACCGACTTAGGAGAATTCTTAATACAACAAGCTAATGAACCGCCTTCTCATATAATAGCTCCAGCAATTCACATGACTAAGGAAAGTGTGGGTAAGCTCTTGAAGGAGAAAATTGGGGGAGTTGATGAAAATTCTAAAGTTGAGGACATGGTAGCAGTTGTGAGGAAATTCTTGAGAGACAAGTTTGTTAAG
>QEFD01000045.1 GCA_003086435.1 Acidianus hospitalis
CACTCGATCATGAATTATCATAAAATGAGTGAAATGAAAGTGTAGGGACAAACGGAAGAGTAAGTTGCTTTGAATAAATTAATAATCCTTCTCACGTTATTAATAGTGTGATATTTATAGAAAATTTAACGAAGAATTTTGGTGGAAAAGAAGTTCTTAAAGGAGTTTCCTTTGAAGTAAAGAAAGGATCTATAACCGGCTTTATAGGCCCAAATGGTGCCGGAAAAACTACTACAATAAAGATCATTTCAGGATTAATAAGAAAAACTAGAGGAGTAGTTAAGGTATTAGGAGAAGATCCTTGGGATAATCCTAAAGTTCACGAGAAGATGTCTGTAATTTTTACTAATTTAGTTTACCCTCAAGAAAACACTGTGGAAGAATATTTAAAAGATATAGGTAGGATTTACGGTACCGATATTACTGAGCTTGTTGATGAATTTAAACTTAGACCTCATTTGAAGAAAAAGCTTTCGCAACTATCTTCTGGGCTAGCACAAAGAGTTCAACTAGTTGCTTCGCTTATAAAAAACCCTGAGTTAATCATTGCTGATGAACCTACTGCAAATTTAGATCCACCTGCTAGAATAGAATTCTATGAAGAAGTCAAGAAGCTAAATAAACAAGGAGTTACGTTCTTTATTTCATCCCACATCTTGTCAGAATTGGAGAAAATAATTACTGACGTAGTGTTCATAAACGAAGGTAAGGTCACTTTCCAAGGTAAAGTAGAGAAAGCTCTAAAGGAAGCTGAGGAAGAAGAGATACTGCTGGTAGTCAACGATCCTGAAAAGGCAATAAAGATAATAGGCGGAAAAATTGAAGGCTCTTATATAAAGGTTAAAGGAAAAGTTAGAGACATAGTTGACAGATTGGACGACGCAGGAGTTGAAATAATAAGTTTAAGAAGGTCGTCATTAGATGATGCGTTCAAGAAATTATCAAATATTTAGCGTAATTTTTAAAGAAAGATTTAGGGAGCCTACTTTAGAGTTCATAATTCCACTAATGTTATCCTCTAATGTATTTATTAATGCATTCTATGAAAGAGGAAATTTTACAATTTATGGCATAATCTTGGCTTTTATTCCTTTAATCAGCGTCTCAGAAACCATAGCCTTTGCCTTAGCTTTACGCAACATAATATTCGTAACTGGAGATCATATTTATAGGGGTTCAATAATTTCATTTTTAACCTTTCCTATAAAGAGAACTGATCTTTTCCTCATGATGTATTTTTCAGATGTAATAACTCCTTATATAATATGGTTGTCTACAACTGAAGCATATATATTAATGTCTGGAATCCCTGTCCCTCAATTTCTAATATTAATTTATACTATAGGATATTTCTTTACCGAAAACATAATACTGAGTATAGCTTTAACGTTCAAAAGTGCAGGCATTGCTACATTGCTTTCCAGCTTTATAATAGGCTTACTCTTCATATTTGGAGGAATGTTAAATTATTATGAGCTAGTTCAAGGCTACCACGTGTTAGGAATAACCTCCTCACTAAATCCTTATGTCCTCCTCCTATACGAGGCTGTAAACAGAAAAACTTTACCTTGTATATATGAAGGAATCACAATAGAGCTCATAATTGCTACAGTTACCTTTTTCTTCTCATTAAATAAATTTAAGAGGTTAGAAATATGATAAGAGGAATATTATTATCTATTGGAATTACTTTAATTTCTTTGTCACTCCTTTCTATAACATCACCGATATCTAATACGATAATAGTAACTAAACCATATTGCATATCAATTCCTTCAACGGCAAAAGTTATTGCAATAATGTATGAAAATTCAACTAACGTAACTGTTTACGTTAAGATAATTCATGGCAATTTTACTAAAATAATTAGACCACCTTGTACTATCATGCTAACTCATGGGAAATGGATATTTGAAGTTTACAACGAAACTTACCCAAAAATTTCCTACAGAAGTATAAACGAAACGATAATAGAGAAGAATGTAACCATTATTATACAGAAAACAGTAAATTATACAAATATAGTGACAACAAATAATGCAACATATCCCATTTACGTTAGACTATATATTAAATGTATGAAAATACTAAAATTTCATGAGCTCTCTGAAATACTAGGTATAATTATGATTATTTCGAGCGTCTTTTTGTATTTAAGAAAACGTTTTTAACTATGAATGGAATTTTTAATTATATGAGACTACTTAGATGGTATTTAATCTATAAAATCTTGACATTCTTCCTTAGAAGAGGTGGAAAGAAGTGAGTCTAACAAGTTACGTTAAAAAAGAAATATCTAAAAAGATAGAGGAGTTAAGTAGAAGCTTTTATGAGAACGTTCTACCTCCTGTTGACATCTACGAAGAGGGAGGATATTTAAATATTAACGTTGATTTACCTGGCTTTCAAAAGGATAAAATTCACTTAAGGTTAACCTCATCTAATGAAATAGTAATTGAGGCAGAAAGAGAACTTCCAGAAGGTGGCGTAAAATACTTAACTCAAAGACCTAAAAGGTTATCTAGAGTTATTAGATTACCTGTTGCAGTAAAAAAAGACTCGCAAGTTACCGCAAAATATGAGAACGGAGTTCTTCATATATCAATTCCGGTAGAAGGAACTACTACTATAAAGATAGAATAATATCTTTTTACTCTTATTTTTCTATCTTTTTATTATTAATGCAAATATTATTAAAAGTAAGGCTAAAGTGACATCCTTTGTAAAAATGTAGGATAATATAGACAGTATCGCAATTCCTAAACTTAAATAATATTCACCTCTAGTATTGTTCTTTCTCTCTATCACCGGTCTCTCAAGCAACGATGTTCTAAACTTCCTAACAAAGGAAGATAATGTATCTTTAACTTGGTCAATTAAGGCTGGTATTACTAGATCTTCGTCTTCTATTAACTTAACTAGATTTGAAAAGAAATTGAATTCGGGATAAATAGTAATGCACGTTCCACCTAATGTTGAAGTAGTCCTAATATAAAGTACAAGCTTTTGAGGTAATCTAAGCGGAAATCTATAAAATACCTCGTTTGCAGCACTTATAAAATCTTCAACTTCTAACGTTTCTGGCGTGACTCCTTGAAACGTTTTAAGGAAAAGTTCTATACCCTTAGCTAATAGCTCTCTATCTGCCTCTGGCTGAATTGCACCAAGTTCGTCTAAAACTTTGACTAGTTCTATTCCGTCCAGCCTAGTTAAAGCCACGTAAGCTCTAACTAATTTATTTCTAGTATCTTTATCCATTTTACCTACCATTCCGAAATCATAAAGTACTAAATTGCCTTCATCATCAACTCCTATATTTCCAGGGTGAGGGTCTGCATGAAAATATTCTTTCTCAAGCAACATTACCATAAACGTCCTAAATACCTTATAGGATAAGGTATCTGGTGGGATAATTTTCTTTGCCTCTTCAGAAGTTACCTTATAAGACTTAACGTACTCCATTATTAAAACTCTCTTTGTTGCGTAAATAGGTTGTGGAATTTTAACGTCAGGAAAGTTTAATTCCTCTTTTATTTTCCTCATGTAGAATTCCTCCTTAGTAAAGTCCATTTCATCAAAAATTCTAGATGAAAAGTCATCAATTATTGCCTTAGCACTCTCGTAGAAGGATTCATCAAAGATGTACTTAAGAAAAGGTACTAAAGTTTTCATCACCTTTATGTCTTCCTCAACTTCCTTCTTTATATTAGGTCTATTAACCTTCAGTACGACTTTTTTACCGTCAAGTTCTGCCAAGTAAACTTGAGCAATACTTGCCGAAGCTATTGGACTTGGATTAATATTTAGCCTCTTTAGAAGTTCGTCTCCTAGATCTTCCTTAATCTCTTCATAAACTTCCTCCCAAGGTGCAGGAGGTACGCTATCTTGCAGTCTAGATAAGACCTTCAAGTAGGCCTCTGGAAGTAAGTCAGAATGGACTGATAATATCTGTCCAAGCTTAATGAATGCAGGACCAAGAGAAACTAAAGCATTTAACATTTTTTCTGCTTCTTTTTCAACTTCCTTTTCGTCCACTTTTTTATTTTCTAAAGTTAATCTCCTATAATGCCTAAGCATAAGGACTCGTGGAAGCAACTTAAAACCAACGTAGAGCGTTCTAAACATGAATTTTATTATTCTCAAAAGATATTAAATATACACTCTCTTTCTTTTATTAACCTCTAAAGTAAAATTGTATCATGGAATGGAAAATAACGAGTAAAAAGCTTGCAGTAGATGATAAAAAAGATTACTCTTGTCTTGTAGATGATATAGCAAATTCGGATAAAATAAAGGAATTAAGTAAAAAATACAATATATCAGAAAACACTATTCATGAATTTATCTCACAATTTCTAATAAAAGTTTTTAAGGAGAAGAAAAATACTGAGGAAGAGATAATAGAAAAATTTTCAATACCTAGAGAGATAGTCGAAGAAGTCAAGAGGCAAGCTTCCTCTTCTCTCTTCCTCCAATAAAATTTTAAATTATTTTTATATACTTCTTGTTCTTAGAGGCCCCGTCTGACTTGTGACGAACCTTCAGCGGGCTGAGCATGATGAAATATTCCATATAAAGTCACTGCGCCTATTGTTGAAGAAATAATTACAAATAAATAAGCTAAGAATGGGCTTATTAGAAATAGATAGTTAAATATTACGCTACCTAGAAAGCCTGCTACAGCTTTCCCAGTATACAATATTCCATTATTTACAGTAGAATATCTAGTCCCAAAAACTATTCCAGATACATTAAAATACAAAGTTATTACAGCGCCTCCAGCTAAGCCTATTATTACAACTGCAGGAATAATTTGACTGAACAAGAGAGAAGCTCCTCCCAATACGATGATTGTATCTACGATTACAGTAGTTTTTATTACTCCTAATTTATCAGCAATATGACCAAATATTGGCCTTCCAGAACCGCTTAATATAGGAAAAATTGAAATCAATATCGACAGCTCTTGAAAAGGCAAGGCTTTACCAATAATTGATAAGGAAGACGAAATAACGAGTAAAGGAACAGTTGCAGTAACAAAGGATAAATAAATAAGCCAGAAAGTTCTACTTAATACTGCCTCTTTAGGTGATTTTCCGCTCTCTAATGTAGGATATTCAATAAGCAAGGAAAGTATTGGGAGAATTGTCAATTCTGTTAATCCTATAATAAGAGTTACTAATCTAAAATTTCCTGACATTAGTATAAAGGGGTCAGCGAAAGCCGAACCTAATCCAAAACCTAAAGAGACTAAACCAGTAGCAAAGGCCATTCTCTTTTTAAACCATTTCACTGCCAGATTTGAAGCTATCCCATAAAGTATTCCTTCACCTATGCTACCTAAAGACCAGAATATGAAAAAAATGTAAACGCTTGGAGAGAAAGAAGTTCCTAAGAATCCTAAAGCAGAGAGTATTGATGAAAGTAACGCAACTTTTCTAGGCCCAATTTTATCTGCAAAATTTCCTCCTAATGGTTGAAAGCCGGAAGAAAATATTGTAAACAGAGAGAAACCGAGAGAAATTTCAACTATACTGACGTTAAATCCTTCCCTCAATAAAGGCTCTAAAGCATTCCACGAGTATTGGTATAATGAATTAAAAGACATTATTATGAAACCTATTATAATAAATTTCTCCTTTCTCACAGGGATAATTTAAGTTAATAATATAAATGTTTTTACTCTTTATTCATGAATATACAATATAAATTTCTCAATTTTACTTTCTACTTTATATTTAACATAGTTTATTACATTTTTAGATACAAGACTTAAATATCATTTTTATGTAAATCTCTATATGTCAAGAGAGATCCTCTTTTTGGCACTTATTATTCTTACAGTTATTACACCCTTGGGCATCTGCAATTTTCATGTGGTTCAGCGAATACCAGGGGAACCTCCACCTGTAATAAAAACTTACGCTGTAGCTTATCCTATTTTTGAAAAGTATGTATCCTTAAATAATTGTTCTCAAGAAATTATTGTTCAAGATAATTGTCCTGGCATTTATTGTTTATATGTTTTCACTCCTCAAACATATTGTTTATGGAGTTTAGGTCATTCTGAAAATGCCATTTTTTCAACTGAAATAACTAAAGGCACATACGTTATTCCATTAAATAAAGGTAATTACGTTGTAGTAATAAATCATTTCTTAGGTAAGGATAGCAACATCAATGTAAACGTTGCACCTAGGTCTTTTTGTTCCTTTATAATGTCTAATAGATTAGCTTCTCCTAGAGGTATTGTTTCTTATGGGATTTATAATTATTCAGGAGAATTACAGAATTATTGTATAAGAACCAATTCAATTTTGGGCTATTTTAATATTTCTTGCTTTGAGCCTAAAGGATGCTTGGCAAGTTTACAATTAAATGCAGTTCTTTTAATTAATGGTGACAATGATTATGAATACTTCCTTCAAAATATTATTAAATTTGAGAACTGCTTCCACTGGTTTTACTTAGAAGATAATATATGGAATTTCAGTTCTTACAGAGCAAACATCTATCACGTAGAAGGAAAAGGTATTATAAACAGTTATTGTAATAGAAAATACTATTGTTATTCTCCACCATGCCTTTATGATATTAAATATAGCTTACCTCTTGCTGGATACTTAATAATCAACGTAACTACAGTTCAAGGAAAAGGAGTATATGTAACGTTCGGTTTTTCTAGCATTCAAAATGGACAAGAAATACTTCCGCCTATATTTACTTACTATGATAAAGTATTCATAAGTTGCCCTAACGTTATTTCGGCATGCATTGTAATAAAGCCTAACTTTACTAAGAGTTTAAACGTATTTTCTGCAGGTTTAGTTTTCGGATCATATGAACAACTTTCTACAGTTAGTTTTAACAATTTAAATTCCACATTAGCGTTACTTTACTGCAATCAAGGATGGAAACCAGTACCATCATTCTTCTCCTTCTGCGTAAACAGTCTAGAGAGTGCCTGCAATTTGAATTTTAAAGCTGCCAACTCTAAGATCCTCGTTTCAACTAATGTTCATTGTTCTAATAGTGTAATCGATATGCCACATGTTAGCGTTCCCTTTACTTTTGTAGATTATAACAATAAACCAATTTATATTGAAAAACCACTCAATGTTAGTTTACCGCGAACAATCTATATATGTAAGAACGAAAAACAATGCCTCTATAAAATATGTTTATGCATAAATGGAATTAGACAACAAATAAATGACGGATATATAATTTATCCTAGATGTTACTTTATTTCAATCAATATTACAGCGTTTTACAATACATATTATTTCATAAGGATATTTTATCCAAATGGAACATTCTGCTCTTGGTTCCTAAGCTGTTCGAAAATATGTTTACCGAAAATAATTCAAATATGCAAATTTATTAGATATAATTTGAATCAAAGCTCAACAATCATTGCAACTGGACCATTAAATATTACGCCAATCTACGAATTACAATACCTCGTTACGATTAATCTACCAACTAATAAAACCGAAGAATGGGTAAATAATGGTACAATAATACAAATTCCAAAAACAATATACATAAACGCGGGAACTAGGTATTACTTATTATCGTCAAACGAATCGTACGTCTTAAAGCCATTAAATATTACGCCAATCTACGAATTACAATACCTCGTTAAGCTCATATTACCAAACGGAACAATAGAAGAATGGGTAAATAATGGTACAATAATACAAATTCCAAAAAACAATATACGTAAACTCTACAAGCAGATATTATTTAAATAATACAAATACCTCATTTATAATATGTAGACCAATGATAATAAAGCCTTGCTATAAATTACAATACTTCGTTAAGCTCATATTACCAAACGGAACAATAGAAGAATGGCTGGATTCGCACTCTGATTTAATATTACCAAAAATAATACAAATTAATGATACTAGATACATATTAAACGAGCAGAATAATATAATAGAAATACTAGGCTGTCGTATCTTGTGCCCCAAATATGATGTGTATTATCTCGTTAAGCTCATATTACCAAACGGAACAATAGAAGAATGGATAAAGAAAGATTGCGTAATAATCTTACCGCAGTATATTTATATTTCAAGTTATGAGAGATATGTATTAAATTCAACACAGTTCGTTATAGTTCACTCGCCGTTAGTTATCCAGCCTGAGTACATTAAACAATACTTAGTTAAAATTAATGGCATATCTTATTGGTACAATGAGGGGGCTAAGTTACTCATTAAAATAGTGACTACTCCATTCTTTATAGTAAAATGGGTAGGAAATATAAAAGTAAGTAACGGAGAAACTATAATCGTAAAC
>QEFD01000046.1 GCA_003086435.1 Acidianus hospitalis
CTATGAAGAATAATATCTGAAGGATTTCTATTGCTAATTGAAGGGCATCAGAGACACTCACAAATTCTATATACTTTTCAAAGGCGATAAACCTTGCGTATTATTTTTAAATATAGAGGCATCTAAATTCTTAATGCATAAAAATTCTTTTTAATCTTAACTTTGTAATTGACATATGATAGTAGATGTTTTGATAGCGGGAGCAGGCGGTGCAGGCTATCCAGCAGCATTTAGATTAGATAAAGCTGGATTAAAGGTAGTAATGGCTGATCCCAAAGGAGAACTAGGAGGTAATTGCTTATATCAAGGTTGTGTGCCTTCTAAGACACTGAGAGAATTAGCCCATCTGTACGTAAGAGCTAAGAAATTACTAGGATTTAATGAGACAATACCCTTTGAGAAAGCCCAAGATCATAAAGACTTTGTTCAAGAAACTAGGTTTAAGCAGCATAAACAAGAATTAGCAGAATCTTCTGTAGAATTTTATAAAGGAGAAGTAGAGATTATAGATAATCATCATGCAGTAATCAAAGATGAGAAAGGAGATGTGCAGGTAGAGTATAAATACCTAATTTTAGCTACTGGAAGTGAGCCTTTTAAACCAAAATTTCCAGGTTCAGAATATTGTATAACTAGTGACGATCTTTATAAATATAAGACTTCGATAAGAAAATTACCTAAAGAAATGGTAATAATTGGAGGAGGTTATATTGCTTTAGAAACCGCCTCTATTATGAATGCCTTAGGTACTAAGGTTCATGTATTAGTTAGGTCAGATAGAGTACTTAGAGGACTGGATAGTAGACTCGTATCCTCATTACTTTCAATGTTGGATAAGAACATTGATATAAGGTTTAACTCACCAGTTATAGAAGTTCAGAAGATTGGAGATAAAGATGAATATAAAGTAATATATTCCGAGAAATCAGAGAAAAAGGAAATTTCCGCAGATTTAGTTATGTTAGCTACTGGTAGAAGACCAGTATATCCTAAAGGGACTGAAAAATTGGGTTTGGCAATAGGTAAAACAGGGATAATGGTTGATGAAACAATAGTAACTAGTGTTAAAAACGTTTATGCACCGGGCGACGTGAATGGTAGATCAATGTTCTTCCACTCTGCAGTTAGGCAGTCTTTAGTCTCTGCTCATAATATACTTGCGGGTACACCAATAGATTATATGGATTTCCAAAGCGTGCCAATTTCCGTTTTTACAATTCCTTCTATTGCTTATGTGGGAATATTACCAGAGGAGGCAAAAAGGAGAGGAATAGACATAATAGAAGCATCATATCCCTTGAGTAAAGATTCAAGAGCGCAAATGTATGATGAAGCCGAAGGAGAAGTTAGACTGTTCTTTGAAAGAGGATCTTTAAGAATAATTGGAGGATGGATAATAGGAATAGATGCGCCAACTATGATAAACGAAATAGGCACTGCAGTAGCTAATGGACTAACAGCTAGACAAATGGCTAATTATGCAGATCAACATCCAATGTCAAATGAAAGCATAAGTTATGCAGCAAGGAGCATATTTTGATACGAAAAGAAGAAAATTTTTCATTTATTTTGGCATGTTTCTGGATATTTTTTCTCTTATTTGCGTATCCACTTCTCCTAAGGCCTTAGTTAATAATTTCATGTCTCTATCGTGCAAGTCTTTAGGTAATTTAGAAGAGGCTTGCATTCTTAACTGTATAAAAGCTTTTAGGACGTCATCAGGTAATGTTGAAGCTAACTTAAGATTGGTTTTGCATAAATTTAGATATTCTTCATCAGTAGCCTTTTCTGTCATTTCTCTTATTAGATCTTTTAGAGTGTTTATCTTATCCTCATCTTTCATCTGAAGTAATTGTTGGAACAATTTACTCATTATTTCTTCTCTTTCTTTTTCTTGCATTTTAGCTATTTGGAGAATAGAAAGCTGAGACATGATATTACATTGTTTTAAAAAGTTATAAAAGTTTAAACGGAAAAAATATGCTAAACTCGAAAAACTCCGTTAAACTCTTTTTGCTTTTATCAGCTCATCGATTTTAGTGGTAGATTCTCCATTTTTCTCTATTTCTTGTTTTGCAGGATAATAATCTAAGTAGTTAGGTATATTTTGCATTATTCTTTCTTCAAATGTTGGAACTAGCTCGTTCTCATAAAATACTCCAATAGGTATTTTGTCTCCCCATTCGAGTGCTTTTAACATAGCTCTCTCAAACTTTGTTTGTTGATCTGCCTCGCTCTTTACTTTAGGATCCCAAGTAGGATCGTTATCTAATTTGTAAATTCTTTTATCGTACCATTCCTTAGTATTTATATCATTATATGTCGGACAAGGTTGTAAAACATCTATAAACGCTAACCCTTTATGCTTAATTGCTTTAACTATTAGATCTTTAAGGTGCATTACATCGTAGGCATATCCTCTTGCAACAAAAGTGTATCCCGCAGATAATGCTACTGAAATCGGATTTACAGCGTCGTTTATATTTGGTCTAGGTAACGACTTAGTTTTTAAACCTCTATGAAGAGTAGGTGACGCTTGACCTTTTGTTAATCCGTAAACTCCGTTATCGTGAACTATTACTGTCATATCAATATTTCTTCTGCCAGCATGAACAAAATGTCCCATTCCTATACCTAGTCCGTCACCGTCTCCTATGTTTACAATTACTTCCAATGACGGATTAGATAATTTTATTCCGGTGGCATAAGCTATAGACCTTCCGTGTAATGTATGTACTCCTCCTATAGGTAGCTGTATAAAGTGAGGTATCTTACCCGAGCAACCTATTCCGGATACTACTATAACTTTTTTAGGATCTATCCCTAGTTCCCTTATTGCCATTTCTTCTGCTCTTAATATTCCAAAGTTTCCACAACCTGGGCACCAATCTACGAATACCGGTTTATGCTCCTGCACTTAACACCACCTTCTTTTCTCCTTTTTCAACAATTTGTTTTACACCTTCAATTATTTCTTCCCTAGTTATAGCTCTTCCTGTCCATTTTAATATGTAATTAGTTGGGAAGATGCCAGTATTTTCTGTAAGTATTTGAGCACCTTGTGCCTCATAATTATTCTCAACAGCTATTATCTTACTCTTTCCTTGAAGCAACTTTCTCATCAAGTTCTTTGGATAGGGATTAAACATTTTCACTTGAATCATCATTACATCTTTTAATTCGTCCATAGCATCTATTATTGCTCCTTTAGGAGAGCCCCAAGTTAATAGCACTATATTTCCATCTCCTACAACGTTGACTCTTTGCTCCTCTGGTATTTCTTTATCCGCGGTTTCTAATTTCTTCATTCTCTTTTCATACATTTTTATCCTATTTTCTGTTCCTTCAGTTATATGTCCTTCCTCATTATGTTCGTCTCCTGCATAAAACATGCTTGCCTCTCCTAAGAAAGCTCTAGGAGAAATTCCATCTTCTGTTATTTCAAACCTTCTGAAAAAGTCTCCGCTAGGTTTTACTATTTTTCCTCTTTCTATAGGAATTTTCTTACCTAATATATGATCTTCATCAAATACTGAATATGCATTAGCTAATGTTTTCTCAATAATATGAATTACCGGCGTTTGATACTTTTCGGCTAAATTGAAAGCCCAAACAGCGTCCCAGAAAATTTCCTCATGGTCTCCTGAAGCTATGACTATCCTAGGAAATTCTCCATGGCCGACGTTAAGTGCAAATTTTAAATCTCCTTGGCCAGATCTTGTAGGTAAACCTGTTGATGGAGCACCTCTCATATAATATGTTATAACTACTGGTGCCTCGTTCATTCCAGCCCAGCTTATCCCTTCAGCCATTAAAGCAAAGCCTGGACCAGAAGTTGCAGTAGCTGCTCTAGCTCCAGTTAATGTTGCACCCACAGCCATATTTATTGCTGCTAATTCATCTTCAGCTTGAACAACAACTGCACCTCCTTTTCTTAATTCGCCTGCCTCGACTATCATATCTAGATTTTGATTAGCCTCGATATATGTACTTTCGTCGCTTGCTGGAGTAATAGGATAATAAGATTGGAATCTAAGACCCGCAGCTAGTTTTCCTATTGCAGATATTGTATTTCCATCAACCTGTATTCTGGGTTTTGAAACAGGAATTTCTGGCAATTTATAATGGTTCTCCGTTAAGCTATATCCCAATTCGGCTGCCATTGTATTGAATTTAATAAAAAGATCGTTCTTAAATAGAGAAGATATTGCTTGTTTTAAGTAATCTAATTTAAAACCAAAGATAGACATAGAAGCAGCTACAGATATGATATTCTTTGCTCTTTCAACTACCGACAAAGGTAATTTATATGCGTCGGCTACTCTCTTTAACAACTCTAGGTAGTTGACAGGTATAGCTTTTACTCCCTTTTTTTCAAGGTAAGATATGACGTCTTTTACTGTATCTCCTAATCCGTTTTTAGATAATAATTCCCTTACTTGTTCAGCTATTTCTGGTTCCATAGATCTGACCATGTCTAAATTTGTTCCTTCCACTCCTTTGTCATAAATAATAAAATCAGTAACTTCCGTGAAATGTTGGAAGATTGTTTCTGCGTCAAATGTTGCTAACACGTTTACAGTCGAGGAAATGCTATGCAGAGGTTTTTCACTAAATACTACTTGAAAATACGAATGTCTACCTTTAATATTGGAATAGTACTCTCTATTACCATAAAGATAGTAACCAGCTCTTGCTACTGCATTTCCAAAAATGGTTGCTGAAGTATCTACTCCTAAACCTTGTGCTCCTCCTATCATCCAAGAATATCGTGACATATTATAAATTCTCGAAAGTAGAATATAAAATGCTCTCACGTAATTTTATAAATGAGTATTTTAACAAAGTTAATTGGTGCCTTTAATAGAAAGTTAAAATAATATCGAATGCGTAATATTTAATTCATATCATAAACATTGTAAAAACTTAAGATGGTATTATCTGGAAATTTCTGAAAAATTTCTATCATAGATCTTAGGAGACTTTATCACTTTCAAGCCTCACTCTGGGAAAAATAAATATACCCGTGAAAGTAGTTAACACCTATGAAGTACCAAGAATTAATTTCAATAAAAAATGATATGTTTATTTCAAAAAATGCAGCAGATATGATAATGTATATGAAACCAGGAGAGAAAATAGTCTTTAAGAAAAACCAGGAGTTATCTTTAATAGTACACAAGGGTGAAGGAGAACTAAGTATAGGGAAGAGGCGTGTAAAACTGAAGGAGAAAAGCACTATAATTAGTAAAGAATCCACAGAGAAAATTATAGTAGCTATAACATCAATGTTGCTATTTATTCATATAGAGGCTATTGCTTGATTAAATTTTACTCTCAATTCTTTTTAACCTAACTTTTTCCTCAAAATTTTTCTTAAAGTCATTGATCCACCTAGATATAAATAATCTAGAGATTTTTTCAAACCATCCATCATAGTCGAATATCAATGTAACCTTTCCTTGCTCAATCAAAAACTCCAAATTTCCAGTTCCGCCTTTATTTATTGTAAAGACATATTTTATTCTTCCCTCAGTTGAGGAATAGTAATTGCCAACCATCTCAAAAGGCGTTCCTAGGAATTTTCCTTTACAAGTGTATTTTCCTTCACTTATTTTAACTTCCTTAATTGGAGGGAATAAATTGGGTAATACAAATGAAGGGTCAGAAAGAACTACTAACAATGCATTACTTTCATGCTTAGTTTGTATTTCAACACTAATTCTCATGTTTCATCATTATAGAATTTAAGCCTAAAGGTTATAAATGTGTGCCATTTTACCATTAAATAAAATATATCAAATATTATCTTTTTTCAACATTAAATTCATGATTACATTTTATAAAGAAAACTTTATTAACTAGAAAGACAATATATGTAAATTCGTGACCAGTATGAGTAGTGAAGTAATATGTCCAAAGGACAAAATAGTCTTTGACGCTAACAGGGGAGAGTACATCTGTACAGAGACGGGAGAAGTAATAGAGGATAAAGTTGTAGACCAAGGACCAGAGTGGAGAGCTTATACAGAAGAAGAGAACAGAGAAAGAAGCAGAGCTGGTACAATTAACTTAGCAGTTCATGATATGGGTCTTTCAACCTATATGGATACAAGGGCAAAGGATAGAATAAAAGCCATGAGATTGAGGAAATTACAGATAAGATCTAGGGTAGGTACTTCAGAACAGAGGAACTTAGTTAAGG
>QEFD01000047.1 GCA_003086435.1 Acidianus hospitalis
AGGGGTGCCCGTGGCGGAATTAAAAGTAAGGATAAGTTACGCCACGGGTAAACACTCTCTACCAATTGGTTCTACTCCTTTTTGTTTAGCTATTTCTTCAAGCTGTCTAATTTCATTTCTATGAAAGCCAAGAAAGATTCCCTTGCCCTTTCCACCAACGTAAAGATTCCCATTAAAATTTAATGCGATCTCTGGTATTATTATCCTTATTTTGTGTTCGTTTATCGGAAATATTACTTCATTTCCTTTCCATTCAACAAGAGGATACACTGAATGCCTAGGTCTTAATAGACCCCTGATTTTATCTCCTTCAACGTCTATATGAGTAACTCTAGCTCTCTTATATCCTTTAACGTGGAGGAAAACCTTAGCTTCGACTTTCTCTCCATCTAGATAAACTTCGGCTTGTAAAGGTATCTTGCCATCTTGCATAATCTAATTAAAGCTTAAAAAGTAAAAAATCAAATATCGATATCGGTAGATTTTTTTGATTGAGACTGTAGACTTAACAAAGATTTTTAAAATAAAGAGAAAAGAAATAAAAGCCCTTGATTCTGTTAGTATAAATGTTGAAAAAGGCAAAATTGGAGCACTTGTAGGTCATAATGGCGCAGGAAAAACTACTTTACTTAAGATTTTATCAACATTAGTATTGCCCACTTCTGGCGATGCGTTTATCAACGGTTATAGTGTAACCAGAGAAGAAAAGAAAGTTAGAGAAAACATAGGGTTAGTAACAGTAAGCGAGAGAGCTTTCTATTACAGACTAACGGCATTAGATAATTTAATTTTCTTTTCAAGTTTACAAGGATTATCTTTAGGTGATGCTAGAAAGAGAGCAAACCAACTACTAGATTTTGTAGGCTTATCTGAATGGAAAAATGTACCTTACATGAAATTTAGTACGGGAATGCAGAAAAAATTAGCTTTAGCTAGAGCATTAATAACTGACCCTCCAGTACTTTTAATGGATGAGCCTACGTTAGGGTTAGATCTAGTTTCAGCAAGGGAATTTAGAGCTACTATAAGGAAATTAAAGGAAAAAAACAAGACAATCCTATTATCTTCCCATTATTTAAGAGAGATAGAAGAGTTAGCTGATATCATATTCCTAATAAAAAGAGGTAAAATAGTTGCTAGTGGCACTTTAGACGAGTTAAAAAGAATGACTGGAAAAGTCTTGGAAGTTATAACCCATGAAATAAATGACGAGATTAGGAAATTTGTTATTTATTCCACTGATAAGGAGTACATTTTACGAATACCAGAGACAGAAATTGATAAAGTTACAGTACATTATAAAGAAGTGGAAGAAAAAGATCCAACATTAGATGATATTTATATTCATTTCGTAGGAGAAGTAGAAGAGGATATAGGCAGGGGGAGAAGCAGACCATGGAGATTAAGGGAATAATAAGTAAACTTTACGCCTTCCTCTATATTAGAGGATTTAAAGTATGGTCTTCATATAGAACTCAAGTTGTACTTACTGTTCTTTCATGGACTTTACCAGTATTTACTTACTATTTCATTGGAACCTCACTTGGGAATAAGGTAGTACAAGATATTCACGTAACAAATTATACGAGCTTCTTTGTAATAGGCTTAGCGTTTCAAGGATACGTATCTTCTGTCATAACTACAATAAGCCAAAGAATAAGGAATGAACAGCTTTATGGCACAATAGAATATTATGTACTTTCAAAATCTGGGGTCCTATCATTTTTAATTTATTCCGCAATATGGGGATTTACGATAAATACTATCAATGCAGTAATTATTCTAACAATAGGCGATCTACTAGGAGTAAGATACGAAATTAATATATTAAGCACATTAGTGTTAACTTTACTTTTAATCTCGTCTACGTTAGGTATAGCTTTTATGTCTGCGGCATTTACAATGATAATAAAGCAAGGAAATCCCATCTCTTTCTTCTTCTCCACTTTTACAACTCTTTTAGGTGGAGTAGTGTTTCCAGTGACGATAATGCCATCAGAAGTAACATATATAAGCTACGCACTACCGCTAACGTGGGCTTTAAACGGATTAAGAAATGCTATGCTTTATGGATATGGTATATTTCAAGTTTTAAAATGTATAGAGATTCTCTTACTGTTTAACATTATTCTAATTCCCTTAGGATTATTGATGTATTCTTTTTCATTCAAAAAGGCGAGAGAAAAAGGAACTCTAGGTGAGTATTAATAGCCTAATCATAATTTTGTTTTTGTAGAAATAATGGCAAATCTGTAAATTAAAATGAAGAGATTAGGCCATATTAATTCTATTTAGAAACTCGTCAACAAGATTATTGATTATGCTTCTAGTTCTTTCATAGTTAAGTAATCTATATACTGGAGGATATTTCCTTTTATCAGTAAATTTTAGATCATTTAGATCTCTTCTAACTGGAATTATTGTATTAAAATTAACGAAATCTAACGTTCCGTTAAATGGATATATCCTCTTTTTAACTTCATTAATCTTTTCGTCAGGTAAGGGCTTTAAAGCATCAATTATACCCAGATATGCTTGTTGAGCAAGCTCTTCTGGTTTAGTTTCAGCTATTATGATATTTCCTAAGTACTTTAAGTCCAAGTTAAAATACGACATCCATTGGAATATAGACTGAACTCCTTCTCTAAATTCCTTTATTTTAGCAGTGGATATTGTTGAGAGAATAAAATTGGAAAAACTAGCTGCATTCATAGAGACTATTGAAACACCAGGCTTAAAATCAATAAATACGAAGTCGTAATTAGAAGTATTTATTTTAGTATCCTGCATCATCTTACTTAGAATGTTATAATTTAATGTAGAGAACGAGTATTCAAAGAATGGCAAAGATACTATATCTATATCTTGAAAAGAATTAATACCAGGATAAATATTTCTTTGTCTGACGAAGAAGCTAGTTATAAAAAGTTTGGGATCAAGGTCTATTATTAATACTTTCTTTCCTCTTTTAGACAGACCCATGGCTAGGAATGATATAACATGCGACTTACCGTAACTGGGTAATGGCGCAAAAGTTATTATCACAGATTAGCATACTTCAAGAAGGAATTTAAATTTTCATCATAAAAATTTATCTAAATAGTTGTTTTTAATTACAATATTTCTAACTTCTCATAGTTATTGTTCTCAAAATAAATGATAAAGTGAATAAACCTAATGCAAAAGCTACATAACTTACAGAATAAGCACCCTTAATAAATGCGGAAGCCCATATATCCAATAAAAATGGGAAAGATATTATCATAAGTACTATTGATATTTTATTAATTATTGATTTAATACTTTCATCTCTTTTTGTTGCTTTTTTATTTCCTCTTGTTTGTCTTCTTTTTTCTTGCTTTTTCATTCGCTTTATTAGATAACTTACTACCTAAAAAATCTTGTATTATTATGCCAATGATTCCAAAAAGAAGATAAAAATATGCAACATTACCCAAAGGTATAAAGAAAAATAAGGCCGAAAATATTAAATTTATTATGCCTAATATTATAAGAAATCTAAAATCAAATCTTAAAATTATAAATAAAATTAGAGTAATTAAAAAGAACATTAGTTGATCACAAGAACTAAGATAAACTGAAAAAGATGGAAATATAGACAAAAGAAACGAATATATATAATTTTTTACATTCTTTTTAGCCATATTACTGACCTCAATTTACTCCAACACAGTTTGGCTAATAGCCCAGATATTATTATTAATACTATGAAATCTACTATAATTAAATATTGATTGATATAATAAGCTTCATTTATAGCCTCTCCATATCCGTTATTCATAGGTATTCCTAGATATCCGTTACAATCTTTAGCTCCTTTCCATAAACCATAATAAGGTACTAATACTTTAGCAAACGTGGAGTTACCTATAACTATCACCTTACAAGGAGTAACTGTAACATTAAGTGGCTCTCCATTGGCTGAAAAAGCTATAGATTTAAAGCATTCATTTTCGTACAAGTGAAACTTACCACATGAGAATACTAGCTTAAAATTAGAGTAATTTGGAGTTTCATTACTAACTACTAGATAATATTTTATACCTTCATAAGCTAATTGCTTTGCATTAACACCAAATATTGAAAAAGATACTGGCAATAAATTTGGAATAAGATTCTCATATTTATAAATAGAGCATAAATTGCATTCTAATAAAAACGTTTTATTTATTCCTATATAATAAAATCCTGGATGTTCATAAATAAATTTTTGCAATTTAAAAAACTCCTCGCATACAGCATAATTATTAGCATTAAATGTTAGTATAGCATAAGCAGTTACATGCTCTTGCGTATACAAGTTAATGCAAGGCATATTTGCCAAGCTCATTAAAAATAGAATAAAGAAAATATATTTCCATGATTTTAAAAACGCAAAGGAGATCACAACTAATCCTGAAATAAAAAGAATAAACTTCTGTTGAAATGATTGAAATATTAAAAATATTGCATTTATAAGAGGTATGTTAGGAATTTTTACAAAGACTACAAGCCAGGACAACAAAAGTATTAGAGATACTGAAACTATAGCTGAAGGTATCTTATACTTTTTAATGAAAAGATAGATTGAAAATATTCCTAAATAAAAAGAAATATAATATATTTCTTTAACATATAATGGTATATAATGAGCGCTCGTTATATTTAACGAAGGGACAACTATTTCGTAAACTAAAACTTCATAATTTACCAGAGATAAAAAGGATAACGCAGAAGATGCCAAGGAGGCTAAAAGAAATTTTATCTTATTACTAGCAAAAAATAATATAGGCAATAGAAATATAAAATCTAGAATAAAAGATTCAAAATATATCCAATTTATAACTATAAATACTAAAGATAAAATCAGAAAATTTTTTAAATTAATATTTTTTGCTAGTCGATAACCCAATAGAAATACTAAAGGACCAAAGGCATAAGACATTAATATACTCGGTGCATCTCCTACATAAAGAATAAGTGCTGTGCCCGGGTTAAGCATAAAAAGAAATGATAAAATCCACTTTTTCCATTCTATCAAATTAAAATATGATGACATTACATAAAATAAAACAGTGCCTAAAATAAAAGGCAATACTGTAAATATTTTCTCTGATGAATTCCACCAAATTGAATTAAGAAAATTGTAAAAATATGAGAAAGGTGTAGGAATAGAAAACAAATATTGTCTATAGTATAGGTAACTTGGCTCAGTGTCTAGCAAGGAAAAAGCATTAACCTCAAATAAAGTCCTAAACACTATTAAATAGAAAGCTAACGTAACTACGAAGAATAAATAAAACCTTCGCATATGAGAAATTAGATGCTCTCGTTATAAATCTTAAGCAAATACTTGATTACATAAAAATATTCAATTTATACCTTCTATATCTATTCCTAACTCCCTAGCAATTTCCCTATATCTATTCCTTATAGTTACTTGCGTTACTCCAGACACTTCTGAGATCTCTCTTTGAGATCTCCTTTCTCCGTTAATGTTTGCAGCTATATATACTGCCGCTGCTGCAATACTTGCAGGATCTTTACCAGAAGTTATTCCAGCTTTCTTAGCTCTCTCCACGATCTCCGTAGCCGCAGTCATTACTTTACCACTAAGTCCTAATAATGAAGCTATCTTCATTACATAGTACTTAGGATCGCTTGCAGGAACTTCTGTAACATCTTCCCTTAATAATAATCTATAAGCCTTTCCTATCTCTTTCTTATTAGCAGAGGTAGCTTTGCTTATTTCGTCTAAAGTTGTCGGAATATTCATCTTTCTACAAGCTGCGTAAACTGATGCTGCAACTACTTCTTCTATGCTTCTACCTTTTATTAGTTTTTTCTCTAGTGCTTTTCTATAAATTATTGCAGCTTCTTCTTTAACTGCCTTTGGTAGTCCTAAATTGTCTATTATTCTCTCTAGTATTGTCATAGCCTTAACTAAGTTCCTCTGTTCTGAAGTACCTACCCTAGATCTTATCTGTAATTT
>QEFD01000048.1 GCA_003086435.1 Acidianus hospitalis
GAAATAAGGAAGAACTGAAAGTGAATACCCCGTTCTCGCTGTCGTAATACCCATATTGTTGAAATAAGGAAGAACTGAAAGAGTATTTTTGCCTTATATATTATCTTCCTTTTTGGTTGAAATAAGGAAGAACTGAAAGCTTCTTCACTATTTACGTAAAAAACCTTATATTTGTTGAAATAATGAAGGACATAAGGTAAAATTCTCGGAGAATACTATTACGCATTTTTGCATTCAGTGTGGCTGAAAGTCATTAAAGGAGAGAGCTAACATTAGCATTTTAAAATTATGTTGAAATATTTTTATATAGTTTTAACGTTTAAGTCCTTAAATCACGAAATGAAAGAGCTATTTATATAGCGTAAATTAAGGGAGTTCATGACATAAATTTATCTAGAGTAACTAACTTTACCTAGATCGAGTTACTTTTATAATTAACAAAAAGAAAGAAGAAAAATATGAGAGCTTTACAGTTCGATAAAAGCGGAATTGAAAATTTAAAATTAGTTGAAGTCTCAAATCCTGAAGTAGGTTCTCACGACGTTAGGATAAAAGTTAAGTTCGCAGGAGTAAATCCCATAGATTATTTTGTAGTTAATTATCTTCCAGTAAAGCCTATGCCTCACATACCTGGTGCTGAAGTTTATGGGGAAATTGAAAGCGTAGGAGACCACGTTAAAAGCCTTAAGCCGGGAGATAGGGTAATAGTTTATAATAGGCTTTTTGATGGTACGTGCGACATGTGTTTGTCTTCAATGGAAATGCTGTGTAGAAACGGAGGTATAATGAGCGTAATAACTAATGGCGGATATGCCGAATACTTGACAGTCCCGGAAAAGAACGTGTTTAAAGTTCCAGACAGTATGAGCGAAGAAGTAGCTTCGAGTTTACCGGTTGCAGGTCTTACCGCATATCACGCTTTGAAAGAAGCGGGAGTTAACTCTAATGATGTAGTGGCAGTTTTCGGTGCTTCTGGGAATACTGGTCAATTTGCTGTACAACTTGCGAAGAAAATGGGGGCTAAAGTTATAGCTGTAAGTAAGAAGGCTTGGCTAAAGGATTTCGGGGCAGATTATGTTACCACTTACGATAAAGTAGTAGAAGACGTTTCGAGAGTGACCGGAGGTAAGATGGCTAGCGTGGTAATAAATTCTGTAGGCTCTTCAGTGTGGGATTTAAGCTTGAGCAGTTTAGGAGTTAACGGAAGACTAATGTTCTTCGGTGGAATTACTGGGTCTGAAGTGAAATTGAACCTTTCTCAGATATATGGTAATCACGCAAAGATTATTGGCACTACTGGAGGTAGAAGAATAGAATTAATGCAACTCTTGGAATCGTGTAACGATTGTAAGGTAAAAGTTTGGAAAACTTTCAGCTTGGAGGAAGGTAAGGAGGCATTAAAGGCTTTGTTTGATCCTGCTAGAGACGGAAGAATTTTGTTGAAAATTCAATAAATTTTCTTTTGTGTCTGTGATGTTTTGTTCTTTAAATTTAACGTTTAGTAGATCTTCATATAAGGTAACTCTGCTATTTATCTTGTCATATTACTCTCTCCTTATGTGAATAAATATTGAAACTGTCACCCCTTAGAAAGCCTATGAGAGTTACTCCTGCCTCTTCAGCAATTTCGACCGCTAAGCTAGTCGGTGCAGATATTCCGGCTATTATTGGAATTCCAGCCTTTACTCCCTTGCTTACTATTTCGTATCCTAATCTTCCGCTTACCAGTAAGATTGATTTTTCTGCAGGTATTTCTTTCTCTAAAAGCAGACTTCCTACAATTTTATCTACGGCGTTATGCCTTCCCACATCCTCATATATTTTTAACAACTTTCCAGAGGAATCAAAAAGTGCTGAAGCGTGAAGTCCTCCAGTTACGTTGAATGCATTTTGGTTCTCTCTTAATATTGAAGGTAAAGAAAATATTAATTTTCTAGCCACTTTTAGATTACTTTTTAGTATTGAAATTGTATAAAGTAATGCTCTTCCGCAAACACC
>QEFD01000049.1 GCA_003086435.1 Acidianus hospitalis
AGTATTCCTTTAGGCGGTTCTATTCCTAAACGCTGGAATAATTCTGGATGTTTCATAGGTAATTCAACAATTTCTCTGATTCTTTCTTTTACATCTTCTAAATCACCTATATCTTCCCATGTAACTTTAGCGTATGTAGTTTCAGCTTTGACTGGCTCTTCCTTAATGTCTAGTTGAGTTTCGGAACTTACGAATACGTAATTGCTTGGCTGTGTATTTACTACTACAAGTTCTATTACACCAGTGTAAATTGGTATAGGGATTGTCTCTCCTTTAACTAATGGCTTATACATGAGTTGATCCTTTACGTAGTCAACAAAACTTTGATCAAATCTTATTGGCTGTGTAGGTGCTAATACTATTTTAGTAGCTTTATTTACCGTAGCTTTTCTTATTTCAACTTCATCTCCTATGCTAGCTCCTATTGCTTTCCTTATGTAACCATCAATTCTTATTTCATCGTCACTAACATCATAAGCAGGCATTGCTTGAACCAAAGAAGAACCTGAGGGCCCAATTATCTCTAAATAATCTCCAGCATCTATTTTTAATTTTGACATTAAATTTTCTGATAATCTGCCTATTTTTCTTCCTACATCTCTTTGTCTAGCCTCAGATACTTTAAGCTTAATTGGAGTCGACATCAATATGCTATAGCTAAACCTTTTAAATAAGTCTTATTCAGAATCACTAGTAATGAGTGAAGAATTACCTAACTTAGTTTATATGAATTCCTGCCCTAATTGCGGAGGAGAGATAACTGCTAATAGACTATACAAAGGCTCAGCATGTGAGAAATGTGTAAAAGAGGACATTCAATTCAACTCGGTGTACGATTTGGCTTTATATTTATTAAAAAATAGGAATCTGGTTAATTTACGTTCTTCTTATGAAATACTGAAAGAATTAAAAGAAGTAGAAAGACTTTTTAAGAGAGTTCTAGGATCTCCACCATTAGGACCGCAGAGATCATGGATAGTTAGAGCATTAAGAGGGGAGAGCTTTGCGATAATTGCGCCACCTGGGTTAGGCAAAACTACTTTTGGAATTTTAATGTCTTTGTATTTTGCTGAAAAGCAAAGAAAAACTCTAATGATTTTTCCTACAAAGACATTAGTTAATCAAGTTGTTCAAAGAATACAAGAAATGAGCAAAAGTTTAGAAGAAGTACCAAAATTAGCATATTATTATTCTGGAATTACTCAATCCCAAAAAGGTGAACTTAATAAGATTTTAGAATCTGGAGACTTTGACATTTTTATATCTACATCTAGGTATATAATTAATAACGTTGATTATATATCAACAAAAGATTATAAGTACCTATTTGTAGATGACGTAGATTCTGTTTTAAAATCAAGTAAAAGTGCAAGCGCTGTATTAAAATTAGTGGGATTTACAGAAGACGATATTCAAAATGTTAGAGAATTATTAAGAAAATCTAAGAATAGTGAGGAAGTATATGACGAAATAAGAAAGATTAGAGAGAAAAAAACTGGGGATAAGATTGCTATATTTTCCTCCGCAACTATAACCAAAGGTAATCCAGTATTCTCAGCATTGATGGGCTTTAGGCCAGGTAGTGCAGTGATATACTTGAGAAATGTTATAGATTCCTATGTTCAGCTACCGAGTGCTACTGACGAGGAAATAATTGACATTGTAAATAAGATTGTGAATAAGCTAGGTAGTGGAGGTTTAATTTTTGTACCTATAGATAAAGGCGTATCTTTTGCTAATGAGATAGCATCAAGCATTTCTGGATTGAAGGCTGAAGCAATTTCTTCTACGTCTATTACAAAATTAGATAAATTCGAGAAAGGAGAGATTGACGTTCTAGTAGGTGTAGCTACTCATTACGGTATACTAGTAAGGGGAATAGATATACCTTGGAGAATAAGGTATGCAATATTTGCAGGAATTCCTAGATTTAGGTTTAAGATAGGAGAGACAATGCATCCTTTAGCCATGTTAAAAATGCTTACTCTTATCTCATTGGTATCTAAGGATGAAGAAGTAACTAAAATATTAAGGATAGTAAGAAATAAGTTAAGGCGTATATCTCCTGCAGCATTGGTAATGCTTGCAAATTCTGTAAAAAGTGGTAAAATTGAAGACAAGTATATCCAAGAGGCATACGATTTAACCAATAAATATTTAAGAAATGAGGAAATTCTAGAAAAAATTGCAGAAATAGGAGAAATTTCAATAAATAATGGATATATTTCAAGCCCCGATTATTTAACTTATATTCAAGCTAGTGGTAGAACTTCCAGGATTTTTGGGGGAGAATTAACAACTGGACTATCCGTTTTACTAGTAGATAATCCAAGATTATTTGAACTCTTAAATAGACGTCTATCTATTGTTTTAGATGAAGTAAGCTGGAATCCATTTGATATAGATAACGATAAAATAGGAAATAATAACTTACATGAAATACTTAAGAGAATTGATTCTGAAAGAGAGAAAATAAGAAAAATAAAGAAGGAAGGCCTTTTAACTTCAGCGTCGGTTAAAAATATAAAAACTGTATTATTTATTGTCGAATCTCCTAATAAGGCCAAAACAATATCTAACTTTTTCTCTAAACCGAGTATAAGAGTATTCAATGGAGCAATAATATACGAGACTGTAATAGGGGATAAGGTATTGATGGTTACTGCAAGTGGAGGACATGTTTATGATTTAACTACTAAAAATATGGGAATTCACGGAATAGAAGTGAGAAAGAATTCAAACCTAGAGTTTATACCATATTATAATACAATAAAGAGATGTAACAATGGTCATCAATTCACTGAATATGCTGAGGGTAATAAGTGCCCAACATGTGGATCTACTATTATAAAAGATAAGATTGATGTTATTAATTCATTTAGGCAACTAGCATTGGAGGCTGATGAAATTTTAATTGGAACGGATCCTGATGTGGAAGGGGAAAAAATCTCTTGGGATTTATATTTAGCTTTAAGGCCTTATAATCCAAATATAAAAAGAGCAGAATTTCATGAAGTAACTAGGAGAGCAATAGTAGAAGCAATAAATAATTCTAGGCAATTCTCTATACCGCTGTTGCAGTCCCAAGTTGTAAGGAGAGTTGAGGATAGATGGATAGGTTTTAGTCTATCAACTAAATTGCAAACTGTTTTTTGGCCACAGTACTGTTCTGAAGTATTAAAGAGAACTGACTGCGGAGAGAATAAAAACTTAAGTGCGGGGAGAGTTCAAACGCCAGTATTAGGATGGGTTATAAACAGATATAATAAGTATAATGAAACTAAAAGGACTGTGTTTGTAGTTAAGTTCCTTAATTCTCTTTCAGTTCTTGTCCCTAAGCAAGCAGACTTAGACAAAAATGACGTTAAAGTTATAGTCTATAACATATCAAAGTCGTCAGAAACATTTGGCCCTATGCCTCCATATACGACTGACGAGATGCTTTCTGATGCATCAAATTTGTACGGAATTTCTGCTCCAGAAGCAATGAGAGTAGCCCAAGATCTTTTTGAAATGGGTTTAATAACATATCATAGAACAGATAGCACTAGAATCTCGAACACAGGAATTGCTGTTGCGGAGAATTATCTAAAAGAAATACTTGAGGATAAATATAAGGAGATATTTAAGCCAAGAACGTGGGGAGAAGGTGGAGCACATGAAGCTATTAGACCTACTAGACCATTGGATGAGAACCAACTAAGAGCTTTAATAGAAGAAGGAGAATTAGAATTACCTAAGAGACTTACTTTAAATCATTATAGAATTTACGGTCTTATATTTTCCAGATTTATATCTAGTCAAATTGTGCCATTAAACGTTGATAAATTGAAATTTAATATTAAAGTTTTGAGCAACGGTAAAGAACTTAAAGTAGAAAATCCAGAAATGGATCTAATAACTAATGTCTCTTTACCAGGAGGAATAGAAGTGAGCAAGCTATCATTATATTATCCAAGGTCTTATTTTGCCAGTAGGGATTCTTCTTACTCAGATACAATAAAGAAGCTAGAAGAGTGTATCAAATCGGGCCAATGCGAATTTACGGGAAGTATTGCTTCTTCGTTTGTAAAAAGTGA
>QEFD01000050.1 GCA_003086435.1 Acidianus hospitalis
TGGGTGATTTAGCAAATCTGGCTATATCTGGAGAAATTATTGTTCCTGCAATATATAGGCCAATTACCGAAGAAATTCCATATAGCAAATTAGTTTCATGAGCAGGGGATGCTGAAAATACTGCAGGCATTCCTCCTTTTAATGCTAAAACTATTGCAATGCCTATTCCTATTAACCATATGTGAAATGGAATGGTAAAATAGCTTAGGAACGATAACATTCTATATCCTACATACGTCATTATTATCATTAATATGCCGCCCCATATCGATGCCATACCTACTGAGAAGAATGGGTTATTAGGAAATATTTCGCTCATAACTATACCGAATAACCAGGTTTCTACAGCGTACCAACCTATTCCAGTGGTTATTGTAATTAATAATAGTCCTGCAATTTTTCCGCCCCATCTACCAAGAGGGAATCTCCACATAACATAAGTTGACAGACCACTGTAAGAGCCTACTGCAGCGATTAACGCTCCTAATATAGCTAATACTATTGTTCCAGAGATTACAGCCAATATTGCTTGAGAGAACGTTAGCTCGTAGCCTAGAGCACCTCCGGCCCAAATTACCGCTATAGCTCCGTATACTGAAGAAAATACTAAAAAGATATTGTAGAATCCATATCTAGACTCTTTGGGAACTGGCCTAATAGAGTAATCATCGAATCTGGATTTTGTTTTCTCTTCTCCTGCCATATATCCTAAAGTATAAATTTAGAATAAAAGTATTTTATAGTTTGAAGAAGATTTTAGGTAAACACAATGAACTATAACTTAGCATTGTCAACCTTCTTTTGTAATCTTTATATGGTTTAAAGGATTATAACATCAATACCCTATAGACTATGCAAATTAGAGAAAAGCTTATATAGAAGAAATTAGGACTGATTTTCCCCATGCCTTGTATGTCTTTACGGCTAAATTTAGTCTATAATCAACAACTGCCTTGTCATTTATTATCTTAAGTGCTTCTTCCTTTAGGCTAGAGGCGTCTTTATGGAATATTCTTATAAGAAGATCCCAATCTCCCATGTATTCTGTTACTTCATAAACTAGCTCATTGTCCAATAGTCTACGCAAGAAATCGTTTCTCATGTTCAGATCATTTCTCAATTTGACTAGGATATCAGCATATGGGATATTAAGATTCTGTAATATTACTACTCCAACAATTTTTAATATCCCACTATTTTGTAGTCTTATTCTTCTAACTCTAACGCTAGTCTTGGATAGTCCTATTAACTTTCCTATTTTCGCATCTGAGATATTTGCGTCCTCATTAAGTATTTTTAGTATTCTAATATCTTTATCATCTAGCTTATTACCAAATACCTCTTCCCATACCATTTTATGCTTTATAAGCAGAACTATTATTTATCATTTTCTTTTGACATACAATGTTTGTAGTCCATTAGAATTCTTTATAGCATAATAACTAGTCCTTAGGTAAGCAAAAATTTTCCAATAGACTATCCATGACGTAGAAATTAAAAACTTAATACTTATATTCATTCAATCACTAGTATTTGCGTGAGAATTGGAATAGACATTGGAGGAGCATTCACTGATGTAGTAGTTTTTGACGAAAATTCTGGAGACTTATTATGGACTAAAGTAGAAACTACGCCAGACGACCCTTCAGTAGGAGTTATCAAAGGTGTGGAAAGTTTAAACCTTGATCTAAAAAATGCGGATTTAATCATACATGGGCAGACATTGGCTATTAATACAATAATAGAGAGAAAGGGTGCAAAGATAGGCTTAATTACAACTAAAGGATTTAGAGATATTCTAGAAATTCAGCGAGCTAATAGGCGTGACATGTATAATTTTAGATATAAAAAACCTGAACCATTTGTACCGAGGTATTTAAGGTTAGAAATAAGTGAGAGGATTAAGTCTAATGGCGAAATTCTAAGACCAATAAATGAGGAAGAAGTAAACGCTGTTGTCCAAAAGCTATTGGAAATGAAAGTGTCTTCGATAGCTGTAAGTTTAATTAACTCATATATTAATCCAATTCATGAAAAGAAAGTATACGAGTTAATTAAAAAAATTGATGACAAGGTATTCGTTACTTTATCTAGTGACATTACGAGAGAATGGAAAGAATATGAGCGAACTAATACTGCAGTACTGAACGCCTATATTATGCCAAAAATTCATGAATACTTAGATAAAATAGAAAGAGAGTTTAGAAATAGAGGATTTAAAGGAAACTTATTTGCAATGTTATCTAATGGAGGAACAAGCACATTCGAATTTGCTAAAAAATATCCAATTTATACATTAGAGTCCGGTCCAGTTGCAGGCATAGTTGGAGCAATAAAGATAGGCGAGGTAATGGGTATAAAAGACATTATTACATTTGATGGCGGTAGTACAACTACTAAAGCGAGTTTAGTGTTTAATTCGGAACCAAATATTACTACTGAGTATTATATAAATAGAAATAGATACAGTCCAGGATATCCGGTTAAAGTACCTACTGTAGATATAATTGAAACAGGCAATGGAGGTACTAGTATAGCTTGGATCGATGAGACCAATAACCTTAATGTTGGTCCAAAAGCAGCTGGATCTATGCCAGGGCCTGCGGCCTATGGAAGAGGAGGAAAAGATCCTACATTAACAGATGCTTACATAATATGCGGATTATTAAATCCAGAAGAATTACTGGGTGGTAAAATCAAAGTTAATAGAAAACTTGCTGAAGAAGCCATAAGTAAAATTGCTAATTATTATATAATTCCAATAGAAGAAGCTGCGTATGGAATTATAAAAATTGCTAATTATAATGCATCAAACGTAATAAGACTTATCTCAGTACAGAGGGGTTACGATCCCAGAGACTTTACATTATTTGCTTACGGGGGTTCAGGTCCAATGTTTGCTCCGTTTGTTGCAAAAGAATTAGAGATAAGGAAAATCGTAATACCTTATATCCCTGCTGGGGTATTTTCGGCTTGGGGTATGTTAGCTACTGATATTAGGCACGATTTAGTTATGAGTTTTCCAATAAGGATTGATAAGGAGGATTCTATTAAAATAATAAATGATAAATTCTATGAATTGGAAAATAGGGTCAAAAGTACCTTAGCGTCTGAGGGATTTAATGAAATAATAATAGTAAGATATGCCGAAATGAGGTATTACGGTCAAGAGCACACAGTTAAAGTACCAATAATGGGCGGGGTAATTAGAGATGTAGAAATTGAAGAAATAAAGAGAAGATTTAACGAAATTCATAAGGCTATTTATTCCTTTACTTTAGATAGTCCGATCGAAATAGTCAACTTCCATGTATCTGGTATAGCTAAGTTAAATAAATTACCAATAATTAAAATTAATAAAGAGAACAGGCAAATTGATAAAGCATTTAAAGGAATAAGAAAGACGTATCTTGGAAAATACGACGAATGGCCAGTTTATGACAAGGAATTATTGCCACTTAATTACGAAATTCAAGGCCCAGCAATAATTGAAGATGATACGTCTACTGCTATAATACTAAATGACCAGAAAGGAGTTCTTGACGAATACGGTAATTTAATCATAACGTGGTGATACGTATGGTAGACATATTTACATTAGAAATAATCAAAAATGGACTAATTGCTGCTTCGGAAGAAATGTTTTACGCATTCCAAAGAACCGCTAAAAGTCCCGTAATTTACGAAGTATTAGATTATGCAGTAGGGATAACTGATTACAAAGGAAGAGGCTTAGTAGCTCAGTCTCCTGGAGTTCCTGGCTTCTCGGGTGTTCTAGATTTTACAATAAGGGAAGTACTGAATAAATGGAAGAATGAATTAAACCCTGGAGATATAATAGCAACTAATATACCATATTCTGGTGGTACGCATTTAAACGACGTAGCGTTGGTAATGCCAGTTTTTTATAAAGACGAGTTACTTGGTTTCATTGTAAATAAAGGACATTGGAGTGAAATAGGAGGCATGCATTTCGGTAGTTGGACTTCTGACGCAAATGAAATTTTCCAAGAGGGATTACAGCTTCCCAGTATTAAAATATATATAGAGGATCGCCCTAATCGAGACGTAATAGATATCATTAAAGCTAACTCTAGATTACCAGAAGCAACTTTAGGTGATATGGAAGCTCAGATAGGTTCTATGAAAGTTGCAAAAAAGAGGATTGACGAGTTAGTAAGAAAATACGGAATTGAAGCAATAAAAGAGGCTATGGAAAAATTGATAGAAGATGGTGAAAAATTAAGCAAACTAAGACTTAAAGAATTACCTAAAGGAACCTTTGAAGCAGAAGATTACATTGACGACGACGGAATAAACGATAACCCAATTTACGTGAGGGTAAAGGTAACAATAACAGATAACGAGTTCATAGTCGACTTTACTGGAAGCTCTAACCAAGTAAATGGTTCAATAAACTCTCCTTTACCTGCTACAGTATCAGCAGTACGAGAGATTTATATGGCAGTTACAGATCCTCATGCTTTACCTAATGCTGGATATTTTAAGCCTTTGAAAATTATAGCACCAGAAGGCAGTATATTTAATCCTAAAAAACCTGCTGCAACTTCAACCTATTGGGAATCAATGTCTTATGCTACTGATTTAGTATGGAAAGCCCTGGCTCCGCGTGTTCCAGAAAAATTATCGGCTGGACATTTCTTATCAATATTAGCTACAATAATAGGTGGAATTGACGACAGAACTGGAGAACCTTTTGCTATAGTTGAACCTCAACCTGGTGGCTGGGGAGCTAGCTATAATTCTGACGGTGAAAGTGCACTAGTAGCGAGTGGAGATGGAGAAACATATATTGCTTCAGCCGAAGTTTATGAAAACAGAATGCCAATATTAGTAGATAGAATAGAATTAAACACGGAGGACGGCGTGGGACATGGTAAGTATCGTGGAGGATTTGGAATAATTAAAGACTATATTATCTTATGTAAAGAGGCATACTTTACAGTTTCAATAGGAAGATACAAATATACTCCTTGGGGTGTAAACGGAGGTATGAATGGACCTCCTAATTATTGTGTAGTATATAAGAAGGGAGAAAAACCTAGAATCATAAGAAAAGCCGCCGCATTAAAACTGGAGTACGGCGATAAAATAAGCTTACACAGTGCAGGTGGTGGGGGCTGGGGAAATCCTGCAGAGAGAGACCTTAATCTTATATTAAATGACATAATTAACGGGTATATTTCCATAGATACTGCAGAAAAAGTATATAAATTGGACAAAAATTTACTAAAAGATATATATAAAAAGTTATAAAAGTCATTTTTCGTTAATATCAATATATAAATCTTATAATTATCTGTTAATACTAACTATGTTAGAATAAAAAGTTTTTAAACGATATATTGGAAATCTTTATAAGCTGTTTTAAAAGCCTAATATTGAGATAAGATGGTAGATACAAATAGGATTGGTAAAAATATGTTTCTAAGGGAATCCTCGGGACTGGTAAAAGAATTTGGATTAAAGGATATTGCATCGCTTAATTTATCTAACCTACTTTTTGGAATTGGTTTAATATACATTATAAACGACGGATATCTTTTTCCTAATGGCTCAATGATATTAGGCACGGCTATTATGGCGTTACTAGGAATCTTCCCAGCTATAGTTTACGGAATGCTGACTCATGCTGTAGGTAAAACATATAGCGACTACGTAACAGTAGCGAGAAGTTCACATCCAGCATTAGGTACTGCTATAGCTATTTCTACCTTATTTTGGGCCTGGTTATGGGCTGCAACATTTGTTTACTTCTTTATTACTTACGCATTACCAATAACGTTAACAGAAATAGGATACTTTTTAGGGATACCAAGTTTAATAAGTATATCAACTCAACTAACTACTACACCATATATTCTAGGTCTAGGAATATTAACGATAGTAGCGTTTATTTTTATAGCAGTAAGAAGTAATAAAGCTTTAATGAACATTGTAACAATATCTGTAGGCTTAGGTACGCTTGCTAATATTATAGTAATAATATCCCTACTTATGGTCTCTCATTCTCAGTTTGTTAATATTTTCAATTCCTACGCAGCTCATTTTGTTTCTAACACTAATTATTACTCATATATTATCTCAGAAGCTCAAAAACTGGGTTATTCCTCTACTTCCTTTTCTTTCTATTGTACTCTAGGAATAGTTGGTCTTGCCGCATGGACTTTCCTATACGTTTCTGTCCAACAATACGTGGCTGCAGAAATTAAAGGAAGGACAAAAATAAGTCTTTACGGTACTCTAATACCGTTAGCCATATCTGGTATAGTATCAATTTTGACAATAGTTCTTTTTATAGATAAAGTTGGACTCACATTTATCAATAGCATCGACTATCTAGCAAATACTGACCCATCAGCCTATTCGTTACCTGTATCTCCATCGTATTTCTATTTAGCTTCAATAATTGCTAATTATATTAATCCTGATTTATCTATATTAATTGGAATAGGTTTCATAACATGGAATTTCGCCCTAATACCGTTTAACTTTTTAATTGGCTCAAGAGTAGTATTGGCATTAAGCATGGACAGACTTTTACCAGGATTTTTCGGTGCAGTGAAGGAGGATTGGCATACACCATACGCCAGTCATATTATTAACGGATCGCTTATGATAGTTATGATTATAGTATATTCGACCGTAGGTAGCTCTTTACTCTCACTTAATGCAGTTTTTGGAAACGTGTTAGCATGGATAATAGAAGCATTAGTTTTCATATTTTTACCATTCCTACGTAAGTCTAATATGCTAATTGAAGGAACCATCATCGATAAGTGGAAAATAGGTAAGTTTCCAGTCTTCTCTATCGCTAGCATAGGATGGCTAGCAACTTTAGGTCTAATAGCTTACTTATACTTAACCAATGCAAGTTTCGGAGTTAACGGAATACCTTCACTAGTTACAGTATCCTTAGTTACAGTAGGTGGTGCAATATACTATTTCCTTGCTAAGTTAATAAGACAGTATAGAGATAATATTGATTTAACCCTCTTATTCAAAGAAATTCCTCCAGACTAGTGAGATATAATGAGTATTCAATACTTACCTAAATCTGGATTATACGTGTCGACTGGCTTAAACACTTATGCAAGATTAGAATACACTAAAGACGTTAGTGATGCTAACATTGCAATAATTGGAGTACCATGGGATGACCTAGCGACAAGTAGACCCGGAGCTAGATATGGCCCACTAGGCATTAGGAATGCCAGTAGTTTCATATTACCAAATAGGAAATATAACTATGTACTTGATATTAATCCTTTTGAAGTAACAAAAATAGTGGATTACGGAGACGTTGAAGTGCATGCAGGATACATAGAAGACATGTTTAATGAGGTTGAAAAAGAAGTAAAAGAAATGTTAAAGAAAAATTCTAGCGTAATTCCTGTTGTTTTAGGAGGAGATCATTCAATCTCATTGCCGATAATTAGGGGTTTAAGTTCCAAGTACAAGAAAGTAGCAGTAATTCATGTAGATGCCCATCATGATAGTTTAGATATCCTATACGGTAAAAAATATGATCACGGAACGATATTTAGGAGAGGCGTAGAAGAAGGCGTAATAATTGGAGAATCTTCAGTGCATTACGGTGTTAGAGTTTTTTCAAGTAAAGAAGATATGGAAAGCGTGAGGGCACTAGGTTATGACTTATTAACCATGAAGATAATAGATGAAGAAGGTCTATCTAAAACTGTAGAACAGCTGAAAAGAAAGGTAGGAGACCAGCCAGTTTATTTATCAATAGATATAGACGTGATGGATCCAGCATATGCACCAGGGACTGGTTACCCAGATCCAGGAGGATTAACAAGTAGAGAGATTCTAGAATTTGTAAGAAAATTATATGGATTAAATATTATAGGTATGGATGTAGTTGAAGTTTCACCTCCATACGATGTAGCAGAGATAACGTCAACTTTAGCAGCATCAATAGTTTTTGAGGGACTTAGCATAATATCTAAAAACTTAAAGAAATAATTTCTTTTTACTTGTTAAAGGAGAGTATTCTATATTGTATCCAAATGCCTTAGGTCCTACATATTTTAATGCTTTTTCAGTCTTGAGTTTTTCGTGTGCTGGAATGCCAACTACAATAACTTTTTGTCCGTACTTTACTCTATCAGTAGTAATAGGTTTTAGACTAAACAAGTCAAGTAGGCTAATTATATCTGGAGCGGAAGCAGCAACGCTCTCATTAATAATCGTAACAATAAATTCATTCTGAAAATGTATACGTAAATTCATATTTTTATACTCGTCTAATCCCTCTATTAATACATAACCTTTACTGAATCCTTTATCTAATCCCTTCCATACGTCAACTATCTTACCCTTGAACAATATTACTCCGTGAAGCTTATCTAGAACCTCATCTAGTTTATGTTCATTAAGTAGCTCTCCTATTTCAATTGATAAACTAAGCGTATTGGGAATATATGAGGTTGCGTAGTCCCTTAAGCTCATACCGTAAGATATTACATATGAACTTCCACCATACCTTAATGTTACAGCTCTAGCTATTCTTTCTGACCAAAGCCCATCTATTCCATAAATTACGGACACATTATCTCGTTCGTCAACAAGCACTAGCGGTGAAGGACTTATACCATAAAAGTAAAACGTAGTCATTTGTAACTCTGGAAACGCCCTTCCCATTCCGTCTCCATCTAGTACTGGTATTCCCGTCTTTAGAGAGGAAATTAAAGGAGTAATGGAGTTCTCTCCTCCTACCTCTACTGGAGTTATGTAACTTATATTTTTACCCGCTATTCTAATATACGTTCTCATCGCCATTAAAACTTCGTTACCGTTTGGAGGTTTTTCTATTGATATTGTGGTTGCCCCCATCATTGCAGTAGATACTAGATACTCATTTTTATTCAACTCATTGATTCCAATTATTATTTCTACATCGGTCTTCCTTTTTTCAAGCTCGTTTTTTAGCATGGAAACTCCAATATAAGGATCTCCTCCGCCTCCAGATCCAAGTAAAGAAGATCCAATTGCTAAATTATTAATATCGCCTATCTTTAGCCTATAAGTCTCCATATGTAGTTCTTTGATGCTTTATAAAAAATTTTATGCGTTTTTCTTTCCAAACGTTTATTAAAGAGTTTAATTTTACACGTAAACTTTTTTACACATGACATAAAAGTAATGATGGAATTTCGGTAAATATTAAATATATTTAAGTCGGCAAAATCCGTTATAAACATTTATCTAAAATCTAGCATACCTCAATTCAGCATTCCGTATTTCTTACCTAACAAATATAACGTAAGTGATAGGACTTTAATTGAATTTAATAGGTCTGCGATATTAACATATTCATCTGTAGCGTGAGCAAGTTCTATTTTTCCAGGACCGTAATTTACCGCAGGTATACCCTCATAATGAGTAAACCTCATATCAAAAGTCGCAGCAAGTAGTCCAATTTTAGGCTTAACGTTAAGAACTGAAGTTATAGCCTCGCTAAGACTTTCGTACAAGGGGTTTTTAGTGTCCTCAACTATTGTATCTACGGCATAATACTCCTCGTATTCGTATTTAAATTCGGGATCTCTTGTCTTCTTACTCTCTAGAATATTTATTATCTCCTTTCTTGCATTCTCCAATTTTTCCTCAGGGATTAGACGCCTCACGAAACCGAACGTGCATTCGTCTGCCACCATGTTAACCCAGTCACCGCATTTAATTTGGCCTACTATTAAACTTGGACTCTTAACATCAGAAGGGATAATGTTATATTTTGTTCTCTTGCTAGATAATTTATCTTGTAAGGAATAAAGCTGAGTAAGTATTTCTATGGATTTTCTAATCGCGTCTATACCTAATTGAGGAGATCCTCCGTGAGCCTTCTTTCCCAGGATTTTTATAAAGCCCCATAGAGATCCCCTATGTCCATTACATATGTTCTCTACGCCGCTGGGTTCAGTAAAAATTACATAATCTGTGTTAGATTTTGATAAATATCCCTCCCTTATAACAAAGTATGTTCCGGCGTTTTCATTGCCTACAGTTTCTTCATCAGGGACTAAAAAATGCCTTATTTTAAAAGCTTGATCCACGTTTATTATCTTCTTTAGGACTTCTACAGAATATATTTGTGCAACTATTCCAGATTTCATGTCTGAGGCTCCTCTCCCGTATATTCTGTCATTAATTACTACAGCATCATAAGGATTTACCGACCATCCTTTTCCTGCAGGCACTACATCATAATGCCCATTAAATGCAATGGACAATTTACCTTTACCTGTGGTCGCTATTAAATTAGGTCTATCACCATAGCCTAGTTTAGCTAACTTTGGAAGCTCAGAGTTTGGAACTTTTATAACCTCTGTTGAATAACCTAACGAACTTAACCATTTACTTGCATATGTTACAAATTCATTATAGTTCAGACCTGGGGGGTTTTCTGTAGGAATTTTAATTAGCTGCCTAAGGTTTTCTATAATTTCTTCCTTATATTCGTTTACAATTTTATCTATTTTATCCAATATCATTATAAATCAAAGAAAGAAAGAGACTATTGAATATTAAAGTTAATGTTTTCATAGTTTTGTTAGTCTTAGAATGTGCTCTTATTCTGTTTAAATTTCTTGTATAATGTACAAGTCAATCGATCTCAATATTTAAATACCGTACAAAATGTCTAAACTATATGGCATCAGTTAAAGGTAACCCTGAAATATATATAGCTAGATTAGATAGGTTACCAGGCTGGGGATTAAGTTACATAATATTTTGGGCTTTAGGATTTAGTTTCTTCATTACTTTATACGACGTAATAAATGTGGGATTTGCCTTACCTTATATACCATTTATAACTTCTAGCTCAGAAGCATCGTTAGTTGCATCTTTAGGACTTTTCGGATACGTTGTTGGAGCCCCAATATTTTCCTTTCTTTCGGATAGAATAGGAAGAAAACCAGCAATGATATTTACTTCTTTCCTTATAGCTATAGGAAGCTTTGGTGACGCTTTCTCTGTTAGTTTCCCTATGTTGTCATTATTTAGATTTATAACTGGAATGGCAATAGGCGCAGATCTAGTTCTGGTAATGACATACATAGCAGAGATGTCGCCTGCAAAGAAGAGGGGGATATATTCCAATATTGCGTTTATAGCAGGTTATGCAGGGCTTGGTATAGGCCCATATATAGCAGCTGAAGTCGTAACTACTATACCTAACATAGGTTGGAGAATAGTTTTCATGATAGGCGGTATATTAGCGGTAGGAGCACTGCTAATAAGGGCATATGCACCAGAAAGTTTGAGATTTTTAGCATTTCACGGAAAACTTGAAGAAGCTGAAAAACTTATCTCTATTATGGAGGAAATTTCAATAAAAAGATATAAAATTGACAAATTACCAGATCCAATTATAATGAATTATAAGCCACCAAAAGAAAACCCTTTAAAAATATTATTAAAGCCAATATATTTAAAAAGACTTATAGTGCTGTTTCTTCTATCCTTCTGGTTTTACTTTATAGATTATCCTTTCCTAGTATTAACTCCTACATGGTTGAAAGCAAATTTAGGCTATTCATCCTCTCAGCTAAGTTATGCAATATTCTTATTTGGGTTATCTGGATTAGGAGTAATATTAGGTTCAATTATTCTGAGATTTTTTATAGACAGATACGATAGAAGGAAGCTCGCAATAATAGATGCGTTATTTTATATGATAGGTGCAATAATAATGTCAATAGGTGCTGTAGGTCATAATTTCACTACCTTCTTTATAGGTTCATTTATTGCTGAAACTATAGGAGTGGGCTGGTTTAACGTCTACTACCTCCTAGACGTTGATAACTTTCCAACTATTGCCAGGGCAACTGGATATTCTCTAACAGATGGAATAGGACATTTAGGAGGTGCTTTAGGCTTATTAGCGCTTTTACCCTTAGCCAACAGTTTAGGTAATATAAGCGTCTGGGGAATTTTATGGATTCCTGCACTCATCATGGGTGGACTTACGTTAATTTTTACTCCTAAGACTACTGGATTCAGACTTGAAGAAGTTAATGAAAATAAAATATAAAAACGAAAATTACTTTCTTAAGTGAGATGAAATATGGAGAAGAAAAACGAGTTCGATAGACTACTGTGGAATCCTGATATAGCTCCGGCTAAAGTTAAAAACTGGGGATATTTACCTTTACTCGGAGTTTGGGCTAGTATAGCAGCACCTAATTCAATGCTGGTAGGAAGCGTAGGGATTCTTTTCGGATTTAATATAATCCAAGTGATACTAATTTCTCTTTTAGGTGATTTAATAACTCTCGTTCCATTAATTATACAAAGTCACGGTGCAGTAAAATACGGCTTAGCAGAGCCTCAGCTTGACAGAACAAGGTTTGGAATATGGGGTACTTATATTCCTTCTTGGATTAGATTCTTTGTTGCAATGGGCTTCTTCGGGGTTCAAACTTTCCTAATTACTGAGGCAACTGTAGGAATAGCATTAGAGATTGAAGGCAAAGCTTATTTATTGTCTAAGTATTCAGCAGTTACTCCCGAAATTCTAGTCGCAAATTTTCCTTGCCTATTCTGGGGAACGTTTATTATTATCATCGTGGTGCAAACCATAATTCTATTATTAGCTAAACCAATTAAAGCTTCACCTTCATTAAAAGTGCTAGGTTATGTAATGCCTATAGTTTCGATAATATCCCTAACAGCAACCTTTTTGTATTTCGTTTCCCTTTATCCTAAGGCGTTAAGTATAGCTTTTAACCAACCTTTTAAACCCATAAACGTCTATGATCTTTCAATACTTCTCATATTTCTTACTTCTAATATTCATGCTACACAAATTATTAGTTGGCCCGATATAATGAGGTTCGGAAAATCTTTCAAGCATATGTTAGTAGGGCAAGTAGGTTTACCAATATTTTATACTCTCGTAGTAGCTTACGGTGCAATAATGTCTGCAATAACTAAGGTAGTAACAAATAGCGTGACATATGACCCGAGCCTATTGGTGGTAAGATTCATTACTGAGCCATTAATAGCAATTTTAATACTCTTAGCTTATTCATTTACAATGCTTAATACTAATATTTTCAGTAACGTGGTTCCACTAGTTTATGATTTGAACAATACATTCCCTTCAAAGCTTAGCTGGTATAAGGGAACTATAATAGTTACTTTACTTGGAATAATGATAGGTGCTTGGTCCTTATATCTAAAGGGTGCATACGTTTATTTTAGCACGTGGATAGATGATATTTCAGGCTTATTAGGCCCAATAGCAGGAATAATAGTAGCTGATTACGCTATATTGAAAAAATTTAACATAAAAGTAGAAGATGTATATAAAAGACTTGGAGACTACACTTACTACAAAGGTTTCAATATAAACGCCATTATTACTCTGATTATCGCATTTTTAATAGTGTTCGAACCACTTTATGGACCTAAAATACTAATTCTTGAGTTGATGAAAGATGCCTCATGGATTTCCGGGTTTTTAATATCATTGGGAACATACTTATTATTATGCAAGATAGTGAATAGAAAAATAATAAAAAGAAACTAATCTTTTTTACCATTTTTATGTCTAATAATTACTGCTAATAAGAGAGCAATAGAACTAGGAAGAGCTATAGCTAATAGGCCTGCTTTTTCAAAACCATAGCTCTGTATAAGCAATCCCATTAAAGGTGCGCCAAATATAGCTCCAATATTAAAAGTGAGAAACATAAAGCCGGTAACGGAGCCTACTACCTCGTCTGGAACTATATCTTGTGAGAAGGATATTACGCTGACTATTAAACCGCCATATCCTGCTCCCCAGGCGATAGTAAGTAAAACCATTTGTAAATATCCTGTATAACCTATAAATAATCCTATTGACGCTAAAGTTAATATTATACTACTCAAGATTAAACTTATTCTTCTACTTACCTTGTCACTTAGAAGAGCTATTGGAAGTAGAAAAGCTAATTCTCCCAATCCGTTCATTGAAGCTATTATTGTAGCTTCAGACTTGCTCAAATTTAAGCCGTATAATAAGTAGTCGGAATAATACCCTAGGAACGCAAATAAAGCTATACCAAAAGATAATATAATTATACTTAGAATTATTGTGTTTAAATTTATAATTTTCCTAAGATCTATCCTTTCTCTTACCTCCTCCCTATAGTTAACTGGAACAAAATAAAAGAACAGTGCCAAGCTTATTATTGACATAATTCCAGAGATTAAAAATGGCAAACTAAAATTAGGTAAGAAAGGCGATATTACGTAAGGTGCTACAAATAACCCTATTCCAAAGGCAACACTATTAGCTCCAATTCTTAAAGCTCTTGTAGTATTTAGCAAATCTCCTGCAAAAGCCGCAGTTGCTGGTTGAAAGATTCCGACTCCTACGCCTACTAAAAACCTATAAATTACTAGCTCTATTCCATTTGATACATATCCAGTTAATATAGTAAATATTGTAAAAAGCCCTACTGCAGATACTATAACGTATTTGGGTGATATTTTATCGAACAAATATCCTCCTACCATGCTAAAAACTGCTATACCTATTGCAAAGACTGAGGCAGTTATGCCTATATATGACTGGCTTATCTTAAGCGTATTTATTATGTACGGAGAAGCGAAAAAGTATAATTCTGAATCATAGGCTTCAAGAAACCAAGGTATTAATGCAAGAATTATCATTAATATATAAAATTTTCTATTTTTTCGAACTAAATTCTTAACCGATTCACCGTTCCTCATAACAGATCGTATAATATAAAATTAACCTAAATTTAAATATTTATCATCAACTCTCTGCCAATTACTTAAAATATAAAAAATATATATAAGCATGTAAAAGTGGTTATAATTATGCAATATGACGTTGCAATAAAAAACGGGAACGTATTTACCGGTACAGAGTTCATAGGTAAAATGAATATTTATATAAGCAATGGTAAGATATCTAAAGTTTCTAAAGAGGATCTTAATGCAAAACAAGAAATAGATGCTAAAGATATGTTAGTAATGCCAGGCTTAATAGATGCGCATATGCATATATCTGGGCTTAAGGGAGGTAGTTTATTAAAAATTATGTTTGAAAAACCAGAATATAGGGCATTAAGAGCTACTAAATGGTTAGAGAAACTACTATTGGCTGGATTCACCACGGTAAGGGATTGCGGAGAACCTATAAGTATCTCTTTAAAAAGAGCTGTCAATGAAGGATATATAAAAGGACCTAAAATTATAGCGGCAGGGAAGCCAATAACTCAAACCTTCGGTCACGGAGAGTTTAGCCATGATATACCTTTAGAATTTTCGATTTCTCTAGGATTTTCAGAAATATGTGACGGGACTGAGTCGTGTATCCATGCGGCTAGAAAAGTATTAAGGGATGGATCCGATTTTATTAAAATATTTGCGACGGGAGGAGTATTGTCTCAAAGAGACAGACCAGATATGCCACAATTGTCTTTTGACGAAATAAGAGCAATAGTTAATGAGGCAGAAAAAGCTGGAACTTACGTTGCAGCTCACGCTCACGGAGATAAAGGAGCAAGAATTGCTATAGAGGCTGGAATAAAGACATTGGAACACGGAAGTTTACTTAAAGAAGACACGTTAAAGCTAATGCTGGAGAAAAACATCAGCTTAACGCCTACACTGACCATTACCGAAATTATATATAAATATGGCAAAACAATAGGGGTTGACGAATGGGGATTGGAAAAGATTGTTGAGGTTAGAGAGAATTTGCACAAAGTATTAAGAAAGGCAAAAGAGCTAGGAATAACTATTATAACCGGTACTCACATGGGCTTTGAGACCGGTTTGGAAGATTACGATATAGGTAAAAATTGGACTGAGATACTACTTCTAACTGAAGTGGGTGGTTTATCTAATGAGGAAGCCTTAAGAGCTGCAACGTATAACTCCGCTAAAGCATTGGGATTAAATTCTGGTTTAATTGATGAAGGAAAAGATGCTGATATAATAGTTATAGACGGGAATCCTTTAGAAAATATTAAGGATGTATCTAAAGTGGTTCACGTGATAAAACAAGGTAAATTAGAAGTTTTAGACAGTAAAATAATTAATAATTATTAAAATTTACATTTAATTTCTATCTTATTTTTATCCATATATATTCTACAAGTTCTTGACTGCAGTAATAAGGATAAATTTTTGATATCGTAAGATATTTAGTCTAAAAGTTAAGTTTTAATATGTTCTTGAATTTAATATTTTAATGATATTAGGTAACCTAAAGACTATTGATGGTAGGACTATATCCATTGAAATTAATAATAATATAATATCAAAGGTATACTATGATAAAAAGTTAGGGAAAGATTTAGAAGGTAGATTAGTAATTCTAGGTTTTGTCGATTCTCAT
>QEFD01000051.1 GCA_003086435.1 Acidianus hospitalis
AATTGCATATATGCGGTACTTTTTCAATAATACGTGAGATATGAATAGAAAAGTGTAAATCACTTAGTTAGTTCAGCCTGCCTTAGTAATAGATTCTCATAAAAATAGAAAAATCATTTTTTATGAGTTGTATTATTTCGTTTAAGAACTAAATAAGCCCCATAAGCGTTGAAGATAAAAATGGGATCTAAAGCTAATATCTTGAAATACCAAGCTATTTCACTAGTTGATTTATAGAAAATTGCGTATATAATTCCTAGTGCAATTGTGAGTATTGAGGCTAGGATTACCCAAATACAGCAAAGAGCGTCTTCGACATCCCGTATGATTGCTAAAACTAGCAAAGCAAATAGACTTCCCGCAATATCTATTATTAAACCTATAATATCTATGAAAGATAACTTGATGTTAACTATTAACTCAGCAAAGAATAGAGGTAAAAATAAGTTAGTGCTACTAACGATACGGAAGCTCTTCTATAGCCCTTAATATATAAGTACGCAAAAAACAAATAAACTAAAACATAAGCTAACAATAGGGGAATGAAGAACAATTTAAATGCTAAGAAAATTATGAAAGCGTAGGCAAGGGAAGAGATCGGAAAGAATAACTATTTTGTATTTATAATAGTAAATATGAAAAGAAGAAATAGTTAAAGCTTTTGAATTAAGAGAAAAAATCATGCAGGCCTTTATTGATGGGGTAATCATCAATTTTCGCATTGTTCGAATAACAAGAATATAATCTTTATTATTATTTTACAATAATTTATGTTGTACGGACTCTTACATCATTTATAAGAATATAAAATGAGATTAATACTAAATAACCAAATCCAATAAAATCATATTATCTCATTAACCTTGTTCTCTCAATAGGAAAGAACCTACTTAAATTTCCCTCTAGTAACTTATATATTTGTCATTGAGAGAAACAAAAAATCTTAACTCATGAACTTCTTCAATCTCCCAGTTCCTATTATTATACCTACCACTAGAATAGAGATTATTAATAACGAGTAATCCTTAATACCAGCAGTATTACGATCAAAGAATTTTCCGACTACAATATTAGAAAATTCAGAACAGCACTTGCAATTTGACATTAAATTCTCTTCGTTTACTAAAACAGGGGAATTATTATAAACTCCTATAATATAAGGACTTGACAAGTTAATTATGTTTAGATTAGGGAGTGTAACTATTATACTAGAATTTCCTTTATGAAATATTATAAAATTCCCTATACCAGAAAAGTATATATTAGTAGAAATATTTATTTTATAAGTACTATTTTTATATATAGTTTCGATTTTACAAAATATAATTGAGTTTTGCGTAGAGAAGTATCCAGCGTTAATGTAAACAGATTTTAAGATTTTATCGCCATCAAGTTCCATAACTGTATAACCTTTAGCTTCCTTTTCTACTACTATTGGCTTACATAGGAAAAATAGTTTGGCATTTTGGAATTGAATAGATTGATTATTATGCAGAATTAATATATGGTTACAATTACTTAGATAAATATAACTATCATAATAGACAAAATTAGTTATAGTATCATATGGTGAGTATATTTCAGTTTTTTCAGGTATTAATAATATAGGCAACGGTATAAATAATGGAGGTGAAAAAGTTACTTTGCCTAAAAACGTGAAGTTTGGAGTATACAGTTCAACTGTTTCGATAGGATTTATAAGAATACCAAAATACTGGTTAGGCGGTATAACTGCTATTAGGTTATCTCCACGCATGATTGAGCTCCATATATTAAATTTAGGAGATAAACTAATCTTACCATTACAGAGGTTTATAGTATAGAAGATAACATTATTTACACTGGAATTTCCATAGCATATTGTCTCTAAATCCAAGATTTTGTTATTATATATAAAATCGTTCATTCTTACTGAGACAAATAAGCCCTTGTTTTGGATATACCTTAAAAAGCAAGGCGATATTATAGTTGCATTACGTATTGAGATAAGTGAAGGGTACTCATAAATACTCACATTTTTTAAATATATTTCCTTTTTAATGTTTCCAGTTAACATATTGTACATAAAAACGGTAATATTTGAGAGTACTGGAATAGTTAGTCTAGTAACTGTGCTATTTTCAAATTGATAAATTGGGAAAATTAAGAGCCGATATAAGAAAGTTTTGATCCTACATCCTATTATTGTAATATTCTTGTAATTAATCTTACCATTAAAGTATAATAGGTATTTTCCGGAAATACCTAGAGTTCCCTTACATGCAGTATTATGAAACTCGAATTCATTAATTTTATTTAACCTGGAGTTAAATACGTAAAATCTAAAATTCTCATGATTAGGCGAAAATTCAACAATAAGATAATCCTTATAAACAAATATCCCTACATATGGGAAATTTTCTCCTAATACATTTTTAACATGAATAATCACTGAACTAGAGGAGTTAGGAAATGGATAAACAGCTTTTATAGAAGTCACGTTTATAACAGTTATATTTCTGCAATATAATGTAACTAAATGTCCATTCTCATATATGATTACAACAGTTCCATTAATAAGAAATTTCACAACAGCCACGGCAAAAGTATCATTCAATGGCACATAAAATATCCTAGAGACCATAATAGGAGCAGAATAAGAAGTAGAATTACACTCAACAACCATTGCTTCACTAACCTGTGTTAATAGCACAATAATGATAAACAGTAAAGCAAGCTTATTCATCTATAAACCCACCTCAACTTAATATAACCTATTAAAGGAAGTATTAGGAACGCCAGGCTCAACGTCTCTTCGTTATAAAAAACAAGGTTTAGCAAATACCCTGCAAG
>QEFD01000052.1 GCA_003086435.1 Acidianus hospitalis
AATTAGCTTTGTTGGTGCAATGTACACTCTAGGTATTCCTCCAGAAATAATTGGATTATCATCGCTTTCAAAGTTATCAGAGGAAGAATGGGATTTCTTAAAAGAGAATTATATAATGTTTAATCATGACCTTAATGAGAGTGGGAAGTACGTTAACTTAGACGCACTAGAGTATTTAAAGGAAATATGGAACATAGATGACGAAGTTATTAATAAAATAAAAGAGGACATAAAGTTTGCTGAGAGTATTGGAATAAAAATTGGAGGTAATGATTACGAGTCTAAAAAACACGTATTATTATCTTCTTTAGCCTTGCTTGCTTGTAAGGAAAAGAAGTACGATGAAATGAAGGAGTATATAAAAGAAATGGCATTAATAAGAAAGTCACTTGGCTAATTCAAGAATTTTTTCTGCAATATCTAATACTATCCCGTCTTCATAAGGTAAACCGCTTACCATTAATCCTATAGGCAAGTCGTTTACTTTACTGACTGGTAATGAAATAGAAGGTGCATTTACAAGATTGAATAGTTCTGTATTAGATACCAAAAGTTTTCTATATTCTTTTTCTCTTCCTACTACCTCTGAAATCTTTGGTGCAGGAATTTTTGTAGTAGGAGAAATTATCGCGTCTACGCTGTCAAAAGCTCTAACATATTCTTCGAAAATTACTCTTCTTGCTCTTAGTGCGTCAATATAGTCTATTGCTCTGATTTGTAAACCTTGCATTAGTAATTCCTTAACATCTGGGAAATACATTCCTGGAGTTGACTCTATCCAATCCCTATGATATGAGGAACCTTCTGCAAGGGCTATTGTTCCCCTTACATTACTTCCAAATCCTTCTAGAAAGTTTAACCTAAGATCAATTAAATCGAAGTACGAAGAAAGCTTATTCAATATAATTTTTAGCGAATTTGAAGCGGGATCATCCTTAAATAGGAAAACTCCTAATCTGGGCCTAGTCCTTACCTTGGATACCAAGACATGTTTATTTTCAATAGGTATTACGGCATCTAAAACCCTCCTTAAAGTAGGAATATCCCTCGTTATAAATCCTATTGTATCTAAAGTCCAGCTGAACGGAATAACTCCGTCTATAGGTATAATTCCGGTAGTTGGTTTAAATCCTATTACTCCGCAAAGTGAAGCAGGAATTCTTATAGATCCTCCAGTATCCGTCCCCACTCCAACATCAACCATTTTTAATGCTACAGCAACTGCAGATCCTCCGCTAGATCCTCCGCTTATTCTTTCAGGATCATAGGGGTTTCTAGCAGGTCCAGCAATAGACGAAGTATTTGTTGCACCTATCGCAAATTCGTGAGTATTTGTTTTACCTACTATTGTTCCTCCTTCTTCCAAGATTTTATCTACTATCCATGCGTTCCTATTAGGTATATAATCTTTTAGGATTTTTGATCCTGCAGTAGTTTTAATTCCCTTAGTTAATATAACATCTTTTATTCCAAAAGTCAATCCCTTAAGCTTTCCCTTATCTCTTCCTTTTATTTCATCTATTGTTATAAATGCGTTGTATTTTGAATTTAATTCTTCTAACTTCATCTTCACTCACGTAGATAAGTGGTTCAGGTAGCTTTGTAGAAAGAATGTCTTCTGAGCTCATTTAAAACACTCTCTATTATGCCATCAATTTCACTCTCATTTATACCTTTTTCCTTACTCACTTTTTCCTTTATTATACGCTCGACAATCGAATAATTCTTATAGGTCTCATTAAGCTTTTTCCAATCTATTCCTTTTAGTGCTTCAGAAATCCTTTTATCAAAAGGTAACTTACCTTCAAGCATTAAAACTGCAATGATAGGATAACCTATATAATTCCTAAACTTAGTTCCATTATCGTCACTAAATACCTTCTCTCCTTCAACCTTTACGGTGTATTTTCTATCTCCCTCTGAGGAAGTAACGATGTAATGATCGTCAACCTTAGCAATTCTTCCATCAGCTATTGCACCTAAAGCTTCCAAAACCTTTATCCTAGGAGGTAATTTTAGTTTCACGAATTAAATTACGTTACTAAGTATAAAAAATGCTTCCTTCATCATAATTTTTAAGCAATATAAACATGTTTAAACTAATGAAGGCAGTTGTTGTTATAGGCCACAAACAAGGATATAAAGTACAAGAGGTCCCAGATCCAAAACCTGCTGATGACGAGGTTATAATAAAAGTAGATAGAGCAGCGTTATGTTATAGAGATCTATTGCAACTCCAAGGATATTATCCAAGAATGAAATATCCAGTAATATTAGGCCACGAAGTCGTAGGTACAATAATACAAAAAGGTAAGAAAGTTGAAGGGTTTGAGGAAGGAGATAAGGTAGTCTCTTTACTTTACGCCCCTGACGGAACTTGCGAGTATTGTAAACAAGGAGAAGAAGCTTATTGTCATTCTAGGTTAGGATACTCTGAAGAGTTGGACGGATTTTTTGCAGAATATGCAAAAATAAAAGTTACAAGCCTAGTAAAGGTTCCTAAGGGTACTCCAGACGAAGGAGCAGTTTTAGTCCCTTGCGTTACGGGAATGATTTATAGAGGTCTAATGAGGGCACATCTAAAGCCTGGAGAAACTGTGCTAGTTACTGGAGCAAGCGGAGGAGTAGGAATTCATGCAGTACAAGTTGCAAAAGCTTTAGGAGCTAAAGTAATAGGCGTTACTACTTCAGAAGAAAAAGCACCTTTTATTAAAAAATTTGCAGATCACGTAATAGTAGGTAAAAAATTTGCTGAAGAGGCAAAGAAAATTTCAGATGTTCACGTTGTAATAGACACTGTGGGAACTCCAACCTTTGATGAAAGCTTAAAATCGTTATGGATGGGTGGAAGAATCGTACAAATAGGCAATGTAGATCCTTCTCAAGCTTATCAACTTAGATTAGGTTACGTAATACTTAAAGATATTCAAATAATAGGTCATGCTAGTGCAACTAAAAAAGATGTAGAAGGAGCGTTAAAACTTACTGCAGAAGGTAAAATTCAACCAATAATTGCTGGAACTGTAGGAATAGATGACATAGATAAAGGGTATGAACTATTGAAGGATAAGAATAAGATAGGTAAGGTGTTATTAAAACCCTAAATTTTTATTTTAATGAGTAAGAAATATCAATGTGAAAGTAAA
>QEFD01000053.1 GCA_003086435.1 Acidianus hospitalis
AAGAAAGGTTTGGATGTATTAAAGATAAAAAATAAGGAAAAAAATTCAGATACTGGATTTATAAGAGAAATAAGTGGAGACGATTTTGAAATACATTATAAGCCTCCGGATGCCGTATCTGAGGTTGAAACTAGTAAAGGAATATTAGTTATAGACGAGGCTGCCGCATTGGGCGTTAATTTTATCGATCTAGCTTTAAGGAAATGGAAGAAGATTGTTTTAGTTACAACTATTCACGGTTATGAAGGTTCAGGGAAGGCTTTCATTAGGTATTTAAGAAAAATAATCTCGGAAAGAAAGGCCCCTGTTAGATTACTTACAATGCAAAAACCTTTAAGATATGCAGAAGGTGATCCGATAGAAAAATGGCTATATGACGCATTAGTTTTAAACCCTGAGCCTCAAAGACTTCCAGAGGATATTTCTATAGCATTTTATGAAACACAAGATAAAGAAGAATTACTAATGAATGACAATAAACTCTTTCAAGTTTATGGAATATTAGTTTCTGCTCACTATAGAAATAATCCAGACGATTTAATGATTATGGCAGATGGAGTTCACCATTCAATAAAGACAATTTACTCTGGGGATTCTTATTTAGCTGTTGTTCAGACGTCAGAAGAAGGAGACTTGCCAGATAATTTAATAGATTTAGCATTAAGAGGTGGAACATTCGACGGCGATTTAATCCCGGATAGATTATTAAAGCATGTAAGATTAAGGGATTTTGGAAAATTAAAAGGATGGAGAATAATAAGGATTGCAGTAGTCCCAGAGCTTCAAGATAAGGGATTAGGTAGTAAAATTCTTCAAATGGTGACAGAAGATGCAAGAGAAAAAGGTTTAGATTGGATAGGTTCAAGCTTCATGGGAGATTATAGGGTATTAAAGTTCTGGGTAAAGAATGGCTTTATTCCAGTACACGTATCTCCTGTAAGAAATGAAAAATACGGTGATTTTCCAGTAGTTGTAATTAAGCCTTTAAGCGAGATTGCTAAGAGAATTGTAGATATTTCTGCTTTCATATTTAAAGAAAAGTTACTTAACACAATTCACGATATTTACTTTAACATGTCTCCACAAGTTGCACAGCTATTGTTAAGAGGAAATAAAGCTTACAAGGACATAAATTTGAGTAAGTTGCACTTAGCGAAAATTGTAGCCTTTTTACAAGGCACAAGTCCTTATGAAGCATCTGCTGATGGTATTCATTTATTAGCATTAAAGTATTTTTGGGATTCTAAAAGGGATTGGTCACTTTATGACGAAGAAGAGTGGATATTAATAGGCAAGGTACTTCAAGGAAAACCGTGGGGATATTTATCTACTCTTCTTGGTATAAATAGAACTCAAATGAACGAATTCCTTTACACAGCCGTTGCAACAATGTTAAAAAAATATTATAATATGGACGCTGAAGGTAATATTGGCTATAGTCTTTCAGATTTAGGTGATGAATTCACAACACGATGATTGATGAAATAATGCACCTCGACTGATTCATATTGTATAATATATTAATGAGGCAACAATTAGTAGAGAAAATAATTGATGAAGCCCAACTGAGATTCCAGGCTTTACTGGATTTTTGTTTGCTCCTACATAGACTAATAATCCCACTGCCACTTCAATAATTGTTAACAATAAAGGTATCCACAGAGCCTCTAAGATTAAGGCTATTACGAATATTGCAGCCAATATAGAGTGAATTAGCCAAGCTCCTTGTAACCAATTCTTAGGCTTTCTAACATCGCCTATTTCAAACTTCATTTTTCTCATACCAGTAACAACTCCGCCCATGAAAATAACGAAGTAAAGGAAATGAGGAGGCAATACAGCGTATAAGAAGAATTGAATAATATTAACGTTAAATCCTTTTAAGAAGATTACGAAATACGTTGCAAAAACACTATATGCTGCTATATCATGAAGTCCTTGAAATACAGATGGTAATTTCCCTGCTAAAACGTAAAGCGTAGCCATACCCAATAATGCAGTAGCAACAACCCCGAGAAATCCTACAAGACTAACCATAGAAAACCTTAGTATTAAGAATGCTAATGAAATGAGGCCTACAATTGTCGCACTAATTCTATGAATAGCTTCAGGATCTTTCTTTGCAGCTAATTGCAAAATATCTCTAGTATAAGGCCAATTTGTTCCTAACGATAGTCCATATCCGTATCCTTCAACTATCCCGCCCAAAACTATTGTTATCCCTGCAAAAATTGATGCGAGTAAACTAATTTCCTTAAGCATAATATCCTTTTTTGTTGCAGGATAATAAAACGTTTGTTAAGACTTTGAAACATTTTCCTAAAAAAGGCAAGTTAAATTCTTTATTTCAGGAAGTATATTATCTACCGTGCTAGATACGCTTTGGAGAATCATAGACCTTCAACTTCCTTTA
>QEFD01000054.1 GCA_003086435.1 Acidianus hospitalis
TGGATCCTTTGATAGCAAAGGTTATATGCGAAGACTGTGACAAAGCGGTTGAGATTGTCAAGGATTTTTGGTTTAAACAAGAAAGAGGTAAATGTAGCGTTTGCGGAGGAGATGGATCTGATTTGGATGAGGACTGGAGATATTACGTTGATGGTCAAAAAGGTATTAGCGAACTTGTAGGAATTAGAGTTCTTTGTAAGAAATGTCATCTAGCTAAACATCAAGGTTACGCTAAAGTAAATGGGAAGAGTAAGGAAGCTCTAGAGCAATTAGCTAAGATTAATGGAGTTAGTTCTGTAAAAGATCTAGTTGAAAATGCGTTTTTAATTCATTTTGAATTAAGTAAAATTTTTGATTGGACGTTTAAATTATCGGCTCTTAGTGAACCATTAAGAGGAAAAGCTGAGAAATTGTTAAATACTGCATATAAAAATAATTTTCTGCTTAAGGGCAATTGGCTATATTATATTGGTAAAAATCATGGTAAAATAGAAGAAGAATCAATAGGGAGAACAATACAATTGTTAAAAAGTAATAAAGATTTATTATATATAGCCATATCATCAGTCTCAGAAAAAGCTACAGTGCTTATAAATGAATTTAATACGTTTATTAAAATGATTAATGATACATTAGAAAAACTAAAGAGGAGTGAAAATATATTGATGGCGGAATATCTAACAGGGAAATGGATGATCTTTGTAAAAAAGGATATTTATCCCAAATTTTTTAAGCGTATAATAGAAGTTTTAGGAGATGAAGTATACGAATTAAAAATTGACGACGGTTCTTCGCAATTTCATTCTAATAAAGAACTTCCAGTTATTGTGTATGTTCCTTCAGCGTTAGATTTTGAGTATATAATAAAAGTCGAAGACTCAATTAAAAAGGTAATGAAGGAATTCAATATTAATAAAGACCTTTTCTTTAAGCCAGATATTTTTACGGAAAAAGGAATTTATAGCGGTAATTCTGAGTTGAAACCTTATATATACTTTACATCAGTGCAAAGACGGAAAGCTACAGCGTATAGGGCTTAAACTACACGTTTGTTAGGAAATCCTTATGTTGTTATTAGCTTGAAAAGCGTTTATGGTGAGTTTATATTTAATGTCAAATGTTTTATGCAACTTAAATTTTCATAATCTATATAAACATTTATCCCAATGTCTTTCCTTGAACTTCCTCCCAGCCGGATACTTTCAGTCTTCACTCTCCCTTTTCTCTTATGTACAATGAAATTCATTTGGTATTACCAGAGCATATATTATTCATGATTTCTTTACAAAGGTTTAGGATATCCTCAATTATAAGCTGTCTTATTCAGAAGGGATACGATGAAGTAACTGCTCATTCTACGTCATTTTTGTTAGCCTTAAGTGAAGGTGATAGAGACCTTTCCGACTTTGAACCTACTGAAGACGGTGTTAGGTATACGCAATTTATAGAAACCCAATGCTTTAATGGCTTTAAGCTCGATTTGCCTTCAGATGTTGTTAAGAGTCTAGCTAAGAAATTGTGGATAAAAATTACTGAGGGAAGCAGAGGAGAAGTTACCTTTACTGAGGAAGAATTAAATCTAATGAAAAAGCTGGGTATAAATATATGAGAAAGAGAATAAGGGATCCCATTCATGGTTACGTGGAGTTAGATGATGAAATTTTAAAAATAGTTGATAACGAGTTTTTTCAAAGATTAAGGTATATTAAACAAAACGGTTTAGCTTACTTAGTTTTTCCTTCTGCAAATCATACTAGATTTGAGCATAGTTTAGGAACTTTTCATATAGCTTCTATGATGATTAATAACCTTGAATCAAAGGACATTGACGTTGACATAATGAAGAAAGTTGCATTATTACACGATATAGGCCATTTGCCTTTTTCTCATACTTTTGAAGATGCAATGAAGATTCTTTTCTACATGGATAATTCTAAATACATGGAAATTATGAGTAAAATTGGAGTTAAAACTCCCTATGAAACCGCAAAGTTTCATGAGTATCTAGGAATTTTTATCCTAAAAAATTGCATGGAAGGACTAGAAGACGTTGCAAATAAGATGGAAGAAATATATGTTAAAAAGAAGGGCGGGATTGAAAAGAGCCTAATTTCATCAACTTTTGACGCAGACAGATTGGATTATTTACATAGGGATTCTTACTATTTCGGAGTGAGGTATGGGCTGATACCTTTAGATAGAATATTAACAGTAATGAGAATAAACTCCTCTGGAAAATACGTTTTTGATAGTAAGGGCAGAGATGATCTTGAACATTTTCTTATTGCAAGATATCACATGTACAGCGCAGTATATAGTCATCCAGTTAAGGGATTAATGGATATGGTTATGGCGTTTGCTATTGCAAAGATGATTAAGGACAACGTAATTTCCGTGGAAGATTTAACCAGTTGTGAAAAGATAGTTAATTTTACAGACGATTTTATTCTCATGAAATTAAAGGAGAATCAAAGCTATAGACAGTTTTACGAGACTATATATAAAAGAATAAAATATAAGAAGAAAATATTGGAAGATCAGGATGCGGATAACTTCATTAGTAAATATCCTAAGGAAAAGGAGAAGGAATTGTACGACTTTATAATTAGGAGCGACGGAAGACTTGTA
>QEFD01000055.1 GCA_003086435.1 Acidianus hospitalis
TTCATAGCCAGTAGCGTAAGCTCCTTACCTTCATCTTTCTATATAGGCTCTGGAGTGTTAGGCTATAGTAATTTACTTAATCCGGTATTTGATGTAGTAGTTAGTAATCCTAATCTACCTTTAGATTTATTTTTAGTTATAGGATCGTATTTCTGGTATCTTGCTATAATGTTTGCTGTTGCCTTATTCGTATCGAGGTACTTTATGGCTGTAGCTTTTGATAAGGCTCTACCGACTATAGTATCTTACGTATCTGAGAAATATCACTCTCCAGTAGTTGCTCACTTAATAGATGAGATCATAACAATCTCTTCATTAGTTATAATTACTATAACACCTTTAAGTAGTGCGTTCTTTTATGGTATGGACACTGCAGATGCTATGGCTCTACTTTTCGGTTTTATAATAGTAATATTAGCTTCTATAATCTCTATATCCTTAAAAAGAGGTTTTCAATTTAATGGGAATAAATACTTTATGTTAGCAGTTTCTATTGTAGACTTAATAGTAATGTCAATATATGCATACTATTGGTTCGGAAATTCTACAATATATTTAGGCATTAATATGAATGCTGAAACTTGGGCAATAATAGCGTCACCATTCATTGCCGGTATAATAATATATTTCGTGATGAGGGCGTACAGACTTAAAAAGGAGGGAATCGATATAAATTATACATTCAAGGAGATTCCTCCAGAATAACAAGAATAAAATTTTGTGGGCACTCGTGTTTAATATTCTCTACATAGTTTCTTCTGCTACTACGATAAAATTTTATATTTTTTAATTGTAAAGACAAAAAGATTTTTTAGCAATAGGCCATTCTTCTTTTTATGCTTAACGTAAAAGCAGAATATAGTCCGTTAAAAAAGGTTGTAGTTGCATCACCAGGTAAGGAGAAGTATAGGTTAACTCCTAAAACCCTTTATGAGCTTCAATATGCAGAAATTCCGGATCCAGTAGAGTTAAGAAAAGAACACGATGGATTCGTACAAAAAATGAAAAATGAAGGAATAGATGTGGTCAACGTAAGAGAAGAGATTCTAAAGATGAGCAAAAATGAATTGATATCTCTTATTCTTGAGTCAAGCGAATGCCAGCTTAATGAGTCAGCATTGGAAAACTTAAATAAGGAAGAATTAGCCGATATTTTAATTTCTGGATTAACTGCAGTTGAAGCGAAAAAACTTGGAAGTATTCTAATTCCAGAAGATGAAGAATTTTGTATAAAACCTTTAGAAAATATAATGTTTACAAGAGATCCTGGAATGGTGATAGGCAAAACTTACATTAAAGGAAAAATGAGATGGGAGTCTAGAAGAAGAGAGCCGGACTTGTTAGTAAAAATTCTTAAGCCTGAAAACATTCTGGAAGCTAGGAAAGGTTATTTTGAAGGAGGAGATTTCTTTCCAATAGATGGTAAATTGCTAATGGGATTTGGAACTAGAAGCAGTGCACTAGGTTTAAGCTATGTATTGCCTAGACTAAAGGAAATGGGCGAAATAGATGAAGCGATCTTAGTTAGATTAGAAACTCCAGAATTACATCCTAATAAAGGAATAGGACACTTAGATACGGTAATGGGGGTTCCTGCAAAGGATGTAATAATATATTATAAGAATTATCTTGATAACGTTAAGGTATATCTATACAAAGGTTCTGATATTATCAGAGATCAAAGGCCTTTAAGGGAGGTATTAAAAGACTATTTGGGTAAAGATCTCAGAGTAGTAAATATAGGCAATGCGGAATATTATGATGAAGAGAGGGAGCATTGGCTTTTAGCTAGTAATATTATAGTTATCGATACAAATAAAATAATAGCATATGAACATAATAGGATAACAAATAAATTACTTGAAGAGGTTGGAATAAAAGTAATAACATTCAAAGGAAACGAAATAATAAAGGAAGGAGGAGAAAGAAGTGGACCAAGGTGTATGACTATGCCATTAATTAAGCAATAAGGTCATAAGGATTTATCTTGGAGTCATTTAAGAAAACTTCCCCACTTCTATTCGAATATGCTATTATTTTACCTTTCCTGATAACCATAAACCTTGGTGAAAGAGTAGATAACTGTTCCCTCAAACTTTTTGCGTCTAAGATAACTATATCTTCTGAAGGCTTGAAAGACGTGGACAAAGTCCACTCAATCTCAGCATTTCTTGTAATTAAGTCAATCCAGACTTCGGCATCTTTTAAGTTAGCCTGCTCCATTAAAACTGCTAGCCATAAAGCTTGAATTATATCACCGAATCCGAAAGGGAAGAATGGATTCTGAAAGTCGTCATGTCCTAAGGCTACATTAACTCCTTCGCTTAAAAGTTGTTTAATCCTAGTTAATCCCCTTCTCTTTGGATATTTATCGAACCTTCCATTAAGAAATACTGTAGTTAATGGAGAGCTAATTACTGAAGCATTCCTCTTTTTTATTAACCTTATTAACCTAGAAACATATTCGTCATTGTCAGAATGAATTGAAGTTAAATGAGATAGCGCTATATGACCATTCCTTAAACCGAGCAGATACTCTGAAAATCTAGTTGGCTCGTCTCCTTGATCTATATGAGAATCTATACTTTTATTCAGCTTAAGGGACAAAGACGAAATTAATTCCAAATGCTTCTTGCCAAGGTCTTCATTATCTTCGCCGTCAGGCTTTCCTCCTATTATGTCAGAAATTTCTACTGCTCTCTTAAACTCATCCTCATTACAATTAAAGATTCCTTGTTCTGGAAACGCCACAACTTGGATGTCGACGAAATCCTTCATTTCTTCTTTAACCTCTAGGGAAGCTTTCACTGAATTAATATTCTTTGAACAAGTGTCAGCGTGATTTCTAACGTGAGTTACTCCGTTGAATATCTCCAGAATTAATGCCTTTTTAATTCTATTCTTTAACTCTTCCACGCTAAGTGAATCTCTAATTTTTGCCCACCTTTCAACTGCTTCATTTAGAGTTCCAGAATCATTTTCTCCTGTTTCTCTCAGACTTAATGCGTTCTCTAAATGAATATGCATATCAAAAAACGATGGAAAGGCAATTCTACCTTCTGCATCAATTACTGTATTAGCTCCATCAGTTAAAGTTATATTACTTAACTTTACGCCTAACATATTTACATTTTTTATTATTGTCATTCCTCTCATCCTGCACTAATTGACGTAACTGCAATCATCTCTTCAGCATCTCGCCTTTAGATTCTTTTACATCTTCATCAAAAGCTAATTCTCCCTTAATGAACGTCTTTTCAACTTTAGCCTTAAACTTTACACCTTCATAAATTGAATGATCCATTTTACCGTGCCAATCTTTAACTATCCAATCTTCTCTCTTTATTACAGCAAAATCTGCATCAGAACCAATACTGAATCCCTTGTTCTTAATTCCGTAAAGTTTTATTTGATCTTCAGAGGTTATCTCAGCTACATGTTCTGGTGAAATATAACCATCAAACATTAAGCTCATTATAGTAGGCACTAGGAATTCTGTTGAAGCGACACCGTTAGGTACTTCTATGTAACTTAATGCCTTATCCTTATAAACAGACATATAACCGGAATAATCACTGCCCAATGTAAAAATATTTTTCAAATTATCTACTAACTCTTTTCTCATTTCCTTACTCCTTAAAGGTGGGGACATTATGAACCTCTTACCGTCTGGTCTATTATAATAACTTTCGTCAAAAACGAGATAGTGAGGGCATGTCTCCGCATAAACTTCTGCACCTTTTTTCTTCCATGCCTCAATTATCTTTAACGAATTAGGAGAAGAAACGTGAACTATATAAGTTTTAGCTTTAGTTAAATAAGCCATCATTGAGACTCTATTTACTGCTTCTTCTTCCACTTCAGGAGGCCTAGTCAACGCATGATAAATTGCTTCCTCTTTATTACCATATTCTTTCTGTAATTCATCTATAACGTCTCCGTTCTCTGCATGTACTGCTATTACACCTCCTAATTCCTTAACTTTCCTCATAGCTCTCATTATATTCTCGTCATCTAGCTGCATACTCCCTTTATAAGCCATGAAAACTTTAACGCTCTTTATTCCTAGTCTAAATATTTCGTCCAAGTACTTAATATGCTCCCCATCCCTTACAATGAGGTGAAAAGAGTAATCTACCATAGACTGATTAGATGCTTTCTCTATTTCTTCTTTTACCTTCTTTAATACATCTTCTCCTTTGCCTGGATCTATGAAGTTGATAAATGACGTTATACCGCCAGCTAATGCAACTTCACTTCCAGTCTTATAATCGTCGGCGGTAGGTATAATTTCCTTTGCACCCAAAAATCTGGAATTGAAATGAGTATGCCCATCAACAACGCTCGGCAGAACGTAATAACCAGATAAATCAATTACTTTCTCTTCTCCTATAGGCGTAATTTCCTTCTTAATTTCCTTAAATTTACCATCCTCTACCTTAAAGTCTGCTTCCAATATTCCTTTAGATGTAATAATTCTTGCGTTCTTAAATATCATTTCGATAACCTACATGGAACTTTATTGCACTCTAAACCTAAATCATTTATTGCATTTATGAAAGCTGCATAACCTCCAGAAATACTGTTTTCTCCTACTCCTCTTACTCCAGATGGAGTATTGGAAGGCGTATGCAATAACTCTATCTCAAATTTAGGAGCCTCTACCATGGTTGCTATTGAGTATTCAACCTCATCTTCGGTGTTTTCTAAGAAAGATCCGCTTATCGCTTGTAATGCTCCGCCCATAAGTTGACCCTTAACTACTTCATCATCGCCAGTAATGCCTACGTCCGCAATTATGTAATTATATAAAGGCTTAACGTTACCTAACTCATCCTTATTAACAACTACAATTTGACCACTAACTGTACCAACAAATTCTGGGGTCTCATAACATTCTTCTACAGTCAATTCCTTTAATTTCCACGGCTCTTGTCTCATTATCCTCGCAATCTTTTCCCAATCGAGGTTATCGTCTATCTTCTTCGCAATTTCCTTTAATTTTCTAACTGCTAATATTGCCGCATTTCCAGCGGTTAGCATAGACCTGCTTGCCCAAACTCCATAACCGTTAATGTTAGTTTTACCTAATTCTACTTTAACTTTATCATAACTCAACTCTTTAGACACTATTTTCCTTATGGAATTATCCATTCTTTGGCCTTGATTGGTCAGAGTAGTTTCTATAATTATCCAGCCATCCAGATCAAGTCTTGCTCTAACGCATTCGTAACCTGGAATTAAAGACTTTTCATGCTTTACCATAATTTCGGAATTTGGAGCTGCATATTGCACGTAAAGGCTTATGCCTATTCCTTTACCATAAATTCTCCTTAATTCCTCGTATTTTTTACTTAGTTTATCTATTACAGCATTTACGTCACCAACGTCGCCTTCTAATTTTCTCTTCACGTTTATCTTCCTAACTTCTATCGGAGAAATTTTAGTCCTCTTAGATATTTCATCCATTATCCTTTCCATTACTAATATTGCCTCTGGCCTTCCGAATCCCCTATAAGCTCCTTGGGGAGGTTTGTTACTAACCTTAACTATAGCATCATAATATAATTCGAAATCGTAAAGACTTTTCATTGTTCCAAGGGTTACAAAAAGAGGGGAGATTCCAGTAAACGGTAATAAATAAGCTCCTGCGTCATAAGTAATTTTATCTACAACGTAATCTAGTTTGCCAGAATTTCTATAGCCTATCCTTAATTCGTGAGTTTGATCTCTAGCTTGAGAAGTCATAACGTTTTCTGTTCTTGTCTCAACCCATTTTAAATTCTTATTGAGCTTATAAGCTAACGCTATTACAGAAAGCTCCTCGTAATTAACGTCTTGTTTTAATCCAAATCCTCCTCCTACATCAGGTACTATTATTGATATTCTATTTTGAGGAATTTCAAGCATTTCTGATACTAGCATCTTTACTACTGTAGGAATTTGTGTGGATAAATGAATAATTAATTGATCTCCTTGAATTTTTACAGCAACAATTCTTGGTTCCATGCTATAGGGTGAATTCCTATTAAAATCGACCCTTAAGTTAAACTCATTTTCAGAACTTACTTCACCCTTATCGTTGCCGTCTTTAAAAATTATATTATCTGGGACTTCCTCGTATACTGGCCCCTCGTAAGGCTCGTAGTTTACTTCTACTTCCTCAATTTTATCAAAAGCGTCATATCTATCCTTACCTATTACAATTCCGATTGGCTGGAATTTATAAACAGCTTTGTATTTAGGTAATAATGGCACGTCAGGAATC
>QEFD01000056.1 GCA_003086435.1 Acidianus hospitalis
CAGTGATTTTAAATGCGTCGGGTGTCGCCATTAAAGGTCCTTTCCTTGTTGCGAAAACTCCTGCAGGATATGCCGAAGAAATATGTAAACCAAAAACGTAATCTACCCCATCCATTACTCCTGCATCAATCATAGGCTTTGCTCCTCCTAAGCCTCCGTCCTCTTCAGCAGGTTGAAAAATGAACCTAACTTCCCCGGATAGCATATCAATGTTTTTAGCTAACAACATTGCCCCTCCCAAGAGCATTGCTACGTGAGTATCGTGACCACAGGCGTGCATAACTCCTTTAATCTTTGATTTGAAAGGTAAATCGGTCATTTCTTCTACCGGTAATGCATCCATGTCAGCCCTTAACGCCACTACTTTTCCTGGTTTAGAAGTCTTTAATATTCCCAAAACTGCAGTAGGTAAACCTACTCCAACTTTAACTTCTATACCTAGGCTCTTTAGAGTTTCCGCTACTAACTTTGCTGTATTATATTCCTTGTAAGAAAGTTCCGGATTCTCGTGTATCTTTCTCCTTATTTCAATTATCTTATCCTCTATCTCGAGTACGTCTTTCTTTAACTTTTCTATATCCATATAAGGAGTGTAAAACTTTGGCTAATAAATTAGATTAAAGCATCAAGCGCATTTAATAGTGTATTGCATATTAAGGAATGAGTTATAAAGGCGTTACTACAAAATATTTTTTATTATTCTATATAAACTAATGTAAACTTTACATTATAAATCATAGAAATTCTTATATATTATTTATTTCATTCTTATTCTATGGCAGACAAAGTAGGCATAAATATTAAGGATAATCCAAATTTTAGAAAAGAAGCAGGAATTTTCTCATTAATTGCATTTTCTCTAGGTAATATAATAGGTTCTGGGATACTTATTTTGCCTGCAGTAACTGCGTCATTAGCAGGGCCATTAAGTCCTTTTGTATGGTTAATTGGAGGAATTCTTTTACTACCAGTGGTTATAGTTTATTCTAAGCTAGCTAGGATTTTTCCTTTTGTTGGAAGTAAAATAAGGTTTATTAATGTCACTCACGGAAAAGTTATGGCATCTAGTGTTGGTTGGCTTTATTTAATAGGCACACTCTTGACAATACCTATAGAAGCAGAGGCTACTGCAAATTACCTATCTTATGTATTCCCGTCCATAATGTATAGGGGTCATCCAACTATTATTGGATATTTTATTGAAAGTATTATAGTAATTATAATATATTTGTTAGTATATCTAGGGATAAGAGGTTTATCAATTTCTGTAAATACGATAACTTACGCTAAACTAGGGATTTTGATTGTATATGTTCTAGCTGTAGGATATCTAGATTTTCATTTATCTAACTTTTCTATGAAATTTTCTCCATCTTTTTCCAATTTCCTTTACGCTATAGCATTAACAATGTTTGCCTACGGAGGTTTCAGAAGCGCTATGGTTTATGCTGGTGAATCTAAAAGCGATACTGGAAAAGCAATAATGATAGCATTCGTATTATCTATGATAATATATACCTTAGTCCCACTTGTCTTTATAGCCTCACTTTCTACTTCTGTCCTTTCTTCTGGATGGAGTAGTTTAAGCAAAATGACTGCTCCCTTAGCTGAAAGTGCTATAATAGCTGGAGTTCCTGCATTAGGTGCTTTATTTATCTTAGACGGTGTAATATCTCCTTCTGGCGCTTCATTAATAGGCGCTGGAGATTTAATTAGGTATTCATATGCCTTAGCTAAGGCTGGAAGCTTTCCTAAAGTACTAGGAAAAGTAGATGTTAAAAGAGGTATACCTATATTACCAGTAATTTTATTCGGAGCATTCTCATTATTAACATTATTCATGTTATCTACCTTCGAAGAATCCATAGGTTATTTAGTAGCTACAAGGATTTTAGCTTATTCTACTGGACCAGTAAGTCTTTTTATATTATCAGAGAAAAAATCCGATAAAGTATTATCATTTATTGCTTTTCTAGTTACAGGCTTAATATTCAGCTTTGTCGGATTCCCTAAGACATTATTTGGTACTCTAGTTATTCTCTTGGCAATATTAGCTATGATACCTTTTTCCAGGAATTATATTCCAGCATTATGGTATTTAGGCTTCAGTGGAATCGTTACATTAATAACATATTTTACTCTTCCAACACTATTTTACTTACCTATAATAATACTTGCGTCTACAGCATTCTTTTATTTAGCTACTAAAACGGCAAAAGGTGATGGAGAAAATGACTTATAATTTAGCCGGAGGATTACCAGATCCTAGGATTTTTCCTAGAAATTTAAAAATTTCTGAGATGAATTTTGAACAAGTAATTAGTTTTAACGAACTTGATAATGAGATATTAAAGATATTAAGATATAGGGGAATAAACGCTAAAAAAGAAGAAATACTTTTAACCACTGGAAGTGTTCAAGGGATTTTCATATTTGCTTATGCATTTATCAATAGTGGAGATAAAGTAGCAATAGAATATCCAACGTTTGCAGGAGCTATAAGAGTTTTTAAATCTAGAGGTGCAAAATTTGTTAAAATTCCTGTAATACCTTATTACGATTTAAAAATAAAGGAGGAAAACGGGATTAAAGCTGCCTATGTCATTCCTACCGGTCAAAATCCTACTGGAATTCATATGAGATTAGAAGATAAGAAGGAGCTTTTAGAATTAGCCGAGGAAAAGGACTTTATTATACTTGAGGACGACGCTTACGGACTTTTAAATCCAGAACAACCTACGTTAAAATCATTAGATAAAAACGGGAGAGTAGTTTATATAACAACTCTAAGTAAAGTTCTGTCCCCTGGAATCAGATTAGGGATAATGGTTGCTGATAAAGAAATTATGGAAATATTTAAATTAATAAAGCAAAATATAGATGGAGGTAATAGTAGTCCGTCTTTATCATTGGTATACAGCTCACTTAAGGATGGAAGCTTTTGGGATGGATTAAGTAAAGCTAAAATTATTTATAAAGAAAAGAAGGAAGTTATAGCAGAGGCTCTTAAAAGATATTTACCGCAAGCTGAATGGAACTATCCAGAGGGTGGACTATTTTATTTTATACGAACAAACGGTATAGATTCGGAAAAAATACTAGAAAAAGTGAAGGATAGAGTTATTTTCTCACCTGGAACTAAATTCTTCTTTGATGGATACGGTAAAGAGTACATTAGGCTAAGCTTTTCATATTCAAGACCAGAAGAAATAAACGATGGAATTAAAAATATATCAGAAGCTATAGATAATAAGATAGTTAGTATTGAATAAAATTTATTTTAAAGGACATAACGTTTAAATTAGTCCTTTTTTATATAATTATAATGAAAGCTTTAGCAATATATCATCATCCAGTTGAAAGGCTGGGAAATCTAAGAATTAAAGCTGATGAAAAGTTCGCTAGTGAAATAGAAGGTAACGAGGACTTTGATTTGCTGATTCTTATGGGCGGACCTATGGGCGTTTATGAGGCAGATAAATATCCTTTCATAAGGAAGGAGATAGAATTAGTAAGGAGAGCATATAGTGAAGGTAAAAAGATACTAGGAGTTTGCTTAGGTTCTCAAATAATTGCGGAAGCCTTGGGAGGAAAGGTTATTAAAGGTTCTTATGGACAAGAGGTAGGAGTTCAAGAAGTTAGCCTAATTGACGAGTTTAAGGAATTGTTCGGCACTGAAAAAATTAAAGTATTTCAACTTCACGGCGATACTTTTTCTCTACCTAGGGGTTCTAGACTTCTAGCTTATAGTGAAAAATATTTCCAAGCATTTAGATTAGGTAAAGCTGTTGGAGTTCAATTTCACGTAGAGATCGATTCTAGCATAGTTAAAGAGTGGGTTGAGACTTATAATTTAGATCCTTCGCTTATCGAGGAAGTTAAGAAAATAGAGCAAGAGCTAAAATTGTACTCTTCAAAGTTATTAGAATTCTTATTAGAGAAAATGTGATTAATTGAGCGTTAATTTGATAAGCCTAGATAAGTTTATCTCAATTTAACCAAAGTCTCTCTATTTCTTTAATTCGATCAAAATCCTTATCTTCACTTATAATTTTACTGATTGAGTTATTTAACATTATGGCGACGTGAAACGCGTCAGAGGGCTTTAGGTTATATTGTAGCATTAACTCTTTTGCCTTGTCATAATCTTCTTTTCTTATAGGAAGGATTAGAGAATTGGGTAAAACAACTTTATCTAGAAAACTTATTGTATCGTTAAAGTTAACATTATATTTCTTCTTTGAAACATAAATTACTTCATCTATAACTAATGGGTCTAAAGCTAATCGATCTTCTTGTAATACTTTAATATAAAAATTTACTACTTCCTTGACACCCAAATTCAAGTATATGATAAAGTTTGCATCAAGAAAAATCATTGAATTCCTCCTCAAGGCTTGAATAAAGTAAGTCTCCTAATTTAGCGCTTTTTGCATAAGAGGATATTTTAGCATGATGTTCTTCCAGTCTTTTTAAGATCTCATTAATGTCAACCTTCCTTTCAGGTTCAAGGATAATTTTACCGTCATAGACGTTAAGAATAAGCTTGTCACCTTCTTTTATGCCTAGAAGATCTCTAATATCCTTAGGAATAATTATATAACCTTTCTTTCCAACTTCCACCTTTAGAGTCAAGCTAGCTTCACTATAGCTAAACTAGCTAAACCAATATTTAAATATTATAACAGCACCACGAATTTTTATCTAGTTCAATATGAGATTAGATTTTAAATTATACCTAAACTTTACACTTATTTAGGAAATATCCAACAATAAATCTTACCAAATAACTTCTCATAAAATTACTTTTTATCTCTGTATAGAGATTTAATAAAAGATTTTTAAACCAGATTTTTATTTTTTAAGTATGCAAAAGTATATTCACGCAGTAACTTCATCAACATTAGCCTGGGCAGGTAATATTTACGATTTAGTCCTAATAACATACGCATACACCTTCCTGAACAAAATAGTAGGCATAAGTTACTTAGACTTGACTATAATATTCTCACTCGGTCTAATAGGAAGGGTTATAGGAGCAAGTATATTCGGAAAGATTGCAGATAAAAGAGGAAGAAAGATCGTAGCATTAACTGGTACAGCAGGCTATTCTATCTTCCAGACGTTTTTCGCACTCACAGTTTCATTTCCATTAATGGCATTTTTCAGAACAATCGAAGGAATTTTCATGGGAGCTCAGTGGACTTCCGGGACAGTGCTAGCAATAGAGCAGGCACCAAAGCAAAAGCTTCAATTCGTTAATAGTATAGTACAAGCTGGTTACGCTTTAGGTTACGCACTAACTGGAGTTGCTTATATGTTAATGAGCAGTGATTTAACATCAATATCCGGTTATAGGATTTTCATGCTAACCGGTTCCTTGCCCCTTATTCTCGTTCCTTACATTTACTTTAAAGTAACTGAAGAGTTTAAGCCATCAGTAGTAGCTCAAAAAGTTAGGGTAAGGGATTATTTCC
>QEFD01000057.1 GCA_003086435.1 Acidianus hospitalis
AAGAAGAGGAAGAAGAATCAGAGGAAGAAGAAGAATAAATCCCCATAAGATACAACCTTTTTTAACAACAACACTTAAAAAGCTAATTATCGTTCATAAATCATTATCATAAATATATTTTTTCTTAGAAAAGAAGGTTAATAAATTAGCAAAACTATCTTATTCCTTGAGATGAGAAATAATAAGAAGTACGTCCTTATAGCAGTTACTGTAATAATTTTAATTGTCATAATTTCAATTATAATAGTAAAACCATTTAACTCAAAAAATTGTACCGTAGCAATCATTAAGCAAGGATGCATAAAGCGCGGTATTCTTTCTTGTATGGCGAAAATAGGTCTTAACGGAAGTGTTTACTATTTTAACCTCACAGTTTATAATCCCGGAAAACCAGTTCCTATTTGTTGTATAAGATTAAGCAAGACTGTAATTCCTTTTAGTGGTATTTTTGTTTTTTATAAGAATTCATATTACGGAGACGAAATACCTCAAGGCAGGAATACCATTATAATCGCCTTTAATACCACATGTTCTAACATTACCTCACTTACAATCCATTTAGAGAATGGACAGAATTTGCAACTAAATTTTGCATAAATCATAAAGTTTAATTATTTAAGGAAAGTAATGAAAATTATGGAGTCAAAAAGGAAATTGGGATTGGTTTTCGCATCTGGAGCATCAAATAGAATATGTTGCGTCGCAATATATGGAGGAGCTGCATTAGCAGCAGGATGGGAAGTGATAGTTCACTTAGTAAATGAAGGAGTAGTAGCTTTCAGAAAAGATGTTTTACCTAAATTAAATACTCTTGGACTAGAAATGACTATAAAGCCAGAATTTTATACACCTTATACAGACCAATTCTTAAAGAACGTGGAAAATGCTGTAAAAAGCGGTCAACTTAAAGATTGGTATTCATTCTTAAAACAATTAAAGATGGACTATAAGGATTCCTTCAGAATTTACGCATGCCCTGTAGCTTCAGCCTTTTATAATGTTAAAAAAGAGGATCTAGTAGATATAGTTGATGACATAAAAGGAGCTGAGGCATTTCTTGAAGAAGTTTACGGAGGAGTTGTGATGTATATTTAATCAATTTTGAAGTGAGATAATACATTTTTTCTATGAATAAACCTCTCTATATCCTTATTGACGTGAACTACTCCTTGACCTTTACTCAGCACTTTGCCTATTTTTATCGGCTTTAATCCTTCTTTTTGTAAATCTTCCATTATGTCGTCAGAGATCCTCCTACTGCAGAATACCACTGTAGCTCCGTTAGTCCCTGAAGTAGAATTAGGTATAATAAAACCTTCAGTCGCAAACTTAGCAATCTCTTCGTCTATTACGGGAATCTTATCTAATCTAACGTCAACGCCTGCCTTTTCAGCAAACTCTTTGATAACAAAAATTCCCGGACCCGTAACGTCGGTAGTCATGGTAATATAATTCTCTCTGTCAAAACTCTTTCCAAATTCTGGCAAGTAGTTATAAATTACCTTTGCTGTTGGGATATTAGGCTTCCTCATTTGTTCTATTACTTCCATCTTAACTTTTTCTAACCTCTTAAAAGAGATTCCTCTACTTTCCATTAGTTCAAGCACTTCTGGAACCACTAAAATCCATAGATAGACGTTAATTGGAGCTAACTCGCCTATCGGACGAGTAACAATTATCTCATCACCTTCTTCGACCTTGTCATAGTACGTCGGTAATTCATGATCCGATTCACCTAAAACTGTAGCACCTAACATAAGGCTCTTGGTGTTCGGTTGAATATCATTAATGATGGGTATATCATATTTTTCTGAATAATTTTCGTAATTTTTCATTATTCTCTCTTTTAAATCACCGTAAGGTGCATCGAATAAAGGTAACATCTTTAAATTCTGATAAGCGCCCTTAGTAAATAAATCGTTCAAAGAATTTGATATAGCCACATCAACTTGCATTTGTGATCCTGGGTCTTCAAGAGGATCCACTATTTGTATAGTATCATTATTTGCTAGCGTATAAGAATTGATTTTACTTCCATCCAATTTAATCAAATCTAGGACAGCTACTTCCGCACTCGGTATAGTTGTTACTATGGAATGACCTTTGCCAATAGTTAATTTTCTTCTACTCCGGATAGAAGAATAAGCCTTCAATAGAAAGTTAGCAAATTTTTCAGGATTTCCAGCAGTATCCTGATTAACTTGGATTAAACTAACTCCCCTATCTGCATCAAAATTACCTCCACCTATTATTCTTTTTATTTCCATTTTTTCTCGTGTAATAAAAATATCCGCATCTTCTCTGGGTAATATTTCTATATTCTCTAGTTTGTTCTTTATCTTCTCTAATGCAGGATAAACTGTGTCTATTAAATCAACTTTCACTGCACAACCTGTGGCTAGCGATAACGGATTTAATCCCATCTTATTATAAACTTCCAAGTTTTTCCTAAATCTTTCAAATACTTCTTCCATAACATAGTCTTATTTTTATAGTTTTTAAAATTTACGATATATACATGAATTTTGTAAAAAACATTGGAATAATCATGTATTTTATTACAAACATAATAAATAAAGGTCGTTAATGTTTTGCTAACTAATCGATTCATATAGGCTGACTAAATTTTGCGTTAAGTAGCAGAGAAAAACTACTACATCATTGGTCGGAAAACTCTACAGCAATCATACTCACTCCGGGCCAAGGTATTGAATAATCAACGATATTTGCTTTTCTAGGTTTTACTGCTCCCATCACTATGTATAGTGGTCTTAAAAGTCCCTCAGGTTGAGCCTCTTTCCATTCTTTAGTTCCTTCCAGCTTCATAATGCTGTCAAAATCTCCTTTTGATAGTAAATCCTTTAACTTTGTATCAAATTTGCTCTCCTTAGGGACTACCTTAAAATAGTATAAATCTAACCTATGTGTAGGAGAACCAGTACCTATAATTACCGCTCTTTTATTAACTACTTTGGCTATTACTTCACCGAGTTTATAATGTTCCTCTACAGGCCTATCATTTATTGAAATTGCAACTACTTTAATTCCTTCTGGAAACATGTAATAGAGGGGAATCCAGGCTCCATGATCTAGGCCCCAATTATTGTCTGGAGTAAAAAGGCCGGTGGAAAGTAAGTTATTAACAGTGTCAGTATCATTTTCTGCAGAATAACAATACTTATAGGTTTCCTCTGGAAACCCGTAGTAGTCTTGTATGCATTCTAACTTTTCTTGAGTCTCTATTAAAAATTTTCCATTCCATGAGAAAAAGTGAGGACTAATGATTATTGCTATTTCTGGACCTATTTCTTTCCTAATTTTCTTTCCTAAATTACGTAAGGTTTCTTTCCATTTATTTTCCTCCATCAAAAGAAGGGGAGAGCCATGAGATATGTAATAGCCTTTCATGTGATATTATTGACTTTTAAAAATAAAAGTTGAGATTTGTGTTAAAAAAGATTGTATCTTATGGGGATTTATTCTTCTTCTTCCTCTGATTCTTCTTCCTCTTCTT
>QEFD01000058.1 GCA_003086435.1 Acidianus hospitalis
ACGGGGCTCACATCTCCGTAATCTCCCTCACCCTTTTGGGCATAGCCCACATCGGCGTGAGAGATCATTTAATGATCAACAAAAATTTGTTATAAACAAATATAAAAAGATTTCTATTAACGTGAAAAAGGATTCAGCCCATATTCCGAGTTTTTTGGGCGGTTCGTATGGATCGTAAACTTTTATTCCTTGAATTTCTGTAACTACTTTTCTCGTAGTTCTATAATTAGGATCTATTCCCATTAGGGTTCCCCTAAATACTTCTCAATTTGACTTAAAAGGTTTATGTAGATAAAACTACTGTGTGCTTATGCTTCATCTAATATCTTTACTCCTTGTGCTGTACTCATTATCCAGCAGTAAAGAGTATATCCAAGTTCTGCTATTCCGTTATAGTCGTTGAATTCCATTCCTACTTGAATTCCATCTAGGTAATAGGAGCTTTCGTTTACTGTTGGGAATATCTTATCTATCCATTGAAATTCGTCCTTTATAAAGAATGTTAAGGGAATACTAACCTTTCCTTCTAAGCTTTTGTTTGATAAATAGTATGCTCCTATCCAACCGTTAGAAGAACCGGTATGAGGTAAAATGTACACAGTAAATGTACACGTAATTTCGCTCCCGTTTACGTAAATAGGTACTTGCACTTCTCCCTCTTTTATAAAATAGGAAGAGAGAGTCTCATTGTGGTATAACCAAATCATTAGTTCAATGTCTGGATAAGCTAAATATGTAATATTAGGATTTTGACTTAACCAAATATCGTAAGAGAAATCGTCAATGTTGCCTTCTTTAACCCATAGTGAGAAGTTGAGTGTAGAAGTAATATTAGGTAAACAATATACCTTTCTAGGTAATACTAAAGAAGGATTTTCTATAGTAGTTCCTGCAAAGGGAAACCATCCTTCATGACCATACATTAATCCTGGATAGCCATCAACAGGAATGCATGGAGATATTTTCTCGAAATTCGAAAAATTGATATTAACATATAAAACTCCGTTCCTAAAGGTGAGATTGGCATTACCGTCCGCATATTTCAAATTCCACAGGAAAGGTGAAACGAAAAACGAGCATTTAAAAGAATATATTTCTGCCATTGCATATTCGCTATCGCTCTTATAACTTCCAATTATTGAAAAATATTCTTCTTGATGAGGAGTAGTAGTAATTACTTCATTATTGCTACTCTTTTCTGAACTTTTAACAGGCATTATATTATTATTATTTAAAAAGTGTAATGAAATAAAAGTCATGCTTACTACGATTATTGTAATTAAGACAACACTTGTTATTACATAATTTTTCTTCATCTTTTTCCTCCTGGTAATACTATTATTATTATGAAAAGTACAATTAAAGCTATTGCTACAATGGGAATTCCGTATATGCTGTATGTTAGATACTTAATAAAAATGTCTTGACTACTATTATCGGATAGAGTTATAAATATAGTATGGTTGTACGTAGATATTTTATTTGAGATATTACTATACATTATTTCTACTGTAATATTTATTGATTGATGAGAAGGTTGTACTTCGAATATTTCCGCATAGCATTGACCAGGTCTCAGTTGAGCTATAGACATGCTTGATGGAGAGATGCCGGTGATACATTTTGAATGGAGAAAAACGTAAACATTATACGCGGATATGTTGCCTAGGTTTTTGATGTATAATATTATATAGAACGAGTTAGAATTTTGAATTATACTATAATCTACTAAGTTAATCTTAGAATAACCAATTATGCTTACGTTAATACATTTCCTGAAAATCTCATTTTGAGCAGTATAATATATTGTTATAAATATTTTGTAATTATTAGGAGTTATTATGGCAGAATATGTTTCGTTTGGATAGAGAGATCCTATATAGATGTATGATGGCGTAGCGTTTAGTATAGATAAGTAAACATTACTTAGAGTGATATTATTAGTGTTAGTGACTTTCAAATATATTTCGCAATCTTGTATAATATATTTTACATTAATTTGAGGAGTACTATGAATTATGAAATCTTGATAGAATTCAATTCCGCATATTTCAAAAGATATATGAACATTACTGCATCTTAATTGTGAAATGTTCAGTTCTATGCATTTATCTGGGCAAAGCTTCTTATATTGTATTAATCCATTTACGCTTAGATTGCTTATAGTTATGTTTAGCGGATTATATATTATTATTTTTTGACTTGTTTGATATATGGATAGGTATGTTGAATTCATAATTGGCAATGTTATTTCTCCTATCTCTGTAATATTTAGTGCAAATATTTTTATAATAACATATCCAGTAATATTAGATAATATTTCTGGAATTTTTATTATACAATTTGATTTCCATAGAGGAATTTTCAGTATAGTTTGATTTATGCTAGCCGAGTTACTTTCTATAAGTAAC
>QEFD01000059.1 GCA_003086435.1 Acidianus hospitalis
TTATTCCCCCGCCGTTCTAAAGCGGGGAAAAGCTCCCTTTCGGGAGCACTGGGGGTAGCGCCCTCACGGTTTCCCGCATTGGGGACGTTTCGCGCCTGGTGCGCCCCGTAGGGCCTGGGCCCTTGTCTCAGTGCCCAACTGGGGGCTCCCGCTCTCACGGCCCCTACCCGTTATCGGTTTGGCGGGCCGTTACCCCGCCAACAGCCTGATGGGCCGCAGCCCTATCCTCGGGCGAGCATGAGCGGGAAATAGCCCATGCCCCTTTAGGCGAAGGGACGTTCCAGTACCCTTCGCCTGCCCCGGATTAGCTCCAGTTTCCCGGAGTTATCCGGGTCCCGAGGGTAAGTTAGCCACGTGTTACTCAGCCGTCCGCCACGCCCTCTTACCCGAGGGCGTACGACTCCCATGGCTTAGCCCTACCCCCATAGCGGTCGGGTCCGGCAGGATCAACCGGAATTGGGGGCAGGAGAGCTTACACCACTCTCGGCTTCCCCTGTCAGAAGTAAGCTTCCCAGAGTTATTGGCTCTGGGGTGCTTACTTCCCCATTGTAATCGCAAGCCCCTTCCGGGGTGTTTTCCCCGGGGGGGTTTGTGCAAGTATATTCTTGTACTGTTACCAGATTTAAAGCTAACTTCTCGTTCTTACGGTGTATATTCACGTAATAAGGAGTTTTTCTAGGGCGATAATTTTTGAGTAAAGAAGAGTTAGATATATTTATGATTCTGTAGATTTTACTCTTTGCTCTTGTCTTTATCTTTATAAAGAGAAAGAACAAGGATCTATCCTTTCTTTGAAGTCTTGATCCGCACTGAGAATTTTAGCTGAATATCTTCTGGGAATTACGTAATGGAGTGCGTCGTAAAGTCCTCATCTTCCTTAACTGCTTGTATAATATCCTCTTTTGTTACTTCCACTACTTGTACATGAAATAATAGCGAGAATTTCTTCTTCCACATCTTTTACCCTGAGTAATGCTACTTCTAGGAGAACTACGTTATCAGTTATTGCCTCTATCTTTCCTTCATAAATCGCCTTTATTATTTCTTGGGTGCATTTTCTGTGTCTCCTATTTTTGCGTAAACGAATATGTTGCTGTCTATGAAGTATTTGGGCATTACTCTTCAGCTAATTCGTCTATTTTTTCTGGAGGAATTTCTTTCTCTTCCTCTTTTGCTAGGAGGATTTGTAGTGGATTTTTATTTTCTCAACTTTTCTCCTTAGATCGTTTAGCGGGATTACTTCCACTTCTTCTCCGGGTTTTAGGCCTATCTTTTCTCTTACTTCCTTTGGGATTGTTACTTGATATTTTTCAGTTACTTTTAGCATAATTAAGTATACGTAATATTTAAGAAGTACTGTTAACGGAAATTTAAGTTGGAAAAAAGAATATAAACAAAATTATGAAATATATGCCGTTTATAAGAATTTATCGAAATAAATGCTTTAATTCAATAGTTTAATTAGAGTATTTCATGAAATGGTCATATGTAAACGACATGAATGGTTACATGAGAGCTAGATATGCGAGAAATTCCGGGGTTAAATAATGGGCCCACGGGGACTCGAACCCCGGACCACTGGGTCTCTCCAATTTCCAGATGTACTTCATCCCTTTCGGTCTGAAGACCCAATGTTTTTCATCTGGAGCCCAGCACTCTACCTAGCTGAGCTATGGGCCCATTATATGTCATCTAAAATGAAATTTGCGGAGGAAATAATAAAGTTTACATTGATTAAAAGTCATTTGCAACAACGTAATTTTATTAGTGTCGAGTCTACCTGCCTTCCTTTTATTTCGTAACCCATTTTATTCGCTATCGTTTGAGCATATTTTATTACTAAGTCCTTAACTTTTTCCTCTTCTTGTTTATATTTGAAAGTTATGTTAAGCTCTTCGCAAATCCCGTCTTTTTGTGTGGTAATCGTTGCCCCTGCAGAAATTAAGTTTAATAATCCTATTCCGTCAGCTAAATTTTTAGGTTGCACTATATTTAAGTAGGAATTTACTAGTTTTTCTATAGTATTTTCTTTAATTAAGCCGTCTCCTAAATCTTGTTTATGTACTGGAATTAAGTAAAATCCTTGGCTTTTCAAGTAATTTAGTGTTTTTATATCTTTTAATACTTCAAAGGAGGAAATTAATGGGATTAATTCTTGTAAAATATCTGAGAGAAAATTGTAAAAGCCTTTAGGATTATTGCAATACTCGTTTTGTGGCTCTGATGAACAAAGGCGAGAATATAATTGTTTGTACTCGCGAATTGTCTTCTCTAATAAAGGCGTTAATATATAAGGCAATAGCTGTTTGTCCTTGCTCTTTTTTGGCATTACAGGAATTCTATGCTTGATATAATTAAAACTTAACTTTTCTATTCATAAACAGAATACAATTTCCTTTGAATCCTTATCAACTAGAATTTTCACTACACATGAGGGTCTAGCTTTCATTACTGCCTCTCTTATTTTTTCAGACTCATCCATCATTTCATAAGGAAGAATGACAGTTAATGATTGTAAATTTTTTGGGAGAAAGAAGTTTAGAAATTTCTCATAATTAGTAATAAGCGATGACGGGGCTTTCTTTATTTTACCGCAGTTCTCTATTAATGTTTCCATCGTATAAACCATGCTTTTTAAAACTTATGCTAAAGTCTTTATAAAATTAACTATATAATACTTAGAATTTCCAAGTTGTATGTTATGAAAGTATTAATACTTTAAAACATTTGATAATAACATTATTTAAATCTGAGTATAATTAGCTTTTATAGATATTGCAATAAAAACACAAATTATGACTGAAATTATACGTACTGACAAAATCTCTATACGTGAGAATAAGGGGAGGTATTACGTCTACTATATTGATCGTTCGAAACCTAAGTTAAGTTTACGTCGGCCCATTAGATAAGATAATAGAAACTTACATAGCAGGGTGTGGGGGATGTGCCCCCACAATGCGGGTGCGGGGATTTGAACCCCGGATGGCCTTCGCCAGCGGATCTTGAGTCCGCCCCCTTGGGCCGCTCGGGCACACCCGCAAGTTATTATTTCCATTTGATTTTTAAAAAGCTTAATGCGTCACATTTTCTTTAGAACTAGTGATGTTAATGTTGACGACACTCCTTTTACTGACCTTATGCTCTCTATTATATTATTTAACTCTGTGGGGTCCTTTGCTTCTATTTTCGCTAAAATGTCGTAATCTCCTGAAATTTCCATTACCTCCTTTACGCCGGGTATTACTGAAATTTTTCTAGTAACTGCTGTAGTATAAACGTTTGAGTCGCATTTTATTGAAATTAATGCCTCAACTTTTTCTGGCGGTCTCGGTTTTAATACTCTTCCGGTAACTTCTTCAGCAATTTCTAATAAGTCAACGTCCCTGTAAAACCTTACGTTAGGGTTGGATTTTATTTTTGCTAGAACTTGTTCTAGTTCTTCTTCAGATAATGAAACTCCTAATCTTTCGAATCTGTCTTTTAAAGCGTGTTTTCCAGTATATTTGTCAATAACGTAATCCCTATTTCTTCCGAAAGTTTCAGGAGGCATAAATTCGTAAGTTCTTGGGTCGTTTAATATTCCTTGGACGTGAATTCCTGCTTTGTGTAAGAATGCGTAATCTCCAGTTATCGGGAAGTTTGGCGGTGTCGGAATTCCGCTATATTTTTCTATTAAGCTCGATATTTTAGGTAATAATTCAAGCTTAACGACTTCAACGTTAAAGTGGTATTTTAATGCAGCAGCTATTACTTGTAATGGAGTTATTCCAACTCTTTCTCCTAAGCCGTTAACTGTTGCATGGATTATTGTTGCTCCTCCTTCTACTGCGGCCAATGAATTTGCTACCGCTAATCCTAAATCGTTGTGTGCATGAATATCGTATTCAACTCCCGGGATCTTTGATAAGTACGAAAATAATTCCCTAGTCTTTGCTGGGTAAAGGATTCCTACAGTGTCAGCTATGCCTATCCTGTCTGCCCCTGCGTCTCTAGCAGTTTTTATAACTTGGGTTAAATATTCTAAGTCTGCCCTAGTTGCATCTTCTGCGGTAAACCTTACTTTTGCCCCGTGTTCTTTTGCATAAGAAACAGCCTCGGCTATTATGTTTAAAGCTTCTTCCCTGGTTTTCCCTGTTTTAGCCTTTAAATGAATGTCACTTATTCCGTAAAATATTGCTATCCTATCAACTTCTAATTCGGCCGCTATTTCAATGTCCTTTTTAACTGCCCTACTGTGACCTACTATTTCCGGAGTTATTTCTCCTTCTTTCTTTAATTTTACTATCCTTTTTATTCCTTCGTAAATGTCCGGCGAAACTGCAGGGTGTCCTGCCTCAATCATTGATACTCCTAGTTCTGAGAGGGCCTTTGCTATTTCTACTCTTTGTTCTGTTGTAAATACTACTCCTGGCGTTTGTTCTCCTTCTCTTAGCGTTGAGTCTAAAATTCCTGCTTTCAAAAATCACACCTAAAAATCTCTATCTTTGGAAAGGCAATATAAGTTGCACTGTAATGAGTAGTTTTTTCTTCGAACTATGATAGTGTGTTAATTATTAATTCCGTTACGTTCTCTACGCCCAATTTTGGTGAATATTTCTCCAAAATTGTTGAGATCAAATTATAAAAATCCCTATTTTTCTTTACTTCTTCAACGTAATTTGCGTAAGTGAAAATTATTGATGAGCGTAATGATACCCCTTTATTAACTTGTTCTTCAATTTCCTCTAATATTTTCTGTAATTCTTCTTTATCCGCCTTTCCCTTAAATTTTCTTAATTGTATAAATTCCTCTTGATCTAGGACTGACATTATTCTGGCTCCACTAAGGTTGAAATTTCTTTCCCGGCTATTATATCTTTTAGTTTTCCTAACTTATTGTAGTTCATGACTATGACCTTAATCTTGGATCTTTCAACGATTTTTATTGCCATAGGATCTAGCAGTTCGTAAGTACCAGCTTTTACTGATTGCGTTCCTTCTAAAATTTCCTTTAACTTCTCTGTGTTAATTTTTGTCAATAGCCTAGCGTCTTTATATATTCTAGGGTCTCTATCGTAAACTCCGTCAACGTTCGTTGCTATTATTAATAAGTCTGCGTTGGAAGCTTCTGCTACTAAAGCTGAAACTGCGGCAGTTGACTGTCCTGGCTGGAAACCTCCGGTTACTACTACTTTTCCGTAAGACCAAGCTTGGATAAAGTCCTCAAGGCTTTCTGGAACTTTCATGTATGCTAAGTCGTTTAAAGAGAAAACAACTAAGTAAGCGTTTAACCTTGAAGCCCATATGCCTAATAAATCTAGGTAAGCTTCGTTTGAACCCATCTTTCTAGCTAAGGATATGTACTTCCTTGCAGTACTTCCTCCTCCGGTTACTATTCCTACCCTATTTCCTTCGTTTACGAGCTCTTTTACTACTTCCTTCAATGTGAGTAGTTTTTGTGGGTCTTCTTCGTCAAATATTTTTCCACTTAATTTTAAGATGAGTTTCATCAACATAAGAAGAAAAGTACGGTAAAAAAGTTTAGATTTGATAGTCGTCTGGTAATTTCCTTCTGAAGTACTTTCCTGTTTCTGGATCTTTAAATAATCCTATTTTTACTCCTTTCCTTCCCTTTGGTGCTAATGACCAAGCTTTCTCTGGAGCTAACTCTACTTCTTTTCCAGATGGGGTTTTTACTTTTATTGCCTTTTTAGAGCTCATGTCAATTTTATGTTGAGGTACTTAGGTTAAAAACCTTTCCATGAGTGTTCTAATTGTTAATCCCATTAATCCTTCAAGGGTAATAGTGAAGGATTCCCTCAAAGTATTACTCTTATAGAGAAAATAGTAGTTGTTGAATTAATGGATAGAGTATATTCTGTAAACTATACTGCCCTGGTATTTCCGCCGTCTATTAATATTGACGTGCCAGTAATGTAATCGGAGTCATAAAGGAAAAGGATTAGTTTTCCTAAATCTTTCTCCGGATCTCCTATTCTTCCTAAGGGTATTCTGTCAAGTACTTCTTCTTTCCATACTTCTTCGAAAGATTTCTTCCTAACTTTTGCCAATCTTTCAATTCCTCTCCTTGCTCCTGGAGTGTTAAAACTGCCCATTAAAATGACGTTGAAGGTAATATTATACTTACCATAATCCTTTGATAGAATTTTAGCTAACTGTATTAATGGAGCCCTTGAAACGTCGGCTAAAACAAATATATCCTGTGGTTCCTTTATAGTCCATGATGATAAGTAAATTATTCTACCGAAGCACTGTTCCTTCATTTTAGGTAGGACTAATTTAGTCAGTTTTACTGCGCTCAATAGATATAATTTTACTGAATATTCCCAATCTTCGTCTGTAGTTTCTTCAAAGAGTGAAGGCTCTTTGCTGGGATTTCCAGTGTTTACAACAAGTAGATCTATTCCGCCCATCTTATCAATGGAAAAAGATACTAGCTCTTCTAAACTTTTTAGGTTTGTCATATCCGAGGTTTTTCCCCAAATTGAAGGATTAATTGCTCTTAGTTCTTCAACTGCCTTCTTTACTTTTTCCTCAGATCTGGAAGTTATGACTAATGAGAAACTTTGCTTTGCCAAAGCTTTAGCTATTCCTTTTCCAATGCCTTCAGTTGAGGCTGTTATTAGTGCCCTCTTCATAGGTTTTTAATTATCGTTTTAGAATAAATGTTCGTGGTAGAATTTACTTTATATCACCATAGCTTTGAGGTACTGGGAGGTAGCGAGAGAGTTGCAATTGCAGTCTTAAATACATTAAAATCCATAGGATTCAAGGTTAAGTTAGTTACACTTCACATAGATGTGGAGAAGGTAAAAAAGTGGGATAAAAATTTCGTAATGCCGGATGAAATTGTAGTAAAGAAATTTCCTATAAAATTTGGCCTTTATAAGGCCCTTTTTACTAGCATGTTAACGAGGCCAGGGAACACCTTTAGTACTATAGGAGATATAACTAACGCCGATTATAGTTATATTCACTTCCCTTGGTCTTTAACTGATAACTTGAAGATAATTAATGCTGAAGATAACGAGCCTTATATTAAAAAAAGGAAAATGAGGACTTATTTCTTGCCTTATAAATATGTCCACAGAATTTTCTTTTCCAAAAGCAAGAGTAAATTACTAGCAAATTCTACTTGGACTGGGAAAATTTTGGAGCTTTCTGGATATTCTTACGAGGTACTTTATCCTCCAGTTGAAGTTGAGGAATATTTGAAAATTAAGGGAAATAGAGATCCAAAGCTCGTTTTAAGCATTTCTAGAATTGCTCCAGAGAAGAACCTTGAGAACTTGTTTTCCGTAGCTAAAGCTCTTAAGGATTATAACTTTGTGATATTAGGTTCTTCAGGCAGGAGCAAGAAATACCTTGAAGAAGTTAAGAGTATTTCAGGAAAGTTAGGTAATGTAAAAATTGTAGAAGATTTTACTCACGACGATATAGTTAATTATTTGAGTAAAGCAAAGGTTTACTTTCATCCTAAAGTTAATGAGCATTTTGGAATAAGTATTGTTGAAGCAATGTCTGCAGGATTAATTCCAGTAGTCCATAAAAGCGGAGGTGCTTGGCTAGATATTGTAAAAGAAGGGAAATACGGTTTTGGGTACTCTAATGTGGAAGAGGCTGTAAATGCTATAATTGAAGCCTCCAAGTATGAAAACGACTTTAGGGACGTGACTTTAAACTTCTCTTTTGACAAATTTAAGGAAAGATTATCAAAAATTTTAGCTAGGTGATAGTTTTTTGAATATCTCTATGACAGATATATAGTCGCTTTCTGAGTAGCCTAATGCCTCTGCCATTCTATAAAATTGTAAAGCTAATGACGACATGGGAGTTATTACCTTCAAATTCTGTGCTTCTCTTTGTATTATTTCTAGGTCTTTTCTCATGTGCTTTGTAGCGAATTGAGTTGAGTAATCTCCGCTAACCATTTTTGGAGTTTTAATTTCTGACGTTGGAGACTTTGCACTACTTAATTCCATCAAAACTTTAGCGACTTTATCTTTATCAAGACCACTTTTTATTCCAAAATTATACGCTTCAGCTAAAGCAACAGCGTATGCTCCTAACAAAAGATTATTTACTAATTTTGAATAAAGACCAAAGCCGTTATCTCCCATATACACTATATTACTGGACGTCGATGATAGTAAATCCTTTACTTTATCAAAATGTTCTTTAGGACCTCCTACTAATACAGTGATCTTCTTTTGTTCTACAAATACTGAAGTCCCTATAACTGGTGCATCGTACATTACTCCTCCGTTTTCCTTAATTTTATTTGCTAAGGTTACACTAAGTGAAGGGGAAATTGTCGACATATCTATTAGTATTTTTCCTTTCATTAGCTGTACTAACGGGGAAATTACTGAATTTACCGCATTATCGTCTGCAAGCATTGAGATTATAATATCAGAAGACTGAACTAATTCTTGCGGAGTTTTAGCCTCTTTGACGTTATACTTTTTAGCAAACTCTTTACTTTTTTCTTCATTTCTGTCCCATACAATATCTAATTTTTTATCGTTAGCCAAGTTTGCTCCTATTCTCCAACCCATTACTCCTAAGCCTATTAAACCGATCATGAGGTTAGTTTGTTTTCCAAAATTTTGTGTTTTCCTTCACTTTCTATAAGATCTATGGAAATTATCTCTCCTTTTATATCTTTTAATTTTTCCTTTAATTCTTTAAAATCTCTAGCTTCAACTGTTAAAAGTCTAATATTTCCTAGCACCTTTTCTCCTATTTCTTCTTTTGAATAAATAAGAACTGAATAAATTCTCTTTTCTGGCTTAGCAGTCATTATTGCAGATATCTCTCTTCCAGCTATTTTTCCAATTTTTCTCATAAAGTATCCTTTAGCTTCTATTTTCTCTCTATCTTCATCTGAGATTATCAATGGATATTCGTCAAGTATTCTTACTTCAGAAGGTTCTGTAAAGGGAACAAGTATCTCTTTTCCGTTAAATTCTTCTTCCAGCGAATCTTTTCCATACCAACTTGATATAGGCACTCTTCTGGATAACCTAGAATATAAGTATAACGTTTTGTACTTTTTTGATATCGTATAGATGCTTCTAGTTCCCAAATCATAAATTATATCAATATCTGGATTTTCAATGCACGGCTCATAACCTTCTTTTGCTAGCATTTTACCTACTTCTCTCTTTATTTCATTCCTTATGCTTTCGTAGTATATCAGCCCGTTGCTGAAAATGAATTCGTTTTCTAGTCTAGATAACTGTTCTGAGAGCTTTACTCCTAATACGTACTTTACCTTACCTCGTTTCTTGAGAAAATCTAGGGCTTTTTTAAAAAAGTCCTCTTTTATTTCCTCAATTTCCGAATTACAAATATAACAAGTTCTTTCTTGAAATTTTTCGTTGGAAAAGTATATCTCAAATATCCCGGAATACTCCTTTCCCATGTTGAAAAGAATTTCCTTAATTTCATTAAGGTCTTCTAACTCGTGATCTTTAATTTTCCTATCAAGTTCTAGAACTAAGTAAGTCTTTATTGCTTTACCTCTTTCTTTATTTGCAAACCTATAGCCTAATTTAGCAAAACATCTACCTAAGCAACTGTCACAAAGGGGATATTTTTTTAATAATTCAAGTGCTTTCTCCTCCAAATTGTCCAAGGAGTTTTTCGACATCTTTCTTTCTCCTCTTAAGCATCTTAATAGTCCTTTGCATTAAATTATAATGTTCTATTAATTCTTTGACGTCTTCTATCTCAGTTCCAGAACCTAAAGCTATTCTCCTCATTCTTGACTTATCTATTATTGACGGGTTATCTAATTCCTCATACGTCATAGAGTTCATTATAGCTAACCATTTTCTCATTTTTTCCTCTCCTACCTTTAGCTGGTCTTCTGGAATTTGACCAAGCATTCCGATCCCAGGTAATAGTTGAAACAACTTGGATAATGGACCCATTTTTCTTAATGCTATGAGTTGATTATATACATCACGCAAAGTTAACTTGCCTTTACCAGAGATTACTTCTTCCATTTTTTTCTGCATTTTATCATAATTTTCTACTTCCTTAATTTTTTCTAGAATTGTTTCAATATCGCCCATTCCTAGTATTCTTGCTACAAATCTTCTAGGATTGAATACTTCGAGTTCGTCTATTTTTTCTCCAGTTCCAATGAATTTTATCGTTGCCCCAGTTGCTGCTACTGCTGATAAGGCTCCACCGCCTTTTGCTGTACCGTCCATTTTGGTTATAATTATAGTACCTATCTTTGATGCCTGATTAAATTTTGAAGCTAAATCGTAGGCCTTTTGGCCTATAGATGCGTCAATTACTAAAGTTACTTCGTCGGGCTTTATTGCCTCATAAATGTTTTTCATCTCCTCCAGTAGTGCGGCTTCTTCGCCGTAACCATGACGCCCTGCAGTGTCAACTATTATTATTTCCATCTTTTCATTTAGGAATTTTTCTACTCCTCTTTTGGCTATTCCTACTGCATCCTTTTCTCCTGACTCGCCATAAACTGGTACTCCAATTTGTTGGCCTAATTGTTGTAATTGTTCTAATGCCGCAGGTCTATAAACATCTGCTCCTACAAGGCCTACTTTAAAGCCTTTTTTCTTATAAAAGTAAGCTAATTTACCAGCAGTAGTAGTTTTGCCTGTACCTTGAACTCCTACAAGCATTATAACGTAAGGTATCTTATCTGGAATTACTTTCGGTTCTTTATCTCCACCAAAGAGGTTAGATAACTCGTCATAAACTATTTTTATAAACCATTCTCTTCTTTCGATATAGGTTGGCGGTTTTTCGTTCTTTAATCTTTCTTTTATTTTATTTGTTAGTGAAAAAACTAATTTTACGTTCACATCAGCAGAAATTAAGGATTTTTGTAATTCCTTTATGAAATCTTCTACAGCTTTATCATAAGAAGATGAACCAGTTAAAAATTTCCTTACAGCATCTCTTAAATTATCTAACAATTTACTTTACCCTTACAATTTTTCTTCTCCCCATTATAGTCCAATATTCTACTTCTGCACCAGGTCTTATTTTACTTGCCAAGTCTTCTTCTTTTGGTTTTTCCATCTCAAAAGTCTCATACGTATCCATATCCATTACTTGAATTTTATCACCCATATCTGCTAATATTTGTCCTACATGCTTTTCAATTATTGGAATTTCAACTTGATCATCAACTGGAGCCATTAGCGTTTTTTTAGCTCCAGTGAATATGCTTACTGCAACAACGTTAGCCTTTGCTGCACCATGTTTACCGGTTTTTGCTTTTGTTATTTCAACTACTCTACAAGGTTCTCCATCTATAACTATATAATTACCTTCTTTTAAGTCGCCCACTTTGGCGTAATTTACACCCATGATTATCCATCCTCAAGATTTATTGGATAGTTTTTAACTCTTATGTTTATTGCTCCGAGCTTTGGCCCTTCATCATCGCTTCAGTAGGATACTCTCTTCACAGCAGTTTTATTATTTTCAAAGGAACTTAAAACTGTATGGGTTGGAAAGTCAAGTGCACATCTTGCGGTACTGAAAGAGTACTTAACATTAGCTTTGATATAGGAAGACAAAAGACTATTTACATCTATTGTAATGTATGTAAAAAGAATACTTTTAACGAAATTTTGGGATATATAGATGAAGAAGCAAAGTAAAGATTTTTTAGTATAATATAATAGTCTTCTTTGAATGAAGAGCCCCAGATTTTTGATTTGATGAAATAACCTGTCTCGGCTGATTTAGCTAATAAAATCGTTTGTTTGTATCTTTTCTGGAATATACTGGAATGCGAGGAACTTTAATCCCTTACTAGCCATTGCTTCGATTTCTAGCTTGGCCTTCTTTTGTAAGAACATATTTATTTCCTCTTGCCAAGCTTTAGTTTTAAACCACTCATAATTCTTTATTTCTAATGCTCTCTTTATGTCGTAATCCTTTGCCTTTATGATGAAGGCATTTCTCTCCCTTTCAGTTAAATAAGCCTTTTTCTTAGGAGTACCAAATATGTCGCCCATGGATACTCCTAAGAACCTTGCATTAGGCGTAGCAAGCCTTTCACTTTCATAAGATAAATTTATTGAGCCTATTCTAAATACGCTATAAATGTACCATCCATAAGGATCGGCATCAGTCAATATATAAACTGGTAATTTTAGTTCCTCATTCAGTCTCCTTACGAATCTTCTTGTGGCTCTATCTGGTTGACCAGCGCTTGTAACTAAAATTGCGTTATATTTCTTCCAGAATCCTTCTCTATGAAGTTGCTGGAATACTGCATCTTTCTCTACGACTAATACAAAGTCTGCCTTAACGTCTACGAAGTCTATTAAATCCGGAGTCGGTTCGATGGAGTAAGCGCCGTGGCCCATTTTACTTAGATCTATGACATCGTTTCCACTTCTTATCCTCATGTCACCAACTACTTTTCCCTTTTCTTTACTTAGTATTAGCATATCCTCTCTCAATAATGAGGTAAATACTTCAATGTCTACTATTACACTATCTGATTCCTTCTGTTCGTCCCAAGTATTTTCCTCATATGTCTTGCCGTTAGGTGCTTTTAATACAATCGAGTGCTTTCCTCTATAATACAAGTCACGTATAGTTGGGTACTCATTATTAACTAGGGCATCATAAATTATGCTCGCCATTAGTGTAGTTTGCATAAATCTTCTCGCTTCGTTTAGATCTAGGAAACTTCTCCTTAATTTTTCCTCTCCTAATAAAAGTAATTTCCTATTTTCATCATATACTGTATTATTTAAGGTTCTCTTAGGAATTTCCAAAACTAATGGTTCCCCTTTATTAATTTGATCTAGCAAAGTTAGGAATTTTTTCTTCAATATTTCTGCAGCTCTTTTCCTGGCCTCTATATCAACCTTTGATATGAATTCACTCATAATGCCTCCACCTTATACATTTTATATTCTTCTTCATCTTTTACATCTAACTTCTTTTTCACTATTTCGAAAAGCTTTGATTGTATTTCATCTTGAACTTTAGGAATTAACTCTTTTTTATCGTCCGTAGCAAATACAGCTAAACTCCTGGCTATTTCTGGGATATACTTAAGGTAAGTAAGCATTTTCTTCCTTGCTTCTTCTTCTTTCTTTTTCTCTGAAATGTATAATCTTAACTTTCTGGAAACCTCCATTATGCCATTCTTTATTTCCTTCTCTATTTCCTCAACATCCGCAATGCTTTCTTTTCCTGCACTCTTATACGGAACTTTAGTACTGCAAAGGTGAACCATGACTACTAGTGGTTTTTGCTCTTCTTCTATTCCATACCTCTTCCAGTCTATCTCTTCTACAACTTTCCAAATTACATCAGATTTCTCGTCATAAATTAAGGGA
>QEFD01000060.1 GCA_003086435.1 Acidianus hospitalis
TGAGACTGCATTAGAAATTTGGGCAATAGGAAGTCATTATGAAAGATATAAAGATTTAGACGAATTAAGCGAAATTTATAAAAAATTTGTAAAGCCTGGACTTCAGTTTATTATGGACTTCATGGAAGACGGTCTACCTAAGTATTCCTTTGACTTATGGGAAGAGAGGTACGGAATACACATCTATACTGTAGCTACAGTATATGGAGCACTAACTAAGGGATCTATATTAGCTGAAGGAATGGGCGACGAGACATTAGCAGAAGACTCTATGGAAGTGGCAAAAACATTAAAGGACGAAGTTAAAAAACGCATGGTTTATAATGGTAGATTTGTTAGAAGAATAGATGAGAATGGAAATAAGGATCTAACTATAGACGCAAGTATGTATGCCCCATACTTCTTCGGCATGTTCGATCCGGCCGATGAAGTTGTTCAAAATACCATGGAGCTAATAGCTCAGAAATTAAATGTAAGCAATGGAATAATAAGATATGAAAACGATTATTATCAACGTAGAAAGCAACTACCAAATCCTTGGATAATAACCACTTTATGGTTAGCAGAATATTACATAGATACTGGTAAAATATCTGAAGCGGAAAAGTTAATAAACTGGGTAATAAATAGAGCAACAAAATCCGGGCTTTTACCAGAGCAGGTAGATCCAGAAACTTTCGAATCAGTATCAGTAATTCCTCTAGTATGGTCTCATGCTGAGTATATAATTGCTTTAAATAAATATGAAAGTATAAAGAAAAAAGAGTATGATAAACCCTGAGGAATGCGAAGATAGAGAATGGATAATACCTACTGGTACTGGAGGTTATTCTTCATCAACTATTTGCGGAATTAACTCTAGAACTTATCACGGATATTTAATAGTGCCTAAAAATCCTCCTCACTTTAGACACTTAGTTCTTTCAAAATTTGAGGATTTCTTTATTCAAAACGGAATTGAGTACCCTATTTCCACAAATAGATATAATTTTCAAGTATACTATCCAGAAGGGTACAAATTTCTTAATAGATTCATATTGGGCTCAAACTTTGTAGTTTGGGAGTATAACTTTGAAAATTCTTTAGTTAGGAAAACCCTAGTCGTAAATAAAGGGACTAATTCCGTTACAATAACATATGAGAGCGATAAAGGATTATTTAAAATCTGTCCTTTAATAACGTACAGAAGCCACCACGTAGCGTTAAAGGAAAGGCCAGGTTTCTTTGACTTTCAAACTAAAGGAGACACAATTGTTGTCACTTTAAATGATAATAAAATTCTTAATTTTAAAATAGAGGGAGAATTTAACATAGAAAATACAGGTTACTGGTATTATAACTTCTTTTATAAACTAGATTATGAAAGAGGATCAAATTACCTTGAGGATCTGTATAATCCATTCTGTATAATCACTAAAAATAACGAAATCACAATAACGGCTTATGTAGATAGCTTCGTAAAATCCACAAAAATTCATTTAAGAAAAGATGTGCTTCAGATGTTATCCTCAGCAGGAAGAGATTTTGTAGTTAAAGGAAAAGATGGCTGGGCAATTATAGCTGGTTACCATTGGTTTGACGAATGGGGAAGAGATTCCTTCATCTCAATGGAAGGCTTAGTTTTACTTAACGGCGAATATAGCATAGCTAAGGATATAATATCTAGATATTTAGAATATGAAGAAAGAGGATTTTTACCTAACGGTTTCCTGCATAATGGAGAGCCAATTTATAAAGGAGTAGATGTTTCACTATGGGCAATAAATGCTATTTATAAATACTATGTATATTCTCGAGATTTAGATTTCATAAAAAAGATCTTTCCAAAGCTAATAGAAATTATAGATTGGTATTGGAAAGGTAACGGAATAGTGGAAACAATTAACGGCTTACTCTTTCATACGGGCTCGCCTAGAACCTGGATGGATGCAGAATTCGACACAACAATAGTTACGCCTAGAGAAGGTGCTGCAGTAGAAATTAACGCTTTATGGTATAATGCATTAAAAATTATGGATTTTCTATCTAAAGAATTAAAAATAAATTCGGATGAATTTGAGATAAAAGCAGAAAAAGTTAAGGCTCAATTTATAGAAAAATTTGTATCTCCTTGGGGATTATATGATTGTTTAAATCCAGATTTAACTCCAGATAGCTCTATAAGACCAAATCAGTTATTCGCATTTTCACTACCATTTAATGTAGTAGATGAAAACATAGGAAAAAGAATAGTAAATACAGTAGAGAAAGAACTCTTAAGGCCTTACGGTTTAAGTACGTTATCTAAGAGTGACAAAAAATACATTCCATTCTATAGAGGAGATAGAAGAAGCAGAGATCTTGCTTATCATAATGGACCAATATGGCCATGGCTAATAGGCTCATATATAGACGCAAAGATAAAATTAGAAAGAGGAAATATAATAGGAATCAAGAAGTTAATAAATTATTTACAGCCATTAATCAACGTTGCTATGGAAAATAATGGATATATCCCGGAACTCTTTGAAGACATACCGCCGTATAAATGGGGTGGATGCATAGCCCAGGCATGGAGTGTGGCAGAAGTATTTAGATCATTAAATAATATAATCTCATCTTAAGTGAAAAATGCAGATCCTTTATACTCCTTATAAATAGACCTAAAAGAAAAATCTATTTTTTCTTACGTTGATCTACGAATACTTGTAATTTGTAACCAGTCCATATAGTTTCTCCAGGCTTTACCCATTCAATTTCTACATCATCCTTATCTAAGCCAATTCTTTCAGCTAATTTTTGCCTAGCTTCTTCGTCGTATTTTCTATCAGGATTTCTAGTAGTCTCTATCCTTATCTTAAGCTTATCCATCTCATTATCATAAACAAATATATTGAACATACCAGTAGTATCTGGAATTTCGTTTACCGCGTCCTCAACATAAATTGGCAAGAGTAGCTTGCCCTTAACCTTAAACATCCACTCTACTCTGCCAGGTATTGGCTCCGCAAACCTCATGTGAGTTATACCATAAGTAGGATCAGGATCAGTTAAGAACTCGTTCTTAACGTAATCTCCTAGGCTATACCTTATTAAAGGCATTGTGAAATGATTAAGTAATGTTGCTATTAATTCTCCCCTTTCTCCTTCTGCAGCAGGTTCGTCAGTCTTAGGATCTACTATATCAAATATTTCCATGTCTTCCCAAACTACTAACTGCCCTGGCAAGTTAGGAACTTCTATCGCCATATGGCCATCTGTTGTTCCCCAAACGCTTATAGCAAGCTTAGCGTTAGGATGAACGGCAAAAAGTTTCTTCTTAGTATTTTCTGCAGCAGCTCCGCCATGAAGCAACAAAACCTTAAAAGGTGTTTCCCAACCTTCTTTCACAGCTTCTTCTCCTATTAACCTATGAAGCCACGGAGTAGTAGCTAAAACATCAACTTTCCATAATTTAAATATTAGATTATGTCTATT
>QEFD01000061.1 GCA_003086435.1 Acidianus hospitalis
AATAGGTTATATTCTAGCGTCATTATTACTCAAGTTTCTAGGTAGCTAAAAAAGGATTACAAATATAAATTCGATATTATCCTACCAGAAATATTTTTTCTAATATGATTTTGGGTCTACCGGAGAGGCGAGGCTTTCCGCCCCCTTAACCCCTTTCTTTGTAAATAGTAGCATCAGACTTCTTCTAATGGTACTACAAGTGCAGTTGTACATGGTTCTATGCTTATAGTTACTAAAAAGTTTTTATATTTCTTTTTCAAAGGTGTTATTTATGAGATTGTGCATAATTATTGCGATAATTTCCATTACCCTCATATTATTGGGCGATGTACTGTTACCACTCATTCCGCTAATGAGCTTCTATCCTACGTATGAAGGAATAAAATATAATAACCTTTACCAAAACGGAGCAGAAATACAATACATAGGAATGACAGAAGTACTACTCTTTTCAAATCAGGAGTATGGGCCTAGAATATCACTTTGCGGACCTAGAATATCACTCTGCGGATTTCTTTATGGTTATAAAATTATTCCAGTAATCTGTAATTTGTGCATAGGACATTTGCGTATGGGTATTGCTTGTGTTAATAAGACTTGTATGCCTTTATATGGTTATTTTGTTCATTCTAATTTTAAGCTTGAATATTATTTCTCAATATTCAATTTAACGATATTAAGGGAAGATAATGCTTTCAGAGTATTTGATACGATATACTTGTTTAATTTTAGCTCCAAGGCTATTAAAACTATACATAATGAAACTGAGTATATATTACTTCCTGAAAATATTACAGCTAAATTCACATTAAACGGTGATACTTTTAGCGTTAAACCAGTAAAGGTGCTTAAATACAATTTCACTTGCAATGAAGTACCCAATATCCTCTTTAATAAACCTTCACACGTAAATCCGCAATTATCTTACTATTGTTTTACTCCAGATTTAGGATTGGTTTATACAACGTGGATCGGAGGACTTCATGCCATATTCTTTCATAGAAATGGTACATGTCTTTGCGCAATCTCCTTCAGTTTACCTAAATTTATTTACTTATGCAGATCTTCTATACCAGTATTGGATGGAATTATTATAAATTTAGTTGGTAATTTATCTTATATTAGCAAATACTGTCATCCTTGTTCTAATGCATACTATGACTTAATAAACATTGTATACCACAATAGGAGATGTAATCCTTTAGTCATCTTAGAGCATATTCCTCAACATAAGTATTGTCAAGAACTGAAGTTTGCAATGGTAATGTTTTATACTAACGTTAAGCCTCCACTTAATCTAGCTAGCTGGTATAATTTTGGATATAGCAAGTACAGCTCAATTATTACACCACTCTACTACAGCGGTGTAATGATTGGGGTTATAGGGTTAATAGTATTTGGAGGAATATGGTTGTATAGGTTAAAGAAGAAATTAGAAAAAGAATGGAGTCCTGGAGAATAAAGTCAACTTTTTCTCTATTAAATTTTATTTTGAAATAATTCTAACCATTAATATTATGTTCAAATTATATTTAAGTAATTAAATATGTGCAAGAAAATAATGTCAGAAATTTGATGTGGAGATAAATAAAAGGGATTTAATGCCCAGATAATGAAGGCCTCTCTTGATAAGGAGAATAATCTAGAAATCCACTATATAAAATTTCTTTTCTACGAGTAATAATGTATAATTTACTTTTTTGTTTTTCTTACTGAAGTACCTTCGATTGAAGCTCTGGCTTTTAACCTCCTATAAAGCGTTAACGTTGCTTTGCAGGCTCTGGTTGAATTTTCTAAGGCTATATACTCACTGCAAATCAATAATAGAATTAAAAGTAAGTTTTATGTAGCGGTGAGAAAAATTGGTGTAATCCACGAAGTAGGAAGTGATTGGATATATTTAGTATATCTTGTCGCATCAAACCTCTACTACTAGCTAGTACTATAGATTTTTTACTCGTTTACCCTCACTTTATTTATGGAAGGTTATCTAGATTATAAAAAGGACTTTAAGGGTTATATTTACGCTAAGTTATATGATAGTCTAATAGAAGGTAAACTATCCTTAGAAATGCTACAAAGGGGAATGATACAAAACGCTTCCTCTAAGGCATTTTTAAGTGTAAAATCCGCAATTAGTGCACTTGTAGTAAAGAACCTTGAAAAAATTATTAAATCAAAAAATGAGAAAGAGAAATATTGGTACGAGAACGTAGGATATTCAGCACCTACTACAGGATTAATAGGAATATCAAAAGACTTAAAGAAACTGGGAATTGACGTAGAGAACGTAGTAAGGATAGCCTTATCTTTGCATAAATTTTCGTACAATGGTTTCGATCCAAATTTTGTTGATTATAGGAATGAAGAAGAAGTAATAAGTGACGTGAAAGAGGTAACGGAGTGGTTAATCAATTTAAACCAGTATTTTAGTGATTTTTGGAACGAAAAATTAGAAAAAGCAAGGAAAGAGTTAGAGGAGTTATTAAGATCAGTATAGCCTCTAGATATAGCTTGTTCATTCATCAAATTCAAATCTTGCATAACCGCTCCAGTCAGTATTCCTTAACTGACTTCTTCCCCGCTCTGAACGGTAGACCCAAAATCATATTAGAAAAAATATTTCTGGTAGGATAATATCTAATTTATAAAAGATAAGGAAATTTATAAGAGTATAAAGAATTGGAGAAAGGGTTTAAGGTGAGTGAGATGGAGTATTACTACGTGAGATAGGAAGATGGTAACACCCGGTCTCCCTCGCCAAACATTCAACAAATAGGATATAAATTACTTTCCATGTTAGACTTCCAAGGGGAAGAGGTAGCCAAAACTCTCATCTCCGCGTGTTTACGATTCAGTAGAGAACAAGTCCAGAGCGTATGACGTATCTCCACAGACCGTGAGGAGTTACGTAGAGAAACAAGGGATGCAAGTGATTGAAAAGCTCTTGGAAAGAGCCGGGAAAATATCCTAGTACTAAAGGGAGTGAATGTGATAGATCTTTCAATAGACTGGACAACCAAGACGTGATATGGGAAACCAGTGAACGGGAGCTCTGAAAAAGGAAGCTCTTGGAACTACGCAACAACCAAGTATAAGGGG
>QEFD01000062.1 GCA_003086435.1 Acidianus hospitalis
TCCCTCTTAAATAGGCTTTTCTTCTCTTCGACATCCTTAGTTTTATTTTTATCATTTAGGATTATAATTTGATACTTTAATAGTGGGTTATTAGCACTATATGACTGTTTATTCGAGAGAAATTCTCCAAAGTTATTGTATACTATGCTTGTTAAACTTAATGCAGAGAATAGGTTAATATTACATTGTTTTTCTTTAATTAATTCTAAAATATTAACTAAAAAATCGATTATCATTTTAGATCACACAATAGGTTAATTTTTCTAATATGCATCTAACATAATTAATATCAATTTTCTTGAAGTAAGATGAGTAAAGAATATAACTTATAAGATAAGAATTGTTTGAGTTATCGCTAATTAATTTAAACCTTAGTAATGAGCTCCTATGCTTATACTGAAGTATGTAATCGCTCATGGATGAATGCTCTTTAAGTGGAAAATCTACTATATTAAATGATGGAACAGTCTTACAAGTTTCGCAAAGATACTTTTTGGTTTTGAGGGTTTTCCGCCATTTTTTATCACCATCACAAGTTTCGCAAAGATAGTTTTTGATAACTTCTATATCTTTTTCGACTTTCCTATATCCTCCAAAAGCTATTAGGAACGATTTTCTTACATATTTATTTGTAATAATAGATTCGATACAACAACCTTCTGATGAAACAGCTTCATAAATATTAGCTAATACTTTCTCTTTATCGTTTATCTTCCTGACCTCAAATAAGTCACTATTTATAAAATATACAACATTTTTCTTAGGATCTATTTCTGATAGGATATTTCCAACGAATAATATATCAGTACATGAGTTTTTAATACAATCTAAAATGGACTCTATTTTACTTTTCAATTCGTTTCCACTAGAAAGAGTAAGAAAATTCTTAGCCAAATCTTCTATCTTTTTGCATATGCTATCATCATAACACTTAACATCTACTATTGATAAACTGCCAAATCCCCTACTGGTTTTCCTTCCAATTCCTCCTAACAGTATAAAAACTAATAAACTATATAACGCAAACTTAAGCTTGCTTTCAAAATTTTGCTTATGCTCACGACTCTTATCTAGATAAATATTAAGAGTGAATGTAACTTCTTGCTTAATATTAAAGTATTCTAAATAATTTGTAATTAGATCACGCAAGATTTCCTTAATTACTTCCTTATCAGAATTTTTTGTATCTATTTTAATACTCTTAAAACCTAAGAGCTCAAAGCTAAGAAGTTTATTCTTATATACTAGATCCTTAATTTTATCTATATCTAAATTAGATTTAAAAGAAATGGGAATTTTAGTTGAACCTTCTATTTCAACAATTAGCGTATTATCTCTAAAGTCCAAATTCACTTTTTCTTCCCTACTTGCCTTTAGGCAATCTATCACATTATCTAACTCAACATTAGATAGTTCAAAATGATTATCGCTTCCCTCATCAGTTATCACCTCTAACCTCACTGCAGACTTCTTGTTTTCACTTCCAAAAACGTCTTCAAATAACCTATCTATAGACTCGTAAGTGTAAAGCTTAACTTCTTTCACATAACTTACTGTATTGAATAAAACCCTATTCCACCACCTCCATAAACCCTTAATTTCTGTTGGCCTAACGTTCTCTTCATAAAATTCGTTTATACTATGCCTATTATAACCTCCGGTTAACGGATAAATAGCCTTTAGCTTAAAAGACATTAACAACTCTTCCATTTACCTCACCTCTATTAAAGCCTCAGCCAATCTCTTTATTGCCATTAAATACCTCTTTATCCTGGCGGAAATTATAGGAGACAACTCATACAACTTGTCTATGAGTTCTAAACGGTTACACCTGAGTTTATCAATTAGAAACTTTTTATCTATAATGTTTCTCTCAGACAGATAGTACAGAATGACAAACAAATAGGCCATATAAGAAGCCTCATCACTACTGCCCAGATCAATGCTCTCTGAAGAGGGAGAATTTAATAACGCGGTTAGTTTATCTATCTTATCATTATTCTCTAACCCAGCTTTTGATATTATGTAAAACAACGTGGGGATGAACCCAGAAGTATATATCTCCTCCACCATATCCCTAGCCCTACTCCTAAATTTACTCTTAGCTTCTCCTTTTAGAGAATTTAATACCTTATTGAACGCGTCAAGAGCTAAATTATAATCATCGTAAAACATCTCTTCCCCACCTTAACTCAACTATTCCCTTCCCTATGGTCTCCTTACCGCCAAGAATAACGTATTTCAGCTTCCTTAAAATACAGCTGTCAAATATTGCATTCCCCTCACTTTCCTTGCCTAAAAATGCAGAAAAGAAAATAGTCTTCATCGGTACGTATTCCTCAGACCACAAACCACCGGTTACCACAGTTTTCTTATCCTTATCTATCCTTATCCTCCTAACCCTAATTAAAGACCTATTGATTACCTCCTTCCCTATAGAATCTTCTAATACCAGTAATGGAACATTATCATTAATTATGTTGGGAATTTTAACGTCATGAGCCTCCTCCAATTCAACGTGAAAGTCCTCATTTAAAATAGCGGTCTTCAAACTATTGCCTAGCGCAATGTTCTTTCCTTCATTATGAAGTACTCTATCAATAGTATTTTGCAAATTACTGAAGGAAGCGTTAGACAATTGAGAGATCGAGTCCAAATACGATTTAACCTTCTTTAAGAGCTCATATGTGGTAACGTAAACCCAAACATGAGGTTTTGCGCTATCAATTTCGATAATCCTTGAGGGTATAGCAAAAAGTATTGCGTCCAAAAAAGTACCTAATGAGGCTTCCTCAGGATTTTCATCCTCGCCTAGTACCTTATAAATCACGTCTTTAGTATGTGCAAATTCCTTTAGAAGAAATGACTTTATAGCGCCTTTCAAGCTAGAAGCGTAAATTGTTGGATAGCCTAGCTCGTCCCTCTGAAAAGGTAAGTCTATTTCCTCCTCTATAGATGAACCAGAACCTACGTGAAGATGAGTAATCGCGTGAATAAAAAACGGTTCAGAAAAAGTGTAATAAGGCATAGAGGTTCCTTCCAATTTATATACTATAATAATTGATTATATCACTAAGTTTCTCTACTAGATTATTGATATCTTCACTATTCTGAATGTCATATAGATCAATAATTCCTTTTATTTTATTCTTAAATTCTTCCATTTCATTCTTATTATCAATTTTTAAGGAACGATAATTAGTTTTTCTTACAGGTTTTGATTCAGTTATTAAATTAATCTTTATGTTATTCTTAAGATTAACGTTAGATTTCCTTATAAAATATAATTTGTTCATTACTTCAGCTTTAGAAAGGGTAATTTCTTGTTTAGATAGACCAGCAAGTGAGGCTATTTCACCATTTATGAGAATTCCTTTAACATAATCACAAGGGTCTAGTGTTTGAACCAACCCTAAACTATCTTCATCTATAGCATATCCAGTAAGAACTAAAATATTATGAATCTCTACGTATTTATTATTGTTCCTACTCCTTTTTCCCTCTGTTTTAGAAATATGTTCACCACTGCCAATTTTAATACTAATAGATGTATCACCTTTCTTGAGAGTAAGAATTTGTGTTTGCTTATTATACTCATAATTTACATCATTTACTAATGGGACAAAGACGTATTCATCTACTTCGGCAGTTCCACTTGCCATAATTTAGAGTATATTTCATAATATAAAAATAACAGATTCCATAATACGATGTTATCCTAAGGGAACTCCATGTGTTTTTCCTATGGAAATCTATATAAACTATTCGCGTCATTAGGGCGGTATAGTACTACAATATAATATAAAACTTAATATATATGTTTATCTTTACAGATATAATTGAATTAATAATATATTATAATGATTGTATTATTTATTAATTTTGCAGTAAAAATATAAAATTAAATCTCTCTAAGTTGCACATTAGATTAATTGCCAATCGTATTAGAGTAATTATTTAATAAATCTCGATAAATCCAACTAATAAGACAGTTAAAAGACTTTATACGATATAAAAATTGATAAATTATTACACTTATCTACTGTTATTTGTTAAATTATTCTTGCTGCGTAAAAGCTTTTAATGAACCTGAGCAACCTTTTCTTTGTATTTTTTGGGCACTTTAAGCAAAATTTCTCTCCTTACGTTAAATATTATTCTCTCAATATCGTTAACCGTTTAATGATGCGTTTGAAAATACGTGGTTATCAGAGTTATGAGCGAGAAAATTGTTCGTAAGTTATGATTTTCCTGTGCAAAGTTCTCCAATTACTACTCACTCTTTATGTGCTAATAATTATTCTTATCTAGTTTTACAAAAATAATTCAATGAAACTTTGTTGTCTTACGCATTTAGCTAATAATTTTTGGAAATATATTACATCAATACAATTAATATGTAAATAAAAAATTAACCATAGATATATAAAAACATTTAATTAAATTTTTAGGTTGTATTTCACATTTTATTTAACTGATTACATATTTCGCATAGCATGTTTTTAATTATAGGTTCTGGTATTCCTAAGGCAGAGTACTTACGAATTAAGTAAAGCTTTGCATCTTCTTTGCATTCATTTTTAATTGCTTCATTAACTATCTGCCATCCTAAAAGACTCTGCGTCTTGCTAAAATATTTATTAATAATAGATCTTAGAATAATATGGGGTATAGCATACTTCTTTACGTAATTATCCTCATAATTTTTAGCCATTTCGTTTACAAATTCCTTTGCATATTTGTCGCCCATCATATTGCTGTATATTCTTAGCATTTTAATTTTCCACTTATGCTCTGAAAGGGCATTATAAGTCTTATTTTTATTTGATCTTTTACTCATATTTTATCAACATAAATTAGGTAATTAAATATATAAACTATTCTATATACATGCAAATATACACTATTTATATACTAATAAAATTAGCTTTAATTATTCTAAAATTAAATTTTATATTACATTATTTTTAGGTATCTCCCTATTTTAAATAATAGCATAAATCATAAATATAATGCAAAGTCTTTCTGATATTATATATATTGTGGAGAAGTCCTTGTTAGCAATAAATACTACTCGTTGAGTTTTCTTAATACAAAGTTAAAAGCGAATATCTACATAAAATTATTGAAAATAAACAATGATTCATCAAATAAAGTCGTATATATTAGATATTAATTTTGTTATGAAATTCTTTCTAAATTATTGCCAGCAATCTTTTTATATCAGTAAAAACAATTATAAATCATGAGCGATTTTTATAAAGATTTCCCTACTAGGAATACGGAAGAAGACACTAAATTGGAATTTTATGCTAGTCTTATAAATTATCTTAAAAAATATAACATGACTAACAATATTAAGTTTAAGAATCCTCTATTTGAATATAGAAGGACAGATTTAGTACTAGTAGACTCGAATCTTACTCCGGTCTTAGTAATAGAGTTCAAAGGTGACTACGGAACCTGCACGCAAGCATGGGATCAATTGAAAGAATATGCAAGGGACGTTCCAGCATTATATTACGCATGCATAATAGGTTATTCATCACAAGAATACTATCAATTACAGATAGCAAGTTATAATGACGTGAAAAATTATGCTTATGAGCTGTCAACTCCCGAGTTTTTCAAATCCATGAATGATGTAGTAAATTCCATTTTTAAAACACTTAAACCGTACCAAACACTTACTCCTATAGATAAAAGAGAATACGAAAGACATTTGCGAAACGAAGCCTCCCTAAAATTTGAGCTTGGTAGAGCGTTAAGAGAAAACGGATTCGATGTAGCGGTTGAATATGGACTAATGAGACCTATATTATCTAACTACTCGAATAGAGTAGACCTTGCAATAATTAAAGGAAATAGCATAATTCCTATAGAAGTAAAGGCCAAAAAACCTGGAATTAAAGGATTCTCACAAATAAATAGATACATGGAAGTATTTAATTCTCATATAGGAGTTTTAGCATATTATGACAATTATGGAGCAACTCTTGAACTATATACTGAACAAAATTATAAGGACTTTCACATTAAGTTTAGTGATGTAAATGGGTTACAACTAATTAATAATAATGATTTATTATCATTCATAAATTATATTAGCATTATATCTAAATAATTGGGAAACCTTTTATTCTATAACTAGTAGTATTGGTGTTGTTTAGACATTGTTTACGCAGTGTAGTTGAAATTCTAAGACCCGTGCAAAAATTCCACTACCAGATAGGACTTTGAAAAGGCTTAGTGGAATTCTTAATGACTATAGAAAAGAATAAAAATAATCTAAAAAGTACTTAAATTCAAATATAATCTTTTATTAAGGGAAATTTTATCAACACGCTTCTCTTAGCTGGTGGGTAACTATTATCGTATCTTTATTATAACCTTAATTAAACACAGTTCTACTATTATTGTTAATACAGAAGTTATCTATAGCAAAACATTTTTTAAAGCTTTAAATAGAATATTAACCATGGTAAATCCTCCTACTCCCTCTCAGATAAAACAATCATTAGCACTCAGCGTAGAAAAATACGTAGAGGAAATATTTGCAACGAAACCTGAAGGCATAATAATTAATGATTTCAATGAAACTGTTGTCAACACAATTGAAAATCCTATTGAGGGATTTCAAATTACTGGAGAAATAATATTTCCATTAATAAACAATAAAAACAAAAAACTAAAGTTGGGCTTTAGAGGATTTGTAAGCAATAGGATAGTCGAACTTCAATTTAATCCCTTCGGTACGTTGTTTATCTTAGATAATAAAGGAAACATAAGCCAGATCTACCCCATTGATTACCCTTAATTTCTTTAAATAAAGAGCGAAATACCTAATATTATAGTTAGAGTAAAAATAATGTTAATCGTGTAAATCAGTTTTCAAAAGAGTCATACTCGTATAGCAATAATCTCTCTATAGAACAGTAACACGCGATAACGTTTAAGGCGTAAGCCTATTATTAGAACTAAACCTTTATAACCAATATCTCTCTTAAGAATGAGCAACTATCACCTTCAAAGCACAAAAGTTTTAAATGCTAAGAAGGGATAATGCTGTTAAGTTTTTGTAAGATCAGCCAGACTGCTAATTCGTTTATGTAACTTTCATTGCTTGCTAAAGCTCAAGAAATACGACGTAGTGCTAGATACAAGAGCCTAAGACTAAGATACTCTTAGTTAATTACCTCTTCCCAATAAAGATACAACTTCCCTATCTTGACAACAATGTAAGACCTTGTATGACAGAAAAAAGTAGAAGGAGAGACGGCTCTTCCCATTTGTCTCGCTATGTAACTCTTTTCATCACTTACTTCCTCTTTCCCTCTATCAGTAACGAAACCACAACTAAAACTACAGAGATGCCTAGCAATGCGTACTGTGTGACCGGATATTCTACGTGCACGTCTGCCTTGTTATAAGCAGAAATCGTTATAACGCGGTACTCGTGTTGCAAAGGAAAGCTAATATTCACTACCATAGAAGGAGAGGATACAGTCAGTGTTACTGAACCTTCGCCCAGGCTGTTTGTACATCCCTTAGCGTATTCCTTACCGTTAACGTAAACTACATAAGGCTGATAAGGAGAAATGATTGTTACATTACTCGCGTAAAATCCGCAGATAGTTATGAAGAAGGGAAAGAATAAAGATAAAAGGACCGGAAGAAGTTTATTTTCTATTATGAGAATTAAGGCTAAAATTAACAATATGAATGAATGGTTTATAATTGACACAGGTTTTAGCGGGCTGAATCCTTTTTCACGTTAATAGAAATTTTTTATATTTGTTTATAACAAATTTTTGTTGATAAATAATGATCTCTCACACCGATGTGGACAAAAGGGTGGGAGCAGCGATGTGAGCCCCGTGCCGTTGGAGTCCCATGACTCACCTGTGGTTGAGGGCTAAGTCCCTACACTCGATCATGATTGAACATAAAATGATTGAAATGAAAGTG